>CANQYD010000030.1 GCA_947627985.1 uncultured Clostridia bacterium
CGTGAGAAGTATCCAAAAGGCGAATTGCCTTTCGGTCTTGTTAATTTTCTTTAATGTGGGTGGATGGGACACTCCCCGACTGCATCCGTCGATTGACAAATCACAAACTCTGTGCTATCATTACTATATATAAAACTTCCTCGGGAGGGTGAGGTTATGCGCGGAGGAATAATCCGTAAAATATTGGCAGCTGTGACTGCGGCTTTCATGCTCGCAGGCTCCGTGAACGTCTATGCTTCCGGTCAGTCGCCGTCTTTCACTCCGGAGGAGGAAGCCTTCATAGCCTCCCGAAAGAGCGTTCGGATCGGCTTTGTCGCGGACAGAATCCCCGTCTCCTTCGCCGATGAAAACGGCGATCTTGCGGGCATTTCGAGATATATTTTCGACCGGGTGAGCGAGCTTTCGGGGATAAATTTTGAATATGTCGCTCTGCCGGAAGGTGAGATCACCTACGACTATCTCCTTGACGGCGGCTTCGACCTCGTGTCGAGCGTTGAATATAACAAGGAAAATCAGAACGCAAACGGAATCCTCATAAGCGAGCCCTATCTGCGTTCTAAAAAGGTCGTCGTCGCAAAAGAGGGGATTGATTTTCGGTTCGACGCGAATCTCTCCATAGCGATCCTGACCGGTTCTCAGACGATAAGAAAGGTCTTAGGGGCGTCATACCCGAATTTTGAATTGGTTGATTATCCCTCCATCGAAGCCTGCTTTAACGCGGTGAATTCCGGCGAAGCCGACCTGATGATGCAGAATCAGTACGTCGTCGAGCACTTCATCACAAAGCCTATTTATGAGCGCTTGCAGGTGATCCCGGTGCTCGGTCTTGACGATGAACTCTGCTTCTCGGCGGTCGTTGCTTTCGGCGGAGGCGAGGGCACGCCTCCCGAAGAGGGGGAAAAGCTGATCGGCATCTTAAACAAGTGTATCGACTGCATGAGCGAGGACGAGATCGGCAGCTACACCATCTCCGGGATCACCGAAAATCAGTACCGCTACAGCTTTTCCGACTTTATGTACCGCTACAGAATGGCTGTAAGGGTATTTATAATCAGCGCCGCGGTCATCGTGATACTGGTAGTGCTGCTTCTGAGGCTGCATGTAAAATATACCGAAAACAGAGCCGACGAAAAGATCAAAAAGCGCTTTTTATCGACGATGAGCCACGAGATCAGAACGCCTCTGAACGGTCTCATCGGGCTCAACTATCTGATGTCGCAGAACACCGACAAGCCCGAGCGTGTCAGAAAATATCTGAAGCAGTCAAACGTCACGGCGAACTATCTTCTGTCGCTCGTGAACGATATGCTCGACATGTCGCGGCTTCAGTCAAACAGCGTTGAACTTGCCGAAAAGCCTGTCGATCTGCGGCTCGTGACCGAGACAGTAGAATCCATCGCCGAGAACGCTCTTTCGGCTAAGGGTCTGCATTTTGATACCGATATCGATCTCGATTATCCCTGCGTCATCGGCGACGGGATAAGGATTCAGCAGGTAATGCTGCACCTACTGGATAATGCCGGAAAATTCACCCCAAGAGGCGGGAAGGTATCTTTAAAGATAAGACAGCAGGAAGCCTCGGGCGGGAAGATCGTCACGACCGCGACCGTCTCGGACACCGGAAGAGGCATGAGCGAGGAATTCCAGAAAAAAATCTTCGACACCTTCTCCCAAGAGCTTGACACCGTCTCGAAAGGAAATCAGGGCACCGGGCTCGGGCTTTCCATCAGCAGAAAGCTTGCGCTTTTGATGGGCGGAGACCTGAAATTTGTCAGCCAAAAGGGCGAGGGCTCGGTCTTTACGTTTACATTTCTTGCCGAACCGGGCGAGCTGACCGAGGAGGAAAGTCACGAAGCCCACCCCGACGGACGTCCGCGCCCGAGAATCCTCGTCGCCGAGGACAACGAGCTGAACGCGGAGATTATCCTTGAACTGCTGCGCGAAAACGGCTTTGAGGCTGAGCTTGCCGAAAACGGGAAAGCGGCGCTTGAGAAGTTTGAGAGATCAACGATCGGCTACTACGGCGTGATACTCATGGACCTTCTGATGCCCGAAATGAACGGCTTTGAGGCGGCAAGGGCTATCAGGGACACGGGGCGGGAGGACAGCGGAAGCGTGAGGATTTTTGCATGCTCGGCTAACTCCTCCGAGGAGGACCGCGCAAACGCCGAGGACAGCGGCATGAACGGTTTTGTGACCAAGCCGGTGGATGTGGAGAGGCTTCTGGAGATGATTGAGGGGTAAGATGGGGATGAGTTTCAGTATTAAATCCCCCTCCTTCTGAATGAAGGAGGGAGATTTTCTTACACCGCCCCCGCCTTGCGACAAAAACTCTCAGAGCACAAGTAGTCTTACGTTTTTGATTGCGAAGTGCGACGGGCAAGTTTTTGCGCAAGTCATACCCCCTCCCCTTAAAGGGGGAGGGGGTTCTTTGAAGGCAATTAAAATCAATAAGGACAGCTTTCGCCTGCTTTTGCTGTTTTACGCAGGTCTATCTCCCTGCCGTTTTATTTACTTGATCCCGTCCAAAAGCCCTTTGAGAACGGATTCTGCCTCGGGCGTGACGGAAATATTCCTGCGGTCCAAAAGCTTGAAATCCCGTCCCCCGTTGTCCCACCAGACCACGGGAATGCCCATCTTCGAGGCGTTTTCCGCAAAATATTTGCACCATTCATAGCGGTCCCCGGGGTTGTGCTTGTCGACGATCCCCATCTCCCCGATGACGACGGGCACGCCGAATTTCACAAACCTCTCACGCGCGCCGCCTAAAATCCCGTCCAGAACCTCCTTGCCGTGCTCGTTGAAGACGGTGATCTCGGGGTCGGGCATCAGCGCGAGCCCCTGCGGGTCGTAGACGTGTATTGAGACGGTCAGCATGTCCGACGGGTCATACGGAAGCCTAAACTGCGGCATAAATGCATGTCTCGGATTTGCGGCATAGGACGGCACCATCAGGGGTCTTGCGGCATTCCCGCCCCCGGAGGCTCTCACGGTATCGACAAATGTCTGATTGAAGACGTTTATGTACTCCGCCGCTTTTCTGCACTTCTCAAGGCGCATGTCGAGGTGCCACTCCTGCGGGTCCCTGATGATTCTCGGCTCGTTCATGCCCTCAAAGATCAGCTTGTCGGGATATTCCACGAAGCGCCCGCAGACCTGAGACCAGATTTTTGAAAGATAATTTCTGCCCTTCTCCAAGCCTTCGTCGGTCGGCTGGAATTCGTGGTTATCGTGGTGAATGTTTAATATGCAGAACATTCCCTCATCGATGACCCACCCGACTATCTCTGCAACGCGGTCCATAAACTCCGGGGAGACGTTATGCTCATCATCGCAGTGGCGGTGCCATGACACGGGCACGCGGACGGTGTCGAAGCCGAGCTCGCGGATTTTTTTGATCATCTCGCGGGTCGTCATCGGGTTGCCCCAGCCGGTTTCCGCGGGAGGACAGTCGAGGGTATTTCCCAAGTTCCAGCCGAGACGCATATCCCGTGTTATCCTTTCAAAATTGCTTCTTTCCATAAAAATCCTCCTTTAAAAGGGACGATCAGCTTTCGGGTCGGGAGCTCTTTATATCCTCAAGAGGGGTCTCAAGACCCGTCATAAGCCCGTCGTAGGGCGCTTTGCTGTCCTCAAAGATTTCGAGGGCATTCCGATCGAACAGCCCGTAGGACTCCTCGCCGGGGTAGGTGTTGCCGTTGTCCCACCAGCAGCAGACCAGTCCCAAGCTCTTTGCCTTCGCGACGAAGTATGCAGCCCAATCCTCGCGGTCGTAGGGGTTGTTTTTGTTGATGATCCCCATCTCGTCGATGATAACGCCGACGCCGTTCTGACGGTATTTCTGATAGTGCTGGGTCATGAAGTCGTCGATCTCATGCTTCTCGGAATTTCCGAAAGTGCGGAAATCGGCGCTCGGGTCCATAGCAAGACTGTAGGGGGTATATGCATGAACCGATATAAGCATTCTCCCCTCGACCGTGTCCTTGGGAAGCTCATACGGCTCTTTCAGGGAATAGGAGGGCGAGCCGCAGTATGACACAGCCAAGAAGTAGCGGTCGGCATTTCTTGACCCGGAGGCACGGATGACGTCGAGAGCCTTCTGATTGAGCTCGTTGATGATGTCGAGCGCCTCAAGGCACTGCCTGTTGTTGTAGTCCACCCACCACTCATAGTCGGTCCCGGCAAGCCTCGGCTCGTTCATCGGCTGAAAGATCAGGTGCTGATCGTAATCTTTAAATCTATCGGCGATCTGCGTCCAGATTTTCTCGATATAGTTAAGGCTCTCTTCCTCGTGGTCCTTGGTGGGGTAGTAGAAATCGTTGTCGTGATGAGAATCTAAAATCACGAACATGTCGTTGGAAAGCCCGTAGTTGACGACTTCCTCGACCCTGTCCATCCAATCCTCATCGATGACGTAATCGGGGGAACCGGAGGTGTGAAGCCCCCACGATACCGGCACTCTTACGGTGTTGAAGCCGAGCTCATGCACCTTATCGATCATCTCTTTGGTAGTCTCGGGCATATGCCAGCTCGTCTCGCCTTCCGGCGCGTCAAGGGCGTTGCCCAGATTCCAGCCGAGACCCATCGCCTCGGTCAGCTCGTCAAGATCGTAGACCTCCGCTTCTACATTGGGATCGCTGTGGGAATTTCCCTCGGCTTTGTCCCCGCAGGCTGTCAGCGATATAATCATCAGAATCGCCAGAATAATCGCGGTAAGTTTTTTCATGGTCGTACCTCCGTTTTCCGTATTGTAATAGATATATGATAATATGTCAATATTCTTTTCTGCACCTTAGGTGTACTTTTTTGCTATTTTGCCCTCTCAAACGCCACCACTCCGCATTCGTAAGGGTGATCGTAAAACAGCGTCTCCCCGCCGCCGCTTTTATATGTCAGCATTTTCATTATGATGATGAAATCCCCGCCCCCGCCGAAGATCATGATAAGCGCCAGAGCTTCAACGACCCAGCTTCCCAAGGCGGTTCCGATCGCGGTAAGACCTGTCCCGATGACGAGCGTCGGCATCATGCTGCCCAAAAGATACTGATATTTTTTAAGCGGCTCGGCGCAGGCGCAGTAGGGGGTCAGCATCTTCCAAACGATGCCGAACCTTATCGCTTTAAAGTGATTTTTGGCAAAAGCACCCCACGTCAGCCCGTGAATGCCCTCGTGAACGACAGCCATTACGATTATCCCGGCAAGCAGCACAAAATATCTTAAGAACGTGAACGTCGAATCAAGCCCTCCGACCGGATTGAAATAAAAGAACACGAGCGCCGAAATTATCACAAACGGAAGCATCACGACAAACGAAAGCAGGTTTGCCTTGACGATCCCGACCGTGAGATCGGTTCTCTTGAAGCCCTCAGCCTCCATGTCGGCGCTGAGCTTTTCAAATCCGGCTTTGCGCTTAAGCTCGGCTTCCGTGAGTTTTCTCTCTTTTTTAGGCATATTTTCCCTCACTTTCCCGGGTCTATGACTTTCCAGTATGCCGTAAGATACTGAATGCCCGAGGCGGCTGTAAGTATCGCCGAAATCCAGATCAGAATATTGCAGATCACCCCGGTGAAGGGAATCGCAATACCGATCGGCTCAAGCCCTTTTAAGAGCATTATCAGGCAGAGGGAGGTCATCGTGAAGGCGGTCTTGATCTTCCCGAACCACCCCGCCGGCACCACCACGCCTTCGCCCGACTTGATTACGAGCCGAAGCGCCGAGACCATGAATTCCCGGAACAGAATGATTATCACCGGCACCGAGCCGCACCACCCGAGCTCCACAAAAATGACGAGCGCAGCCATGACAAGAGCCTTGTCGGCAAGGGGGTCCAAAAATTTTCCGAAGTCGGTGATGAGGTTATATTTTCTTGCAATCTTGCCGTCCAAAAGGTCTGTAAGAGACGCCGCGGCAAATATCAGCAGCGATATCAAAATATTGAAATCGGTAAACTGCCAAAGAAGAAACATCGCAAAAAAGGGTATCAGAACGACCCGCAGAAGGGTCAGTTTGTTAGGTAGATTCATCATTTCACCTCGCCCAAAAGATCGTAATCCATCGCCTCGCTGATGTGAACCGTGAGGAATTGCCCGACGGCGCAGGGCTTTTTCGACGTGAAGAAGATTTTCCCGTCGATCTCGGGGGCTTCGGCGTAACTCCTGCCGTAGAAGCATTCGGCGTACCTATCCCAGCCCTCGCATACGACTTCTAAATCCGAGCCTATGCGTGCTTGATTTTTGCGGTCGCTGATGATCATCTGCGTCTCCATCACGATGTCTGCGCGCCTCTGCTTTTCCGCTTCGTCTATCTGATCGGGAAGCCTCGCAGCCGCGGTGCCCTCCTCCTGAGAGTAGGCAAAGCACCCGAGGCGGTCGAATTCAGCCTCCTTGACAAACTCGCAGAGCTGCGTGAATTCATCATCCGTCTCGCCGGGAAATCCCGCAATAAGCGTGGTTCTTAAGATTATCCCCGGCACCCTTTCCCTGAGCTTTTTAATTAAACTGACTATTTCATCATGCGTGCTCTTACGGTTCATTCTCTTTAAGACCCGGTCGACGGAATGCTGAATCGGGATATCGAGATATTTAACCAGCTTATCTTCCGAAGCCAAAAGATCGATAAACTCGTCCGTTATCCTCTCGGGATAGCAGTAAAGGGTCCGGAGCCACTTTATCCCGTCGATCTTGCAAAGCTGCCTTAAAAGCTCGCAGATTTTCGGCTCGCCGTAGATATCTTCGCCGTAGACCGTCGTGTCCTGAGCGACGAGGATTATCTCCTTGAATCCGACCTTTGCAAGCCACTTTGCCTCGTCGACAATGCTCTCGATCCTGCGGCTTCTGAGCTTTCCCCTGATCGAGGGTATCGCGCAATATGTGCAGCAATTTGAGCAGCCCTCGGCAATTTTAAGATATGCAAAAGTCTCGGTGGATACCACCCGCCGAACGTCCTGAAGCATGGCGTATTTATCGCCTTTAAGATCAGCCTGCACGCCGTCTGAGACTTTATTTATGATCTCCCCGAGCATTTCATTTGCCCCGAGACCGACGACTGCGTCCACCTCGGGAATGTCGGTTCTTATGTCGTCAAAATATCTCTCGGCAAGGCAGCCCGTCACGATGACAGCCTTTATCCTGCCCTCGTTCTTAAGCGTGCAGAATTCAAGAATAGTGTCGATAGCCTCCTGCTTGGCGCTTTCGATGAAGCCGCAGGTGTTTATCACGACGACGTCGGAAAGAGCCGCGTCGGCGACGATCTCAAACCCCGTCTCCCTAAGATTATAGATAAGATGCTCGCAATCTACCTGATTTTTAGGGCACCCCAAAGATACAAATCCCACTCTCACGCCCATTTCACCACTCCTCCCGATCCTCTGACAGGACCTCGTTTATGTCGCTATAGGAATAGCCCTGCCTCATCAGTGCAGCCCGGACCTTGCCGGAGCCGCCCTCTTCGGAGAGCTTTTTTAAATATTTTCTTGATATCAGATCCCGCAGACGATCAACTGCGCCGTCTTTATATTCCTCCAAAGTCTCGTCGATGATTTCATTTGGAATACCTCTTTTTCTCATCTCCTCGCGGGCTGAAAATTCCCCGCGCTGCTTTGTAAGAAGATAGTATTCCGCGCATTTTTTTGCATATCTCCGATCATCGATAAGCCCTATTTCCGCAAGATTGTTGACGACGTCGTAGCATATATCCTCGGGATAGTTCGGGCTGAGTTTTTTAAACATCTCGGCATAGCCGTAATCCCGAACGTCCAAAAGATACAGAGCCCTCTCCCTTGCGCGGCGGTAGATATTCTTTTTTACGGCATTTTCGAGCTCGCCGTCGTCAAATACGGCTCCCACCCGAAGCCCCAAATCATACGCCACGGCGGAATTTATAAAGAGCGGTTCGCGGCAGTCAAAGTCAATGCGCAGGGTGTCGCCCTTAAACTGCGACACCGCCTCGATCTTATATTCCATCTCTTAGCTCTCGCTCGCCGGGGTGAATTCCTCAAAGTCGTCCTCGGGATCGACGATGACGCCCGGGGCTTTGGAATCGGGCTTAGCTGCCGCCGCGGAAGCTGCCGCCGAAAGCTCGGCTTCCTTCTTGGAGCCTTTTGAAGCCGACATCACGGCGTCTTTGTTCTCCATGATCTTCGCCTCGATCTCAGCTTCGATATCGGGGTGATCCTGCAGATAAATCTTGGCGTTTTCTCTTCCCTGAGCGATCTTTGCGTCCTTATAGCTGAACCATGCGCCGGACTTGTGGATTATGTCGAGCTCCGTCGCGATATCGACGACTTCGCCAATCCTCGAAATCCCCTTGCCGTAGATCATGTCAAACTCCGCTTCCTTGAAAGGAGGCGCGACCTTGTTCTTGACGACCTTGCACTTGGTGCGGTTACCGATCGGCTCGGAGCCGTTTTTCAAAAGCTCGCCCTTTCTGACTTCGATTCTGACGGAGGCATAGAATTTTAAAGCCCGTCCTCCCGGGGTCGTCTCGGGGTTGCCGTAGATAACGCCGATCTTCTCGCGTACCTGATTTATAAAGACCGCAACGCAGTTTGATTTTGAGATGACGCTGGTGAGCTTTCTCATCGCCTGGGACATCAGCCTCGCAAGCTGTCCGACATGGGTATCGCCCATCTCGCCGTCGATCTCGGCGCGGGTGACCATCGCGGCGACGGAATCGAGGACTATAACATCGATAGCGCCCGAACGGACCAGCGCCTCGGCGATCTCAAGAGCCTGCTCACCGGAGTCGGGCTGAGATACGAGCATGGAATCGATGTCAACGCCAAGCTGTGAGGCATAGACGGGATCGAGCGCGTGCTCGACGTCTATAAAGGCGACCTCGCCGCCGAGCTTCTGAGCCTCGGCGATGATATGCAGGGCGACCGTCGTCTTGCCGGAACTTTCGGGACCGTAAATCTCGACGATCCTTCCCCTCGGCACCCCACCGATGCCGAGCGCCATGTCAAGGGTCATCGAGCCGGTGGAGATCGCTTCGACGTTTAACGTCTGCGTCTGCCCGAGCCTCATGACAGCGCCTGCGCCGTATGCCTTTTCAAGCTGAGCTATCGCGGTTTCAAGGGCTTTTTGCTTTTCCTCCTTCGTCTGCTGCGAAAGCGGCACAGACTTCTTTTCGGCGGTCTTTTTTACTGCCATCTCATCATCCTCCTAAAATGTTATACATTATTAGCTGTCAAAAACTCCCTCACTTTCGGGCTGTGACAACTCTTGCCCTGCCCGTGAGATCGTTAATATATTTAATATCTTTATATCCTTTATCCCCTAATATCTTCCCGACTTCATATTCCTGCCCGAGCCCAATCTCAAAGGCGATATGTCCCCCGTCTTTAAGCACATCATGCCAGACTTCCGGGATTTCGCGGTAAAACCGAAGCCCGTCGTCTCCGCCGTACAGCGCTTCTTTTGGTTCGTATGTTACCTCTTTTTGCAGATTTTTCATGTCGTCCGACGTAAGATACGGCGGGTTCGCGGTTATTAAATCCATGCCGTGAAACTTAGCGGCTGCGGCATCATCCGAAACGTCAGCCGAAACGGCATTCACCCCGGGATACCTTTTAATATTGTCCTTTAAAATTTCATACGCGGCTTCGTACTTTTCAAGCGCGTAAACCTCGGCGTCCGCTCTTGCGGTTTTTATCGCGATGGCTACGCACCCCGTGCCCGAGCAGAGGTCGATCACCCGGGGGGATTTTATATCCCGAATGAGATCAAGAGCCGTGTCGGCAAGGGTCTCGGTGTCCTGCCTCGGGATAAGCGCCCCGGGCCCGACTTTTAATTTAAGACCGCAAAAATCCCATTCGCCGACGATATACTGAAGCGGCTCCCCCGAAAGCCTTCGGGAAAGCATTTCATCAGCCCGCCTAAGCGAATCCTCCGAAATTTTTAGATTTCCTTTCAGATCATCTATCCGCCAGCTTTTCCCGAGGACTTCCTCAAGGATAACTCCCGCCTCAAATTCCGGGGAGTCGGTGACCATAGAAAGTCTTGAAACAATATCCGAAAAAAGCTTTACCACCGATCCGAGCCCTTTTCTTTGGGAATGCAGGGGATAAACGCCGCGATCGCGCACTCGATCTCGCTCTCGTCGGGCTCCCTCGTCGTCAGGCGCTGAATCCAAAGCCCGGGGGCGGAGATGATTTTGGTTAAGATATTGTCATATCTCCCCGCAAGCTTTATAAGTTCATATGCGATGGATACGATCACCGGCAGAATCAGCAGCTTGCAGAGCACCCGAAGCCAGAGATTGCCCCACTGAATCCTGAAAACCGAGGTCACGATTATCGATATAAACAGCACGAGGAACATGAACGACGTGCCGCACCTCGGGTGGAAGCGGCGGTGTTTTTTGACATTTTCTACCGTCAGCTCCTCGCCGGCTTCGTAGCAGGCGATGGTCTTGTGCTCGGCTCCGTGGTATTCATATGTCCGCCTGATGTCCTTTAAAAGTGCGGTGAGCGCGATGTAGACGACGAATACCGCCATCTTGATGAGCCCTTCGATTATATTTTTTGCGATGTCGGGAAGCTCCACAAATTTCGAGATCATCTTCGTGACGGTCGCCGGGATAAGAATAAACAGCCCGAGCGCAAGGGCAATCCCCAAGACCGAGGCTATCACCATCACGATCGCCATCAGCTTGTCGCCGAGTTTATCGGTCAGCCATTTTTCAAATTTAGAGGGCTCCTCCTCTATCCCCTGGATCGACTTGTCAGCCGACTTCGAGAGACATTTGTAGCCGTCCGCAAGGGAGACGACGAAGTTTATCGGACCGCGGATAAAGGGGGTTTTTCTGTACCATTTTGCGGGTCCCAAGTCCCACTGCTCGACGTCTATTCCGCCTGTAGGAAGTCTTACAGCCATCGCCTCGACCTCGGGTCCTCGCATCATCACGCCCTCGATAAGAGCCTGTCCGCCTATCTGCGTTTTGAATTTGCAGTCTTTATTTTTGCTCATTAGATTCATCCTTTCTTAAGATTTATCATCGTAGACGGGGAGCGTGATGAGGACCGTTGTGCCCTTGTGCTCCTCGCTTTCGATGAGCAGGCTTCCGCCGTGCATTTCGATTATCTCGTCCGCGACCGCAAGCCCGATTCCCGAGCCGCGGCGGGTCTGATTTGCCTTGTAAAATTTTTGCTTGACTTTCGGCAAGTCCTCAGCCGGTATCCCCACTCCCGTGTCGGACACCGATATCACCACGTTCTTGCCCTGACTGTACGCCTCTATCGCCACTCGGTCTCCCGAGTTTGAATATTTGACGGCGTTGTCGATGATGTTTATAAACACCTGCCTGAGCCTTGCGGGGTCGCCGAATACGAAGGGAAGCATCTCCGGCTCATAATACTCTATGTCAATTCCGAGTTCTTTTGCACGCTCAGTATAAATTAGGACCGCGTCTCCGAGCTCGGCAAGAATATCCATCTTGGTTTTATTTAATCTGAATCGCCCGTCCTGAATGCGGGAAAAATCGAGGAGCTCCTCGACCATCTCGGAAAGCCGCTGGGTCTCGCCGGATATCACCCGCATGCCCTTTTCAAGCGTCTCCTGATCGCTTCCCATCATCAATGTCTCACTCCAGCCTTTGATAGCCGTGAGGGGGGTCCTCAGTTCATGGGAGACGGAGGAGATGAATTCGTTTTTCATTTTTTCGGTATTTTCAAGCGCGCCTGCCATGTAGTTAACGGAGTCGCATAAGTCTCCAAGTTCATCGTCTGAGCGCTTTTCGATACGTTCGGAAAAGTCGCCTTCCGCATAACCCCGGGCGATGTCGCTTATCTGCCGGACAGGCAGCACTATCGACTTGACGAAGTAAAGACCGGAGGTGAGCATAAGGAGTACTATCACCGCCGAGACAGCGGTCAGCACGATCGCGATCTCAGTCATCTGACCGTCGACGGCGTCGAGGGAGGTCATGATCATCATCGCGGAATACTCCCTTGCGAGCCCGGGAAGGAGTTTTGTATACCTTAATATATGTTCCCCGCTCTCAAGCGTCAGATTTGAAAAGAAGGTGCCGTCGTCCGACGTCTCTGCTTCCTTTAGATCATCCGTAGTGAGCCAATCGGAGGGCTGAAATCCCGAGCTTGTAAGCGTTACCCGACCGGTGTCCGAGAGACAGAGGAGCTCGAAGCGGTCCTTTTCAGTAAACTGCTCGATGATGTTTCGCACTTCCGAGCGGTATGCCGATTCTGCGGTAAAGCGCGAGAGTTCGGAGCTGATGGTGTCCATTCTCGATACCAGATACTGCTCCGCAGTGCTCTCGTAGTAGTTTCGGGCGACGTTCAATATCAGGAAGACGGCGAGGATAAGCATGACGACGACAAGCCCGAGCGTATTTACAGCCCAGCGCACGGTTATCGACCTTTTGAATCTTCGCCTTTGCATATCTTACCTACTCCGTATCTGAATCGGGGCTTTGAAAAAGGGGGGTGCGGTGCGTATTACCGGGGCGGGAGGGAGAGGGGGACTACAGGGCGAAGCCCGTGCGACGAAGTCGCACCGCCGACTCCGTCGGCGTGTCGCGTTTCACGCGACAGGGCTTCGCCCGAGCCCTCACCCGGCACCAAGCCCCGTAAGAGACTTGTACCGCCCGGCACTCAGCCCCGTAAGAGGCAGCTCCCGCTCTGCACCCAGCCCCGTAAGAGGCAGCTCCCGCTTTGCACCCAGCCCCGTAAGAGGCAGCTCCCGCTTTGCACCCAGCCCCGTAATCCCATCATCACTCCGAGCACCACTTATACCCGTATCCCCAGATGGTCGTGATGTATCTCGGGTTGGAGGGCTCGTCCTCAATCTTCATTCTTATCCGCCGTATGTTGACGTCCACAATCTTCTCGACCCCGTAATAGCTGTCGCCCCAGATCGAGCGAAGTATCGACATGCGGTCAAGAGCCGTGTTCTGATTCTTCAGAAAATATTCGATGATCTGATATTCCACCTGCGTAAGATCAATCGGCTTTCCGTCTTTTAGAACCGTTCTCGATTTTGTGTCGCACTCAAACGGTCCCGAGCGGATTATCCGCTTTGAATCGGCGGCTTTATCTACGGTCATCGAGACCCTTCTGCAAACGGCGTCCACCCTCGCGACCAGCTCCGTCACCGAAAAGGGCTTTGTGATGTAGTCGTCGGCGCCCATCATCAGCGAGCTCACCTTGTCCATCTCCTGGGACTTCGCCGAGAGCATGATTATGCCGATCTTGTCGGATTTTTCCCTTATCCTCTTGCAGACCTCGAAGCCGTCGATCCCCGGCATCATGATGTCCAAAAGAGCCGCGTCAAAATCGCAGTTGCCCTCTTCAAACGCCTTCACGGCGTCCTCGCCGCAGCTGACGTCGGTGACTTCATATCCCGATCTCTTGAGGTTTAAGACGATAAATTCCCTGATCGAAGCTTCGTCCTCGCAGACAATAATCCTTCTCATAGTCATCTCCTATTGCAGTATATAAAAGTTGTCCCTGATCTCGTCCATCGTGAGTATCAGCGGCATGTCCGGGTCGGCGAGCGTTTTGACGTAATAGGTCTTTGAATCGGTGGAATATAAAACGCTGTACCCCGACTCCACAAAGCTCTCCTCGGCAGACGGATCGGAAGCCGAAAAGCTCACTATCGGTATGGATATCGTCCCCTCCCCGGGAACAGACGCTCCGGGATCGTAAGAGTAAAACGTCAGCTCACCGGTGCCCTGATTTTTCATGACGGTGACCATGTTCTGCCATCTGTTGGGAATTGTCAGGACATATCCGTCCCGAAGATTTGTATATGATACCGATTTTAAATCAAAACTTCCCGTCTCGGGGGAAATCGAGTACCAGTTTGTGAAATATTCTCCCTCGCCCCAAGGAGCCGATTCATATCCCGTAAAAGGCGTGAGAACGGGTATCTCCACCTTGCCGTCGCCGTCGTAGTCCCGGCAGGAATAGCCCGCGGGTCGCTGAGTAGCGGTATTTATCCCTCCGGTAGCCGTCGGACAGACTATCTCCCCATCTTTAAGATAAACCATCTCGGTGACAAGTCCTCCGCCGTCGGTGGATATGTCGATATACATCGCCTGCCTGCCTCCGAAATCCCCGAAAATGCTCCCGGCGATGGCGGTCGCCGATTCCTCAAGCTGTAAGCCGTAGGCGGTGTAGCTCCCGTCCGATTCCGTCTTTAATATCTCCACCTCGACGCCGATACCCGACCTTCTCACGACCGCGATCTCTTCCTGACCGCAGCCGTCCGTATCAGCCGTCTCAAGGACGCTGTAGGTCTCTTCATATATCGGCTCCAAAACGCCGTTGTTGTAGCGGTACATTCTGACCGCGTTTTCCTCATAGTCCTGAGAGGAGTAGCCGACGACGGTATCGCTTCCCGAAAACATCACCCGCTCGACCGAGCTTCCCGCGCCCGCAAGCTCATACTGAGCCCGCCAACTGCCGTCCTCCCCGCGGTCCAGCACCGAAATCTTGACGTTGGAGTCCGTGAGCGAACTGACGGAGTAGAACGCCAAGGTCTCCTCCTCGCCGTCGCCGTCGATATCATAAAGAACGAAAGCCGAGCGGTAATCGCCGTTTCTGGGGTATTCGAGGGTGATCCCCCGACCTGCGCTCTCAAGAAGCGCCTGATATATCGCGGACTGCTCGTCGGCAACCTTCGGCGCCGACAGAAGCTCGTCCATGTTGAAGGTGATCGCCTGACAGCCGCTCAGCATAAGAGCCGCGCCGGCACATAAAAGCCGGGCAAGGGACTTCCTCAAGCGCTCCACCTCCGATTTTCGATTCGGTATAGTATGCCTTATATATTTTAGCACAAATGTTTGAGATTTGCAAGGGGGTGGGGGAAAAATATGTGGGGGCGGAGGGAAAAGTGGAGATCGCCTAATGTTGGGAGGTTTGGCAGGGGGAGTGGGGTGAGAATATTCCGGTTTATTGATTTAAAGCATGAAGGAAAATAATACTGCATAGTGGGATTTATTACTTTAAAGCGGGGCTTTCAGACCTTCAGATTTAATTTTTCAGCCGCCACTTAAGGGGAGAACCCTTTTTGCAAAAGGGTTCTCCCCTTAAACCCCTCTCCTAAAGTTTCCCCCACCCCAACCCCTCCCCTGAAGGGGGAGGGGCATACCCTCACCCCCAGCCCCCTCTCCCTTGGGAGAGGGGGCATTCTCGAGCCTCGCTTCGCTCGGCTCCGTTGGGCACCATTGCATGGTTCCCCACACCCCTCCGGCTCCCGGGCGACTTCGTCGCCCTCTTTTGAACGATAAAAGCAAAAAGGACAGCTCTCGCTGTCCTTTTTGCAAAGATTTCGCGCTCTGCGGAGCGCGACCAGAGGCTCCTCGCCTCTGGACTCTCGCCCGCTTTTTGAGGAAAAGCGGGGCAAAACCTTTTTGACTTTTCTCTCATAAGGTTAAGTGCTAACTTTTCACCGCTCAGGTTCACCCTTCCGCAGGCTGTTCGCGCCTCCACCATCTAACCTTCTACCCTCTAATCTCTACCCTCTATCCGCCAGCGTCACATACGCCCTCGGCTTGCTGACAGCCTTATACGCGGGTCTGATAATCCTTCCGCCCGTCAGCCTCTCCTCGATCCTGTGCGCAGCCCAGCCGGCGATCCTCGCAACCGCAAACATCGGCGTGCAGAGCTCGTCGGGAATCCCGAGCATGCGGTAGCACATGCCGGAATACATATCGACATTCGCGCACAGCGTCTTTTCCTTGCCTGTGACCTCGGCGAATACCTGCTGCGCATTCCTCTCGACGGCTTCCAAAAGCTCCAGCTCGGCTTCGTACTCCGTCCCTGCGGCAAGCTTCTTTGCCTCCCGCTTTAGGATGATCGCCCTCGGGTCCGAAAGCGTATACACCGCGTGTCCCATGCCGTAGATCTTGCCCGAGCGGTCTCCGGCTTCTTTTTTGAGGATTTTTCGGAGGATTTCCCTGACCTCTTCCTCATCGTTCCAGTCCCTGACATTTGCTTTGATATAGTCATGCTGCTCCAAAATTTTCTGATTGGCGCCGCCGTGCAAAGGTCCCTTAAGTGCACCTACCGCAGCCGCATATGCGGAATACGGGTCGGTCCCCGACGACGTAAGTACGCGGCAGGCAAATGCCGAGTTGTTGCCGCCGCCGTGTTCGGCATGCAGCATCAGCATCGTATCGAGGAGTTTTGCCTCCTCATAACTGTATTTTCTGTCAAATCTTAGGAGCGACAAGATCGTCTCCGCGGTTGACTCCTCGGGTCGGACCTGATGCATAAACATCGTCTGCGAATCGTAAAATCTGCGTTTCGCCTGATATGCCGACGCCATGATGACCGGGAGTTTTGCGATGATGGACACCGCCGTCATCAGCTCGTCCTCGGCGGATTTTGCCTCCGGAAAATCGTCATAGGAATAAAGCGCCAAGATCGAGCGGGAAATTTTATTCATGATATTTCTCGACGGAGCCTTTAAGATCATGTCCTCAAAGAATCCGTCGGGCAGGTCTCTGTTATTTGAAATAGCGCCCTCAAAGGCTTTCAGAGCCCTTTTAGACGGCAGCGAGCCCATCAGGAGAAGATATACCACTTCCTCATATCCGAACCGCTCCTCGCTGTCAAGAGCCGACACGAGGTCGGAGACGTTGTAGCCGCGATAATAGAGCTCGCCCTCGATATTCTGCTTTTCGCCCTCGTTCATGACATATCCGTGGACGTTGCAGATGTTGGTGATCCCGGCGACTACGCCTGTGCCGTCGGCATTTCTCAGACCCCTTTTGACGTCGTACTTGCTGTAATAGCTCGGGTCGATCATGTTGTGCTGCTCTATCCTGTCCAGCAGGAGTTTTTTAGCCTCTTCCGTTACGTTGAGCTTCATTTCGCACTTCCTTTCAAAATCGTGCCTTTTAAGAGTGATTATATTCATTTTAACATGCCGGGCTTTGTCTGTCAAGGCGAAATGAATATTTTAATATTTGATAATTCATTTTTTGTCGTAAATGTGCAATTCTCGGCTTTAGCTCGATAAATTTTTGCAGGATTTACGGGAATAAAATACATTATACGACATGAAAAAGGCGGAAGAATTATCCTCCGCCCTAAATATCATCTTATGAAATTCGTCCAGACCTTCGGTTCGCTCTCAGGTAAACCGTATTTTTCCTTACCGAGCTCAATTGCCTTCATCAAAAACGTCATGTTCTCGGCAAGACCTCTGAGGGTATGCAGTCCCTCGCCGTCCTCAGCCGCCTGACCCGGCTTCTGACCGTGCAGGATATTCCAGTAGCTCGAAGAAGCCACGGGCATGCCGCATATCGTAAAATACTTATTCAGAACGTCATATGTCGCCGTCGTGCCGCCTCTTCTTGCGACCGCGACCGACGCCCCGACCTTCATTCTCTTGTCAAAATGAGCCGCATAAAACAGCCTATCGAGGAAGGAGATCAGCGTGCCGTTAGGGGAAGCGTAATAGACGGGGCTTGCGATCACCATTCCGTCGCATTCCTCAAACTTCGGGAGGGTCTCGTTGACGGTATCGTCAAATACGCACTTTCCCGTCTCCGAGCACTTCGCGCAGCCTATGCAGCCCCTGACGTCAAGATGCCCGACATGAATTATCTCGGTTTCGATACCGTTTTTTGCAAATATTTTCTCCATCTCCGCAAGCCCCAAGGCGGTGTTGCCGTTGGATTTCGGGCTGCCGTTTATCATCAGAACCTTCATATTTTAAGCTCCTTTCTGACTGCTGCCGTCCACTCTTTATACTCGCTTTCCGAGCGGGGTGTAAGCTTTTTGTCCTTGCCGTATTCAAGGGATAATCCCGAGAAGAGCATCGAGCCCTTGAGCTCTTTTCTCATGTCGGGAATGACATGCCCCGGCTGACCGACGTGGGTCTGAAACGGCAGTACGGTCTTGCCCTTGAAGTCGTAGGATTTTAGGAGTGTGAGCACCGCGGGAGCCATCGTATACCACCATGTCGGCGTGCCGATGATGACGGTGTCATACCCCGAAAGATCATGCGCAAGCGGCTTGATCGCGGGAGTGGCGCCCGTCTCGGCTTCCTTCTGACCCAAAGCGATCATCGCTTCCTCGTCCTCGGGGTAGGGGGTCAGGGTGTCGATCCTCTCGATGTCGGCTGAAAATTCCGAAGCCAGAGCCTTTGCGGCAGCCTCCGTCGCGCCGCCTGCCGAATAGTAGAGCACAATCGTTTTCATATATCATTCTCCTTTTTAATTATTTTTTGCCGTGAAGTTTCCAGTATGTGTAATAATTATAATAATTAAGGATATCTTCCTTGTACCCGTCTTCGGTGCGGTAATTCCAGACGTTATAGGGATCGTAATATCCCCATGTATTCATCGCCGGCGCAATCTTCTCGACGTCCTTAATCATCTTATACTCGGCGTTAAGCGGTATTCCCGCGGCTTCCAAAGTCTTAAGCCCCAGAAAGTTTGCGCTTGTGACCCCGAAGCCGGGCTCCTCATCGATATCCAGATCATAATTTGCCCAGATCAGATAAGGCGTCTCAAACCGCGTAAGATAGGCGTTTACGAACTGATCGCGATAGGGCGACAGGGCGTCGATAAGCTCCGCCTCGACGTTCGGCTGATGATCCCCGAAGAATACGATTACCGTCTTCTCATCGACCTTTTCAAAGTAATCTATCAGCTCCTGCAAGGCTTCGTCGGAGTCCTTAATCAGGGATAGATACTGCTCAGCCCTCGGGAAGTCGCCCTCGGGTCGTTTGATGTGGACGTCGGTCACAAAGTCATCGCCGTCGTATTCATATGTCGAATGGTTCTGCACCGTCACCCCGAAGATGAAGAGCGGCTTATCTTCCTTTTCCTCAAATCTCTTCTCGATCTGTTTATAGAAGAAGCTGTCCGATATCAGCGTTCTGATATACTCTACGTCGTCGCCGAAGCCCTTCTCCCACCTCTCAGCCGAGACGTATTTCCCGGCGTTTGAGGTCATGTCCTCGCCGCTGATGAAGTCGTTAAATCCCATCTGCCTGTAGACGGTGTTCCGCTTCCAGCAGACCTCGTAAAACGGGTGCATCGCGACGGTGTCATAGCCGAACTGCTCAAGATATGTCGCCATAGAGTCGGTGTTCTGCTTAATGTGCTGCATGTAGGCGTAGCACCCCGAGGGCATGTACATCATCGACAGTCCCGTCAGAAATTCAAACTCGGTGTTGCAGGTGCCTCCTCCCAAGACGGAGACGAGGAGCCTTCCCGTCTGGTTTTGGCGTATTAAATTATCAAAATTCGGCATGTATTCGTTATCCGTCCGAAGCGTGCCGAGGTAGCTAAGGTCCGAGAAGCTCTCGTTCATGATGACGATGATGTTCGGATAATCGGGCTGAGGCTTGATGACCTCGCCGACATGGACATTGTCGCCCAAATCGGTCTCCGAAGAGGTTTCATCATCATAGCCCGCCAAAAATTCCTTGAGCGCCTTGACCGAATATCCCTCCGGCGGATCGAAATCCATCTTGCGGTAATTTATGTAAAAACTGAGCGCGGTGCCGTTTACGTTATTTGTAGATTCTGTGTCGAAAGTAGAGGTCGAAAAGCTCTCGTAGTCGATGTTATAAATACCTATGCACCCGATTGCAAAGGCTATCGCCCCGACGGCAGCCGCGCAGGGTCTCAGCCATTTTTTGGGATATCCTATCTTGAACTTTGAAGCCAAGGCGATGTACATGATCCCCGTCACGAGACCGGTCATCATGTCGGGATTGAAGTGCCAGTCGGAGGCTGTAGTCACCTTCATGGCGGTGCCGATGGCGTAGAGATCGGTCGGAGTGAGGGGTGTCCCGCGTATCAGCAAAACCAGCTCGTTTGCAAAATTCGCAACGCTTCCGATCGCGACCGTGAGGCATACCGACGCCCTCGCCGACTGGGTGATCATGAACGCCGCGGCTTGTATCACCGCGTAAAATAACAAATTCAGCCAGTATATCCTCTCCGCATATCTCGGCACCCCGACGATGATCTTGACGTTTTCAAACGCAAGCCACGGACCGAGCGCGAAAAACACGGCAGCCGCGGCTTTTTCGGCAAGCTCGGGGAGTTTGATATCCACAAGAAGCGAAGCCGTCATGCCGAGGAAAATGATGATAAATCTTGTCAGCGACGGGAAATTCAGTCCGCCGTCCGAAACAAATTGGTTTAGATTGTATATGCCGAGCAGCGCGACCAAAACTACTATAGCGCTACTCAGCCAAAGTGCTTTGCCGGATTTGAGTTTTACCGTTATAATTTTTAACCCTTCTTTTTACTGAATTTTACATTCAGGCTGATGTCCTGCTTCGGATTCACCTTGAAGCTCTCGCCGTCGGCTCCGCTGATGCCGCTCCAACCGTCGAATTCATAGCCGTTTGCGGGCACCGCTCTCACCGAAATACTATACCCGGAGAAATATTCACCGCTCCATTTACTATTTGTAAATTTTATCGGGATATTGTCGATATACACCGTCCCCTTACCCTCGATACTGACGGAGAGGGTGTTGGTGTTTTTGGTGCCGAGGGAAAGGACCTTGTTCATCTGCTCCGGGAAGTATCCCTGCCGCTTGACGAGCCAGTCTTTCCAGGCGTCGCGGTTGCTTTCAATGCCCCAAATGCCCTGCCAGAAGATATATCTCTTAAAGTGCTGCGGGATATAGGGCGCGTAGACCGAGTGGTATTTATTGAGAGCGGTCGAAGCCGATTTCGGATTGAATGCGATGTTCATGACGTCCTCGCAGGCGGTCACGAATTTTGCCTTGAATTCCTTGCTCTTTAAAAGTGATTTGAACATCGGACCCAAGTGCCCTTCGCCTTTTGCAAGGTCGGTGAAGATGTCGAATTTATAATCTCTGCCGGCGTTATAGAGATCCATCGAAAACTCGGTGTCATAGAGCATGAAGCGCCATTTTCCGTCGGCATAGGGATTTCCCTCGACGGGATCGCGCGCCCTGAAAACCGCCCAGTTATTCTCAAGCCAGTCCTGATTGCCGATATAGAGCTCGAACGCGATGTATTCTGTCAGGCTGTCGATATCGAAGAGCTCGCAGAGTTTTGCATAATTTTCGGCTTTTGACATATCGCTCTTCGCGACGAAGTCAAAGGCGTCCTGCCAGAGTTCAAGATCGGAGTCGATGCCGTCCTCCAGAGCGCCGCATTTTATCATGACGGCGTTGTCGGAATCGATGCCGTAATTTTCCTCGATATAGTGCTTGTCATAGACCTCGCCCATCGTGTAAAGTCCCCAGTATTCGCCGTCTATGAAGCAGATGACGAGCTTGTCGGACTGCGTCGCAAACGGGAAATCCCTGACCAGCGACTGCGTCCACGGGTCTTTATAGAGGAGGGAGAAGCTGTCGTTGCCGCCGTTTCTGATCATGAACCGCTTATACTCCGTGACCTTTTTGCCGTTTAAGTAATCGCGGTTGTCATCAAAGAGCTCGAAGGAGAGTTTTTTATCGCCGTAGTCCTCGCGGAAGTAGAATTTGAGGGATTTTTGCTGCGAATCTCTCGACCAGCCGCCGTGAGTCCGCATTCCGACGTCCTCCGAAAATCCCAATTCTCCGTCCACGAAGTAGTCGATATGTGCCTCGCGCTCCCACTCTTTTCCGCGCTGGTTATAGTTGCCCTGAGCGTTGCCGTCGAGGGGTTCATAGGGATTTTCCTTGCGCCATTTTGTGAATACGTTTCCCGCGACGAAGATTCCCTTTGAGGGGTCGTAGAGATCGTCGGGATCGGACACCACCGAGATGACCGACACCCCGGAGTATTTATCCGCAATTTTTGAGCCGACGAAATATGTCGCCGTCGTTATCGGGCTCGATCTTCCCTTTTTGTCGATCGCCACGGCTCTGATTATCGTCGCCTTTTCAAATTCTTCACGCGGGTACTGCTCGTCGCTTTTGTTCGCCATGGTGCCTGTTTTGTAGGTGAGGACCGCCTTTTCGGAGGACCGATCCTTGACGGTGAACGGCTCGGTGTATTTTTTGGAAGATTTTGTAGGCTTAGAGCCGTCGGTGGTATAATAAACCTCGGTGCCGTCGGGAATACTCATCGAAAGGCTGAACTGCGATGAATAAAATCCGCTCTCTTTTGAAAATTTGGGCGCAATGACGGCAGCTTCCCGCGACGTCTTGGAACCGGAATTATCGGCTCCCGGAGTAGCGGTAAGTATCATCAGATTGCCCTTTTTGTCGACACCGTAGGTCTCATCATCGGCAAGTACCGGGACCGTGACGCTCGAAATCTTCTTTTTCGCCTTTGAACTTAAGGTGATGACGTCGCCGTCCGATATCTTGAAATTGGTGTGAAGCTCGGATTTTTTCCTGTTTTTGTCGGAACAGAAAACGATAAGGTAGCCTTTGGATTTGATCTCGACCGACGGAAATACCCATTTGAGGGGCTGGTCCTCATCATCCGAAAGACCGCAGCCGCTTAAATTGACGGTTTTCGCGGAGGGATTATATATCTCGACCCAATCCGAAAAATCTCCGTCGGCGTCTTTCAAAACGCTCTTGTTTTTTGCGCAGATTTCGTTTATAATAAGTTTAGAGGGATCGCCGACCGAAGCGGTCTTAGCCGCGGTCGTGGTCTTGCTCAGGACGACGGCGCCGGGGGTTATCTGACCCGAAGCACAGCCCGAGAGGGTCATCAGTGCCAAAATTATCGCTGCAATTCTCTTTTTCATCGCTGACTCCTTTGCCGTGGGTTGGTTGCATACATTTTTATTATACACCTTTTTGCGGAGGATTGCAAGGGGGTGGGGAAGATTTTGCACCCTTCGGGTGCGAATAGAGGATAGGGGGTAGAAGATAGGGGTTAGAAGATTGGCTTTTACCCTGTGCTTCTGTCGGGGGTTGGGAGGAAAGATGACCTTGTGACGAGCCTTCTGCTGGTACTGTGGCTTGGTGGAAGTGCATAACTATTGCTGTCCGGGGGGACTGCCTCTTACGGGGGTGGGCGCCGGAGAAGGAAAAAAACCTGCGAACTCCGCCGACGGCATTTCCGGTCTTTCC
>CANQYD010000031.1 GCA_947627985.1 uncultured Clostridia bacterium
TCGCCCGAAGCCGGAGGGGTGTGGGGAACCCCGCAGGGGTGCCCCACAGAGCCGAGCGAAGCGAGGCGGGAAGCCCCCCCGCCCCCTTTAGGGGGAGGGGGCTCCGCTCTGCTATAAGTCTGCACAAGCTTCTTCGGGGGAGGGGGTTTATTTAAAATAGCATGAGTTCATTTTCCGGCGGAAAATGAACGAATACCTTTTAACAATGGGTAGGAGAGGGTGGGGACTACTATCTTATCTTTAAGCCGTTGTTTAATTTCTTCCGACGCCACCACTATGTTGGGGACAACCCTTGCAGGGTTGCCCCGCAGACGCGGGGTTTTGTCTGAAAAACAACCGAGGCGGGCGTTTACGCCGAGGGCAGTTGAGCAGGAACAAAACCAGCTTCTGCTAACCCCTTTCCGTGCTTACCCTCCCCCCGACTTGCGACAAAAACTCTCAGAGCACGAGCAATCCCGTGTTTTTGATTGCGAAATGCGATGAGCAAGTTTTTGCGCAAGTCATACCCCCTCTCCCAAGGGAGAGAGGGCTTCCCCGCCTCGCTTCGCTCGGCTCCGGGCGACTTCGTCGCCGGTTTTTTGTTGGGGGAACCCCCGGCGAGGGTTCCCCCAACCCCCCTCCGAATGTGGGGCACCCCTGCGGGGTTCCCCACACCCCTCCGGGCTGTCGCTCGGCTTCGCCGAGCTCTTTTGAACGATAAAAGCAAAAAGGACAGCTCTCGCTGTCCTTTTTACGGGGATTTCGCGCTCTGCGGAGCGCGGCCAAGGGATCCGCCCTTGGATTCCGCCCGCGGTAACACGCGGGGTTTTGCCCAAGAGCACGAGCAATCAATCGTTTACGATTGCGAAGTGCGATTGGCTGCAAAACCAGCTTGTTCACTTAAGGAAAAGCGGGGCAAAACCTTTTTATCTTGTCTCTCTCAGACCTAAATCAATAACCTCACGCAAACGGATTCTCGCCCTTATACAGCACGCCGGCGGGCTGGTTGTACGCAATATCCTTCACGCCGAGATATTTAAGGACCTCGAACATCGCCTTGCCGCAGTGTGCAAACGCGACCGCGCCATGGTGGGGATATCTCTTCTTGATGAGAACGTGGCGGTAGAATCTTCCCATCTCGGGGATAGCGAAGATGCCGATGCCGCCGAAGGAACGGGTCGCGACGGGAAGAACTTCACCCTCCGCGATATAGGAACGGAGCCTGCCCTCGCTGTCGCACTGGAGCCTGTAGAAGGTGATCTCGGAAGGAGCAATATCGCCTTCGAGGGTGCCTCTTGTGAAATCGGGATCGGAACCTGCGGGCTCAAGAAGCCTGTGCTGAATGAGCTGATACTTGACCGCGCGGGTGTCGCACATCTTGCACTCCGGGGTGTTGCCGCAGTGGAAGCCCATGAAGGTGTCGGTGAGCTTGTAGTCGAACTTGCCCTTGATGTCCTCGTCGTAGATATACTTCGGGACGGAGTTGTTGATGTCAAGAAGCGTGACGGCGTCGCCGGTGATGCATGCGCCTATGTACTCGGAAAGAGCGCCGTAGATATCGACTTCGCAGGATACCGGAATGCCGCGGCTTGCAAGTCTTGAATTGACATAGCAGGGCTCAAAGCCGAACTGCTCGGGGAATGCGGGCCAGCACTTGTCGGCGAATGCGACATACTTTCTCGCGCCCTTATGTGCCTCTGCCCAGTCAAGAAGGGTCAGCTCAAACTGCGCCATTCTCTCCAAAAGCTCGGGATAGTATCTTCCCTCGCCCATTTCCTTAGCCATGTCCTCGCAGACTTCCTTGATTCTCGGATCGCCGGCGTGAGCCTTATAGGAGACCAGAAGGTCGAGCTCGGAATTCTCCTCGATCTCGACACCCAGCTCGTAAAGTCCCTTGATGGGCGCGTTGCAGGCGAAGAAGTCCTGCGGACGGGGACCGAAGGTGATGATTTTGAGATTCTTTACGCCGATGACCGCTCTTGCGATCGGGACGAACTCCTTGATCATGTCGGCGCACTCTTCTGCGGTGCCGACGGGATACTCGGGAATGTATGCCTGAAGATGGCGCATGCCCAAGTTGTAGGAGCAGTTGAGCATTCCGCAGTAGGCGTCGCCTCTGCCGTTAATCATATCGCCGTCGCCTTCTGCTGCGGCAACATACATGACGGGACCGTCAAAATGCTTGCAGATAAGGGTCTCAGGGGTCTCGGGACCGAAGTTGCCAAGGAATACGACGAGAGCGTTGACGCCTGCCGCAGTCACGTCCGCGACCGCTTTGAGGGCGTCGTTTTCATTTTCCACGGTGATCTTGCAGTTGTAAATGCCGTCTCCGAACGCCTTGACGATGGCTTCGCGGCGGGCTGTTGAGAGAGCGATCGGGAAGCAGTCTCTCGAAACGGCGATGATGCCTAATTTGACTTCTGGGATGTTTACCATTTTAATACCTCCGGATAATAATTTGAGAATGGAAGACAGAGAAATAACCCTCCAAGCTTCATTCCTCATTATTATACAATATTCCCTCGCGGATTTCAATAGGTTTTGTGAAATTTTCAGTAAAAAATATCGATATATCAATCCCCCGAACCTTTGCATATCATGAATATGGAGAATATTCTATTTCAGAGGTGACAGAAATTGACATATACGCTTATTACCGTGTCCTCCGTGACCTACGCGATGAAGGCGAAGACGATTTTAAACAACTCCGGCAGATACTGCGAGATTGAGCGGCAGGACAAAAATACCAGAACAGGCTGCGGCTACGTCATCAGGGTGAGGGACGACCCCGAGCTGATCTGCTCGATCTTATCAAAAAACGGCATCGCGACCAAGGACAAAAAGACGGTGGTGAGATGATGAGGGAGATATATTTTGACAACGCCGCGACGACCTATCCAAAGCCTCCATCTGTCGTGGAAGCCGTTAAGAATGCGGTTTTGCGGTACGGCGGAAACCCCGGAAGAGGCGGGCATAAGACATCGCAAACCGCCGCCGAAGCGGTATATAAAGTCCGCGCTAAAGCTGCCGAAATGTTCGGAGCCGAGCCGGAAAACACCGTTTTCACCCTTAACTGCACCCATGCCCTGAACATGGCGATAAAAGGGCTTATAAGACCGGGAGACAAGATGGCGATTTCCCCATTTGAGCACAACGCCGTCGCAAGACCCGCATATGCCCTATCCCGGCTCAGGGTGCATGTCGAAGTTGCCGAAGCAGGCGACAGCGACGGGGAAATCATCGAGGGCTTTAAAAAAATCATCACCCCGGAGTTTAAACTCTGCGTCTGCACGGCTGCTTCAAACGTCACGGGAAGGCTTATGCCGATAAATGAAATCGCCGAAATATGCGGTGAAAACAGCGTTCCGCTGATAGTCGACGGCGCGCAGGCTTGCGGCACGGTGCCGCTAAAGATGAGTGACGGAATCAATATCCTCTGCACCCCGGGACACAAGGGACTTTACGGTCCGACGGGTACGGGGCTTTTGATATCGGACGGGAAATATAAGCTCGGGACCATCATCGAAGGCGGGACGGGAGCCACATCGGGCGAGCTCGAGCAGACGTCATTCATGCCGGAAAGGCTTGAGAGCGGGACTTTAAACACCGTCGGCATTTTAGGGCTCGGCGCGGGGATTGATTATGTAAAAAATATCGGCATGAAGAGGATAAAAGCCCATGAGGAGGCGCTTTGCGGGATCATTTCGGACGGCATGAAAAACGCCGGGAATTTTATAATCCCGAGCCGAGGTGAAAAGAGCGTGCCCATCTTATCCTTTAATATCGAAGGAATACCCGCGCCGAGGCTTGCGGGAGCGCTTTCCGAGGCGGGATTTGCACTTAGGGGAGGTCTTCACTGCGCGTATCTTGCGCATAAGACCTTGGGCACATTCCCGGACGGGACGGTGAGATTTTCCCCTTCGGCTTTCAGTTCGGAAAGAGACGCGGTGAGCCTTGTAAATTATCTGAAAAAAATTTGCAAAACAGGTCTTTAGCCTATTGAAATTTTTTCTCATATCTGCTAAAATAAAAGGGATTGGAAAAATGCGCGGTCGCGCGGAAGGGGAAATCGAGTTGTTGCAGTATTATGAAAGGGCTGTGGAATATCTGACGGAGCTCTCCGGCAGACTTCTCTCCATCATATCGACCATAGAGATCAGAGACATAATCGACATGATCGTGATGGCGTTCATCATCTACAAGGGAATAAAGATAATCCGCGAGACAAAGGCTCAGCAGCTCATCACGGGTATTTTCATCATGCTCGTAGTATATCTCATCTCGACGCTTTTAAAGCTGAAGATGATGACCTTCCTCTTCGGAAACTTCTTCCAAGTCGGCTTGATCGCGATAATCGTCGTCTTCCAGCCGGAATTAAGGCGCGTCCTTGAAAGAGTGGGACGGACGAACGTAAAAGTATTTAACAGCTCGAGCGATGAGGATATCGCGCAGCGCTGGGAACAGACCATCAACATCGTCGCCGAAGCCGCTTCAATGCTGTCCGACTCCACAACGGGCGCTCTGATAGTTTTTGAGAGGCAGGTCCACCTCGGCGATCAGATCGCGACGGGAACGATTATGGACTGCATTCCCTCCGTGGCGGCTTTCGGGACCATCTTCTTCCCCAAGACCGCACTTCACGACGGCGCAGTGATACTTCGTGACGGGCTTATTCATGCCGCGGGCTGCTTCCTGCCGACCCCGATGAAGGAGGAGACCATCAATAAGCAGCTCGGCTCACGTCATCGCGCCGCGATAGGCATGAGCGAGACCTCCGACGCCATCATCATCGTGGTGTCAGAGGAGACGGGGACCATCTCGGTCGCAGAAAACGGAGAGCTCACAAGGGGTTATTCCAAGGAAAAACTGATCGAGTATCTCAGGGCAAAGATCATTCACGATAATTCCCGCGAGGTGAATATCACCGGTATCCTGAAATACGGAAAGGAGCTTATAAATGGCAGAAAAAAAGGCAAGAGCAAAGAAGACTAAGAGCACCCGCGCGGAAAACTTAGTCATCATGATCTTCTCGGCGCTCATCGCTGTGACGGCGTGGGTCACGCTCTCAATAACCGCCTTTTCGGATATCACTATTACCCTGAAGGACGTGCCGATAGATTTCTCCCTCGAGGGTTCATATGCCGATCTTTCGGGGCTTTCCGTCGTAGATAGGGATATTGAGACCGTAAACATCTCCTTTATAGGTCAGCGCGAGAGCGTGGGAAATTATACCAATGATGACATCGCCGTCACCCTTGATCTGAATAATGTCAGGACCTCGGGGACATACGATATCCCCCTCGTCGTCACAAGCGTGCACGGTGACAGAATGGACGACGTGCAGATCGGTCCGCAGAAGACGGTTCACATCGAGTTTGACAGATTCGCCTCAAAAACGCTGTCCGTCGATTCAAGAACGCTTACCCTCAATATGGACAACATCACGGCGCGCTCGGGATTTGTCATCGACCCTGAGGAGATCACCATCACCCCATCGCAGGTCACGATTTCCGGTCCGCAGGACTATATAGACCAGGTCACGGGCTGCGTCATAAGCTTCGACGGAAGTTTGCGGCTCAACGCTTCGGAAAATTCATCGACGTCAAACGTCACGCTCTACAGCGGAGAAGCGGTCTTTGAAAACCCGAGGGTGAGCCTTGATACGAGCCTATTTAACGTCTATATCCCGGTCTACATGATGAAGACCCTGCCGCTGACCCTGACGATTCAGAATTATTCGGACAAGATCGACACTTCGGGGATAGAGTATTCTCTCTCCGAGAACAGCATAACGGTCAGGAGCCAGAATCCCGACGTAGACAAGATCACGAGCGTGAGCCTCGGGTATGCCGACCTTCGCAATATAAGACCCGGAGCCGTCATGACCTACGGAATCCCGCTGAACAGCTACTATGAGAACATTTCTGGGGTGGATCTCGTGCAGGCGTCCTTCGATCTCGAGGGGTATGCCGAGCGCAATATCACGATCCCCAACTCGCAGATACATGTTGTGAACGCGTCGAGCGACTATGCCGTGACGATACAGACCGATAGGCTGAACGTGACGGTGGTGGGTCCGGAAGATGTTTTGAATCAGATCGACGCTTCAAGCTTTGTCGCAGAGATCGATCTTTTGGAATATAACATCTCCGCCGGACCGAGGATATTCTCGGCGTCGGTCTACGCGCCGGGTTATTCAAACGTCTGGGCGCTGGGGATAAATCAGGTTTATGCGAATATTGATCCGGCGGAGTCGGTGGACGCAAACGAGGGCGAAGAGGGGTAATATCGCTAGGCCCTGAGTGAGACAAGTCAAAAAGTTCGCCAGCCTTTCAAGGCTGCGGGAGACTCGGGGGGCAGAGCTCCCAGTCGCTTACCGCAGTGAGCGAAATCCCTTTACCGCAGGATTATGACCGACAGGGAATAATCTTGCGGTTATTGCCTTCAAAGAGGGCGACGAAGTCGCCCGGAGCCGAGCGAAGCGAGGTAAAAAAGCCCCTCCCCGCCGGGGAGGGGTTGGGGTGGGGGTGAAGCCGGAGGGGTGTGGGGAACCCCGCAGGGGTGCCCCACAGAGCCGAGCGAAGCGAGGCGAAATAGCAGCATGTTTTGTAAAACTGCTTTGTAATACATAACATGGTAAGTAAGCCGAGCTTTTATAATATTTATGTGTCCCATGCCCACCGCGCCCTTTGGTAAAAGGTATTCGTTCATTTTCCCGCCGGAAAATGAACTCATGCTATTTGAAGCAGACCCCCTCCCCCGGGTTACTTTTGCGCATACTTATAGTCAAGCGGAGCCCCCTCCCCCTAAAAGGGGGAGGGGGTATGACTTGCGCAAAAACTTGCTCATCGCACTTTGCAATCAAAAACGCGGGATTGTTTGTGCACTGAGAGTTTTTGTCGCAAGTCGGGGGGTGAAGCCGGAGGGGCGTGGGGAACCCCGCAGGGGTGCCCCACATCGGAAAGGGGTTTGGGGAAAACCCTGCAAGGGTTTTCCCCAACAAAAACCGGCGACGAAGTCACCGGGAGCCGAGCGAAGCGAGGCAAAAAACCCTCCCTTTATGGGAGGGGTTGGGGTTGGTGAAAATTTGGGAAAAGGGGTCATAGGGGAAAACCCTTTCTAATGGGGTTTCCACTCCAAATTAGCAGTGCCCGAAATAATAAAAGCACGTCGCTTTAAAGCGCTAAATCTTTTCTGCTTCTTATATTCCTCTCGTCCCGTAAAGTCTTTCCACGAATGCCGAGCACAGCGAGGCGAAAGCCCGGAGGGGTGTCAGCAGAAGCTGGTTTTGTTGCCAATCGCACTTTGCAATCGTAAATGATTGATTGCTCGTGCTCTTGGACAAAACCCCGCGTCTGCGGGAACCCCGCAGGGGTGCCCCACATTTGGAGGGGGTATGGGGGACCTTTTTCAAGGGTTCCCCCATACGGCTTGCCAAGCGCATCGAGGCAATCCCCTAAAAATCGCTCTGTCCCCCATACCCAATTCATCCCACCGCCCCACACCAACCCGAAGGAGCCACGCCATGCCAATAATCATATCCGACATCAAATGCCCGGTCGGCACAAATCACGAGGAGATCGTCTCGACCGCCCTAAAAAGCCTCGGGATCAGCCCATCAGAAGTCCTCACAGCCGGGATTTACAAAATCTCCCTCGACGCGAGAAAAAGAGAGGACATAAGGCTGGTCTGCTCGGTGCTGATAGGTCTTTGCAACCCCGCGCGCGAGCTGAAACTTGCCTCAAAAAGAAACTGCCGTGTCTTCGTCGAGGAGGAGCCCGCAGTCAGAAAATCCACCGAAAAAAGACCCGGAAAGACCGTGATAGCGGGCTTCGGTCCTGCCGGAATGTTCTGCGCGCTGCTGCTTGCCGAGAACGGCTACAAGCCCGTTGTCTTAGAGAGAGGCGGAGACGTAGATTCGCGCGTTGAAGCGGTAAATCGGCTCTTTTGCGCGGGCGTGCTCGATGAAAAATCAAACGTCCAATTCGGCGAAGGCGGGGCTGGCACCTTCTCCGACGGCAAACTCACTACCCGCATCGGCGACCCGCTTTGCCGATATGTCCTGAAAAATTTTCGGGATTTCGGCGCGCCCGAGGAGATACTTTTCCGCGCAAAACCGCACATCGGCACCGACAGGCTGCGCGAGGTCGTGAAAAATATCCGCAAAAAAATCATCTCCCTCGGCGGCGAAGTCAGATTTTCGGAGCCGCTTGTCGATATGAATATCGCCGGCGGGACCGTGAAAAGCATCGTGACCCCGGACGGGGAGATACCTGCGGCGAGCGTTGTTTTGGCGATCGGGCACTCAGCTCGGGATACATTCGGCACGCTTCTTGACCGCGGTATCTCGATGGAGCCGAAGCCGTTTTCGATAGGCGCGCGGGTAGAACATCTTCAAAAAGACGTCGATATCAGCCTCTACGGCGCGCCTGCGGGTGAACTCGGGCTTCCTCCGGGGGAATATCAGCTCTCCCATCGGCTTTCGGACGGCAGAGGGGTCTACACGTTTTGCATGTGTCCCGGCGGGGAAGTGGTCTGCGGGTCGTCGGAGGCGGGAGGAGTCGTCACGAACGGCATGAGCCGTTATCTTCGGGACGGCGAGAACGCTAACGCCGCCGTTGCGGTGTCGGTAGGTCCCGATGATTTCCCTCCCGGCGTCTTGGGAGGCATGGAGCTTGCGAGATCGGTCGAGCGGGCTGCATATAAATTGACGGGAGATTACAGAGCTCCGGCGATGAGCGTCGGCGATTTCCTTGACGGAAACAATTCGCCCTATTCGGTGAGACCCACATATCTCCCGGGAACCGTAAACGCCGATCTCAACGCGCTTTTCCCGGGATTCATATCGGAAGCGTTAAAGATCGGCATAAGAAAATTTTCAAGACAGATGACCTGCTTCGGCGACCCCGGAGCCGTCCTCACAGCACCCGAGACGAGGACTTCCTCGCCGGTTCGGATCATGAGAAACGAAAGCGGCTCGGCTCCGACCGCGTCTAATCTATACCCCTGCGGCGAGGGAGCCGGCTATGCGGGAGGCATCATGTCCGCTGCTGTAGACGGGCTCAGGACTGCTATGAAGATCATGGGCGCGTATGCTCCGGAGGAGGAGTAAGGGGAAGGGCTCGGGGCGAAGCCCCCGCCGCCGAAGGCGTCGGCGTCCGCGCTTCGCACGGACGGGTACGCTTCGCGTACCCGGGCTTCGCCCTGCCCATAAGTCAGCACCCAGCCCTCCAAGAGCCGCCCTTCTACCCCCCGTATATATCCAAGGCATATCAAAACCCGCCGACCTTCCCGGTCAGCGGGCTGTTTTTTTTATCAAAGGTATGTTATAGAATGCTTTACTCCCCGTCGCTGTAGGCAAACTGCCACTTGTCGAAGGAGAAGCTTCCCCCGAACACGAGGTACATATCATGCACCCCCGAGACCTTCCCGATCCCGCCTTTAACGACCGCAAAATCGGAACCGGTGTCGAACTGGATATTCCCGACGGGCTCGGAATCGATGTCGTCGAGCCTGATCTCGATGATACCCTTGCCCCGAACCTGCGCCGCAAATGTGTTGGCGCCGCTGTCGAAATCGACGTCGGTCAGCCCCAGCCAATCGCCGTCACCGATCCCGGTCAGGATCACCGACCCGAGGTCCTCATTATAATAGTAGGTCACCCCGGCGGCGACGTGAGCCGTCTCAGCCTCGTTCATCTCAAGCGCCGGGAGATTTTTCAGCTGCTTGACCCCCTCGTCGCTCATCTTTGAGGGCTTGATCTCGACCTTCTTCTCATCGACCTCGCAGAGATCGATGCCGATCGAGCGGAATCCGTCAGCCGCCTGAAGCTTGTTCATATTTTCAAGAAGCGAGACATTCTGGTAAAGCAGGTAATACTTCCCGCCGAACTTTTGCAGGTGTGAGTGATTGTTTGAGAAGGGATATCCGTGCTGATTCGGGTTTGTGAGATATTCCCCGCCCCACTTCCAGCTGTCGGCATTCAAGGGATCGTCCGATACCATGTAGCACATCGAGCAGGTCTGCGGAGCTTTCCCCAGCTCGACCGGGAACGCGCTTCTGTCCTCGTAATTCGAGCAGTATGTCAGGACGTATTTCCCGCCGATATAGTTGAGCTCGTTTGCCTCAAAATGGTAATATGTCGGGACTTTAATCATGTCTCCGTCGATGGAGATCATGTCTTTTCCGAGCTTTGCAAGGCGGCAGTTGCCGGTTCTCATGCCGTTTTCGTCGGGGTGAGCCGCTTCGCCTCCGCCGATCGCTATCCACCCGACTCCGTTGTCGTCGATGCAGACGCCCGGGTCAAAGCACCACGATACCGGGTCGTTTTTGAGCTGCTTCATCTCGTTGTAGACAAGAGGTCCGCCGACGGGGTCCTTCCAAGGACCTGTTGGAGATGTTGATGTCAGAACGCCGACATTTGCGCCGGAATTTGCAAAATAAAGGTAGAAATGGGTCTTGCCGTCGTCCTCTTCGCGGGAGACTATCGACGGCGCCCAGGAGCACCCAGCCCATGTCGCGATCTCGGTGACGGGGATAGTGCATTCATACCTGAAGTTTGACATATCCTCAGTTGAGTAGCAGACCAAGGACCCGATCGAGCCGTAGCCGTTCGAGCCGTAGCCGCCTTTTGAATCGAACTCCTGGGAGTCGTTGGTGCCGTAGATATAGAGCCTGCCGTCATACTCGACCGAGGTCGGATCGGCAAAGAAAATGTCGGAGGAAACGGGATTGTTTTCCTCCATTCCCTTGTAGGCTTTGGTGAGCTTATCCCCGACGGAAAGCCCTAAATCCTGCGCTGCGACAGTCTCCCCGGTGAAGGAAAGGCTGCTCGCTTTTGTACCGCAGGAGGTTCCCGCGGTCATGATCATAGTCGATAATATCATTACAAATGTCCTCTTCAAGAATATCATCGCTGTCTCTCCTTGTCTCACTAAGAAGCCGTAAGCTGCTGATAAAATGATTATAATACAAACCCCGGAAAATTTCAATAGAAAATTGATAAAAAATAATATCCGCCAGAAAAGTTCTCATAATATGCAAATTTTTGATTCAGCGCTTTAACCCGTATTTGCTACAACTATTTTAGACCCGCGGGCAAAAAATTATGCAAATTGACTTTTTTCCGATACGCTCTTGAAAATCCGAGCATAATCTGCTATTATTAAGTTGTGGAAGTATAGATTTTTATCGGGTACGGGAGTACCGAGCCGCGTGTGCGGCAGTATCTGAAGGAAGGAAAATAAAATGGGAATAACTAACATTCTCTCGCTCTTGGGAGGCGTCGCCTTCTTCCTCTTCGGAATGAAGGTGATGGGCGCCGGGCTGACGCAGCTCGCCGGCAACAAGATGGAGGCGATACTCTGGAAGCTGAGCTCCACCCCTTGGAAGGGCTTTTTGCTCGGGACATTGGTCGCCGCGGTCATTCAGTCCTCAAGCGCCACTTCGGTGATGGTGATAAGCTTCGTATCGACCGGCATGATGAGCTTCTCTCAGTCCGTCGGCATAGTCTTGGGCGCAAACGTCGGCACGACGATGACGGGCTGGCTTTTGTCTTTATCAAACTCGGGAAGCGGGGGCTTTACGCAGATTCTGATATCGCTTCTTGCGCTCTTCGGGTCCTTCCAGCTTTTGTTTGCAAAAAAGAGCTCGATGAAAAGCGTCGGCAGCGTGACTTTGGGGCTTGCAACGCTTCTGATGGCGATGTCACTGATCTCGGAATCAGTAAGTCCGTTAAAGGAATCCCCGAAATTTGCCGAGCTTCTGATACTCTTTAAAAATCCGATTTTCGGTATACTTGCGGGCGCGCTGATAACCATGATCACGCAGTCCTCCTCGGCTTCTGTAGGTATTTTGCAGGCTCTGTCGGTGACGGGAGCCATACCATATAATGTCTGTCTGCCGATAATCCTCGGCATCAACATCGGCGCCTCGACCCCGGTCTTAATCGCGATGCTCGGCGCCAACCGAAACGGCAAGCGGACCGCGATATCCTACTTGATAATCAACATCGCGGCGATGGTGATAACATACATACTCTACATTCCCGCGTCGCTGATCTTTAACTTCGCGTTCATGGACCTTCCGGCAAAGGTGATGGGCATTGCGATCATGAACACCGCTTTAAGGCTTCTTGCGGTGGCGTTCCTGCTGCCGGCAAACAAGCTTATAGAGAAGCTCTGCATGATCTTGATAAAGCCCGATCCCGCCGAGCAGGAAGATTTACTCGAGATCGACAGCCTCGACGACAGCCTCTTAAACTATCCTCCGACGGCTCTCGAGCTGTCCAAAAACGCGACAGTCAGAATGTGCGAGATCGCGAGGAAAAACGTCTACCGTTCCCTTCGGCTTCTTACAGAATACGACCGCTCGAAATTCCTCAAAGTCATCGATAAAGAGGCTCTTTGCGATAAGTACGAGGACAAGCTCGGGAACTATATCGTGAAGATCGGCAAAAACGGCTTGACCGAGAAGCAGCAGGCGATATCTTCCGAGCTCTTAAGCGCCATCGGCGACTTCGAGAGGCTGTCGGATCATGCCCAGAACATCGCTGAAACGGCAGACGAGATCAACGAAAAAAAGGTGGTATTTTCCGAGCAGGCTCAGGAGGAGATCAGCCTCCTCGTCACAGCCGTCAAGGAGATTCTGGGACTTGCGACGACGGCGTTTATGGAGCGCCGGCGCGACCTTGCAGTGAAGGTGGAGCCGCTCGAGGAGACGATAGATGAGATGACGAAGCAGCTCCGGGCGAACCACATCGACCGCGTCTCGGCAAATGAGACGACGATCCTCTCGGGATTCATCTTTAACGATCTTCTGATAAATATCGAGCGCGTCGCGGATCACTGTTCAAACATCGCGTTCAGCGTCCTCCACAGCTACGACCTGAACGCCGAGGAGCACGCCTACGCCGCGCATGCAGCCGACTCGAAGGAGTTCAGAAGCGAGCTGCACGATTATCTCAACAAATACCTCAAGCCGATCATGCCGAAGGACTGAGCGATGGTCGAGTCGGGTCGGGACTACGAGCTCTTCTGCGCGCGCGAGCTGAGAAGATACGGCTTTAAAAATATCACGATGACAAAGACCTCGGGGGATTTCGGGGTGGATATCGTCTGCGAAAAATCCGGCGAGAGGTGGGCTGTGCAGTGCAAGTATTACTCCTCGCACGTCGGGGTGGCAGCCGTTCAGCAGGCAGCCGCCGGCAGGGCGGTGTATGACTGCACGCGGGCGATGGTGATGACGAACAGCGTGTTTACCTCGCAGGCAAGGGAGCTTGCCGAGCAGAACGGGGTCGAGCTCTGGGAGGAGTTGGAGTGCTCGCCCGCGTCCGACGCCGCAAAAGCCCTGATAATCGCGCTCGCGGTGTTTTATGTCATCGCCGCGGGGTGCATTGGCTATACGGTGATAAGCGGGGGCGGGAACCCATGGACGACGGTGATGGGATTGGCAGCGCCGGGGGCGGCGGCAACCGTGTGGATAGCGGTGAAGAACAGAAGACATAAGTGAGCTCGGCGTGCGCCGGGCTTTTTTGATAGGGGAGGGGACAGTAATTTATGACTTTATCTATAAAAATCAACCCCGTCTTATATAGCCGGGGCGTCATAAAGAAGTTGAAACTAATTTTTTGAAGCGGCGTGATTTCGATCACGCCGTTTCTCTTTGCTTTTCCTGCTGCAAAAGCTCGTTTATAGGTATAAAACCTATGAGATCATACTGTATCCTGATTTTCTGTTTCCTCTTGCCACTCGACTTGTCGGGCTTTTCAACGTATATTGCCTTTACAAGTTCCCGCAGGGCATAAGGGGTATTGCTCTTGTATGGTATAATATAATGTATGCTTATTCATGCATAATACAGCAATTCAAAAAATGCGGGGTCAATCATGCAAAACAACAAGGACAACTTTACGGGTAAAATGTTCCGCCGGCTCTGGATTCCGGCGATGGTCTCATCTTTCGGATGGGCTTTGAGCGACATGGCGGACGCGGTCGTCGTCGGTCAGAAATTGGGAGGCGTAGGTCTTGCGGCGATAAGCCTGATCCTCCCGGTATATATGATAAACTGCGTCTTTGCGCACGGTCTCGGGCTCGGAGGCTCGGTGAAGTTTTCCCAACTTATGGGCGAGGGCAAGGAAGACGAGGCTAAAAGATGCTTCGGCGGGATATTCTGGCTCGCGGTCATTTTAAGCCTTGCGACGGCTCTTTTGGGGAACGTCTTCATGGAAGGGCTTCTCCGAATTTTGGGCACAAAAGCCGCCGACGGCGAACTTTACACCGCTACCAAGGGGTACCTGCGTATTCTTGTGAGCGCGACTCCGCTGTTTTATATGTCTAACATATTCAACTACTTTTTAAATAACAACGAGAGCCAAAAGCTCGGGGGTCTCGGGTCAGTCACCGGAAACGTCATCGACATCTCGATGAACGTCGTGTTCGTCATCTTTATGAATTTAGGCGCCCCGGGCGCGGCTCTTGCCACGGTCGTGGGACAGGTCGTCGCGATATCCATCTACCTCCCCGGCTTCTTCAAAAAGACCGGGAGCCTCAAGTTCTCCCTTCCCAATCTTACCGACATCAAAAACGCCTTTGCGCCTTTAAAAGCCGGGCTTGCGACGATGACCGTCGAAGAGATCAGTATGGCGATCCTGAAAATGGGCTTCGGAGGTCGGACGGACGGATATATCCAGATCACCTCCATCGTCACCGAGGACGGCACCTTGGAGCTTCACATGCGCGACGACGCCACATCGTTCAACCCGTTCGACTTAAGCACCAACAGGGCGAGCGTCGGCGGGGACTTCGACATGGACAGCATGGGCGTTCTGGTCATCAAAAAGCGCGCCCGGGAATTCTTCTACCGCCGCTATCAGGGCTTTAACACGCTGATAATAAAAATCTGACAGCCCGGAGGCTGACCTATGAAGATAGTATATTTCGGCAGCGATGTTTTTCTGCCATGCTTTGAATATTTTTTGAAGTATCAGGAAATTCTGGCGCTTTATACATATCACAACGACGAGGACTATTTCACCGAGTATTCCATCGTAAAAAGGGCGAAAGAATGCGGCATTCCGGTGCATTATGAAGCCGTTTCTCCCGAAGATACGGTTAAGTATTTTAATGATATGGACTGCGGGCTCTTCTTCGTGGCTGAATATAACCGCATTATCGATATCCCCGAAAATCTGCCGAATTTCAGGGGGATAAATATCCACAGCTCCCTTTTGCCGGAGGGAAGGAGCTATTACCCCATCGAAGCCGCTATGGAAAGGGGTTTGCGGGTCTCCGGGGTGACGATGCATAAGCTTGCGAAAAAGCTCGATCAGGGCGATGTCATCATGCAAAAAAAGATAGAAATCGACGGCGATACCGACAGCGTGGACGTCTATTTAAAGTGCTCAGAAAACGCTCTTGAGATGGTAAAAACGGTATTTTCCGATTTTTCGGGATATTGGGCTGCCGCGATTTCCCAGCCCGAGAAGCTGCCATATTGGAAACGACCCGATGAGAGCCTCATGAGCCTTTCGCATGATATGTCAAAAGCCGAGGCACTTGAAATTTTCAGGAAATACAACGGCATGACGCAGGTCGAGATAGATAATGTGATTTATTATGTAAACGGCATGAATACGGGTTCCGCGGAGCTCGGTTCGGATATAAGAAAACTTTCTGACGATCGCGCGCTGTATCGCGTAAAAGACGGGCATCTGAGGCTTCACATAATCCCGAGGGAGGGAGCAAAATGAAAAAATCGCGAAAGATAAAACTGCAACCCAAGCTGCTCTTGGGTCTTGTGACGATGGCTGCGGCTCTTGCGCTGGCTCTGATCCCGGCGATCACCGGGCTTTACCGCATGAGGATGGAGGAATATTACCAGAATATGGCTTTCAGCCTCGCCTCGTCGGCGGCTGATTATATCGACGGCGACTCCATCGAAAAATATTATCTGACCGGCGAAAAGGACGAATATTACGACGAGGTCGCTGAGTATCTTCTGACCCTGAAGCGCAATATCGGCCCCAAATATTTCTATGTCGTGGTCCCGGAGGACGACGTGATGGTCTATATCTGGGACGTGGGCGAGCCGGGTGAAGAAGGGGTCTGCGAGCTCGGGGATTCCGACGCATATTACGGCGACGGCGATCGGCTCATGCATGAAGCGTTCAAAAAAGACGCGGAGCAGACGATCTTAGTCACCGAAAACGAGGAGTACGGATACCTCGCCTCGGCATACGTCATGATCCCAAACAGCGAGGGAAACCCGGCTGCTTTAGCGAGCGTCGACATCTCGATGGATATGATAAACGCGCAGATAAGGCAGCTCATGCTCTTAACGCTTTTGGTGACGCTCGGGGTGCTCTTGGTCTCGATTTTTGCGTATTACTACTATGTCCGCAGGATTCTCATCCGCCCGCTGAAAACGCTTCACGGAGCCGCTACGGGGCTGGTTGAGAACAATGTCGAGCATCTTGACGAATTCCATCTCGAACTCGACACCGGAGATGAGATGGAAGATTTATCCGACTCCTTCAACTACATGGCGAGCGAGCTGGACGAATACATAAAGAACTTAAGCAAAGTGACCGCCGAGAAGGAAAGGATCGGCGCCGAGCTCGATGTTGCAAGGCACATTCAGGCGTCGATGCTGCCCTGCATATTCCCGGCGTTCCCGGACAGAAGCGAGTTTGACATCTACGCGACGATGAACCCCGCGAAGGAGGTCGGCGGAGACTTCTATGACTTCTTCATGGTGGACAAAAATCACCTTGCGATCGTGATGGCTGACGTCTCCGGCAAAGGCGTGCCGGCGGCGCTGTTCATGGTCATCGGCAAGACGCTCATAAAGGATCACACCGAGCCCGGAGTTGACTTGGGAGAGGTGTTCAGCGAGGTCAACAACATGCTCTGCCAGTCAAAAAATTCTGCGATAAAAATGAAAAGCCCCGACTTCCAAAGCCGGGGCACAGTATCAATAAGAATTCATAAACTCAATAAAGCTCTTTCTCAGGCTGTCATAATACTTCCTCCCGATCGGCAGCGTGACACGGCAGTCGAGGACGACGCCTCTTGCGCGGGAAAAGTGCGTGACCCTCGCAAGGTTGACGGCAAAGGAGCTGTGGCACCTTGCGAAGCAGGACTTCGCTAGCTCGTCTATAAGCTCGGTGAAGGTCGTTCTCGACACATAATCGCAGCTTCTTGTGTGCACGGTCGTCAGGTGGTCGATGACTTCGAGATACAAAATGCTCTCGACCGGGACCGGTATCTGCTTCCTCTCGCATTTTATGAAGATATTTTTTGTCCGCATTCTCCTCTTGAGGTCGATCCTGATCGCCCTTTCAAGCTCGTTTTCATCGATCGGCTTCATCAGGAAATATTTCGGCTGCACGGTATATCCCGCCAAGAGATAGCTGCTGTCGACGGTCATCAGAACGACCGAGATGTCCTCCCCGCGCTCTCTTAACATCATCGCAAGGTCGATGCCGTTTTTGCGCCCGAGTTTTATATCAAGGAATAAAAGATCAAGCTTTCCGCCTTGCGCTATGTGTCGAAGGACCTCTTCCTCGCAGTAAAACGTCCGCAGGACATATGTAACCCTGAGCTTTTCCATTATCCCCGTGCAGAGTCTTGACATCTGACGGACGAACTCCCTGTCGTCTACCTTTGCTGAAGGCGTTGTCGAACATGTTCATGACGAGCTGGCAGAGGTCTTCTTCCTTAACGCCTATCTCCGCCGAGGTATTTGCCTGAACGCTGAGTTTGACATTTTCGTTCAAAGCTCTTGAAGAAGCCGCGTTGAGACGGTCAGGACATTTGCAAAGATAATCAGCCCCGCAACTATCCCGGAACCCGCCAAGATGTACTTTAAGACCCTCTTTTTGCGGTTCAAAATGATGAACAGGAGTATCACCGGGGCGACGGTGTATCTTAAGACCGTGTAGGTGAGGTTTGCGATGAAATCGGGGAGCACGACGGCGCCCATCGACAGGACCGGCGTTTTGTATTCCCCCGAGAGGGTGAACTCCGAGGTGTAGACGCCGTCGGTGCGCACGGAATGCTCGTAGATATCTTCGCCCGAGAAGTCTACGGTCTCGCCGCTGTCGGAGACAAAGCCGAGACTTGTCTGCGGCAGGATTGAGGGAGCCATGTCGGAATTATTTGAAAAAAGTGAAAACAGCCCGCAAATCGCCACGCTGGCGATGATAAAGACCGTTATGAGGATAGTCGCCTTATTTTTTCGCTGCAGTCACCGGGTGCCGTATCGGAATTTTCAGTGATTTATCAGCCCGATTTTCCTGCCGACAATCAGCAGTTTAAATGGGAAATAAACATATTTATTATAGCATATAATTTGCCTTTGTGAGATGTAGTCTGCGGGGTTAAAATTTCGCAAAGGAGCTTTTTTGATCGGCAATATTTATTTCCCGATATTTCCTTCGTGCTTGTTACGGCTCTAATTGAGCGCAAACAACAGTGCATAACAGCTCGAAGTGTGGTATAATTAGAATGATATTCAATGGCAGGGGGTGCGTATTGACGCGTGAAATCCGATAAGAAAACGGTTAAACGCCCGATAACAAAGGGTGTTGCAAAGGTACCCGTGGTGATGCAGCTCGAAGCTTTGGAATGCGGAGCCGCTTCACTCACGATGATTTTGGCGTATTTCGGGAAATGGATACCGCTCGAGCAGGTCAGGTCCGACTGCGGAGTCTCCCGCGACGGTTCAAACGCAAGGAGCATCTTAAAGGCGGCTCGGAGCTACGGGCTGATCGCAAAGGGCTACCGCTATAAACCCGAGGAGCTCAAAAAAGAGGGGAAATTTCCCTGCATAATACACTGGAATTTCAATCACTTCGTCGTTTTGGACGGCTTTAAGGGCAACTAGGCATACTTAAACGATCCCGCGAAGGGAAACTACAGCTGGATTCTGACGCTTGTCGGGCTTGCTTCCATCTTCATTAACCTTCTGATGTCCCGGGTCATCTCGAAAAAGAGAGCGAACCTGACAAGAGTTCAGATGCGCGATTCGGGAATGCTCGGGGAGTGTACAAACCGCCCTCATTATCCTCACTAATTAAATCTGTCACCAACGGTGACACCTTGAAATTCTGACAATCTGACTTCTGACTTCTGTCCTCTTGATGTGGTCGTTTTGACCACATCTGAATGCTCGCCTCAGCCACCGTTGCCGGTATCGAGATGATCGAGACCGTCAAGTCCTTGGGAGCCGAGAACGGCTACTTCGAGCGCTGGGCGGGCTATCAGGCAGGCGTGAACGCGCAGAGCGTAAAATTCTCAAAATTAAATCAGTATCTCGGACTTATCCCGTCTTTGGTCTCGCAGATCACCGGTATCATCGTCATGGTCCTCGGCGTCTGGCTGACGATCCAGGGCGAGTTTACCGTAGGTATGGTCATGGCGTTCCAAGGCTTCTTGGGCTCCTTCTCGGAACCTGCGATGACGCTCATTTCAGCCGGGCAGACGCTTCAGGAGATGCGCACTCAGATGGAGCGCGTCGAGGACGTCATGCAGTATCCCGCGGACGTCAACTACGATCACGACGAGCTCAAAGAGGGCGTCGAGTATATTCAGAAAAAAGAGTCTGGACCGGGTATCATCTCCGGAACAGCTTAACGAGTACATCAAGGTCGCTTCCCCGGGAATGTGGATGGTGCTTCTTGCCATCGTCGTTTTCCTTGCGGGAATGTTGGTCTGGGGCTCGATAGGAAAGCTTGAGACCCTTGTAAAGGGCGCCGCGGTCATCGAAGGCGGAAACGCCGTCGCGTATGTCGCGGAGGACGACGCCTCGGATATCGAAGCCGGGCAGGTCCTTCGGACCGACGCCGGGGAATACACCGTCACGTCTATCTCCCAGAAGCCGGTAAGGCTTGCCCCCGGGACCGACGAATATCTTCTGCACGCGGGAGATTTCGAGGAAGGGGACTGGGTATATGAGGTCTCTTTCGACGCTCAGGGAGCCGCGGACGGGACTTATGAGTGCAAGGTCGTGACCGACAGCGTCACCCCGCTCAGCTTTGTAATGAATTGATTGCCAAAGAGGGATATCCATGAAGGAGCTTAACATTTCTGCGGCGGTCGAGAGCATTCCGACTGTCACGGAATTTGTCGACCGCGAGCTTGAGCTGTGCGACTGCCCGATTAAGGCGCGCATGCAGATAGATATCGCGATCGACGAGCTTTTCGGAAACATCGCGAGATACGCATATACTCCCGGCTCGGGAGACGTCACCGTGAGGGTGGATATCCTCGATTCGCCGCCGGCGGTGGAGATAACCTTCATCGACGGCGGGGTACCCTATGATCCTCTTGCGAAGGAGGACCCCGACATAACCCTGAACGCGGACCGCCGCGAGATAGGCGGTCTGGGGATCTTCATGGTTAAAAAGACCATGGACGGCATGAAATACGAGTACAGGGACGGCAAAAACGTCCTTGCGATAAAAAAGAATCTTTGAAAAGAGGAGAGCTTAATTGAAAAAAATTCTTATGAGGCTGGCGGCGGCAGCGATTATTTCAGCCATGTCGCTCAGCCTTTTCGCCTGCGGTAATTCGGCAGATACCGAAGGCGAGATCACCGAAAAGCCCGCAGAAAATGCGGTCTCCGAGGATATCGAAAGCGATATTCCGGTTGAAACTGAAGATGAAGATGCAGCCCGCGAACCCGCAACAATCACGGTCTGCACGATCAACGACATTCACGACGCCGTCGCGGAAATTCCGGACAACGGGGTCATCGGTCTTCCGATGATAGCGGGGATAAAGGCTTCCGCCGAGAACGCGATTTTACTCGACGCGGGCGACGCCACCCAAGGTCAGAGCTTTGCGACGGCAGACGCCGGTAAGCACGTCATCGATGTGATGAACGCGGCGGGCTACGACGCTATGGCTGCCGGAAATCACGATTTTGACTACGGCGCCGAGGTGCTTTTGGCAAACGGGGAAAATGCTGATTTCCCGATCCTCTCCGCCAACACTTTAAAGGACGGCGAGCCGCTTCCTGAGCATCACACTGTAGTGGAAGCCGGGGGCTATAATATCGGCATAATCGGCTTGACGACGACGTCCACAGCCACCTCCACCAATCCCGAAAAGCTTGAGGGGATAACCTTTGAGAATGAGATCGAGACGGTGAAGTCGGAGATAAGCGAGCTTGAGGGCTTGGTGGACGCGGTGATCATTGTCGCCCATCTCGGTGACAATCCTCTTGCCGCTAACATCACCTCCGAAGAGCTTCTTGAAGGGCTTGATGACGAGCAGCTTAAGATGATCGCCGCCGTTGTAGACGGTCACAGCCACACCGTCGAGCAGACGGATTATAGAATATCCCGATCTTTCAGACAGGCACTCAGAACACCGGGCTCGGGGTCGTGACGATCGAGTTCGGCGCTGACGGAAGCTTCGGCGCGGCGGCTGAGGTCTGGGATTATGAAAAGGCTTCGGAGTTTGAGATGACCCCCGACGGTGAGAATGCAAAAAGCGCAACTCAGGCGGCATACGGTCAGTGCATTACGGAGATCGACCCGGTGCTCGCGGGAGATGTCTGCATCGCGGGAATGCCGATCTGGGGCGGATATATCTACTACGACTATTCCGAGCCGAGAATCGTTGAGACGACGATGGGAGACCTTGTCACCGACGCGTTTAAGCACTGCGGCGAGATTTTTGCGGATAAAAACGGGCTTGCGCTTCCCGCCGTCGGCGTCGAAAACGGCGGAGAAGTCAGCTCGACCCTGCCCTACGGCATCGTCACGAGAGGGGATATCCTGAACGCCTTCAACCACGGCAATACCGTTGAAGTCATCAAGGCGACCCCGTCGAAGATTTACACGGCGCTTGAGGACGGCACCGAGCTTTCAAAGGACGATGACAGCACTGAGCTTCTGATCGTCACCAATAACTACGTCACCGGCTTCGACGGATTCAGCGAATGCGAGACCTTGGGCGAGATAGGCGGGGAGGATCAGATCATGACGGATTATATTCTCGGGCTCACGAACGGCAGCGCAGACACGCTGACGGTGGAAAATATCGCCGGGAGGATAAATATCGCAAACGACAAATCCCCCGAGACCTACGAGGTCGTGATCCCGGTCAGGACCAGCGACGGCAGCGACTGCGACTTCACCGGCAAAGAGGTCGAGATCGTCGTCGATAACGGCGAGCCTGTGACCGCAAAGATCGAGGCTGACGGCGTTCACATGAGCGTTACGAAGGGCCCGCATATGTTCTATATGCCGGCTTGCTCTGACGAGATCCCGGTTTATACGAACAATTACTCCGGCTCCGGCACTGTCACGACGGCTGACGGGTACTATCATTTGTACTTTACGGCTGAGCCGAGCGTGATTGAGGCGGCTGGGGAATAAGTAAAAACGGCGCGCTCTGTAAGAGGGGTGCGCTTCTTTTTTGGGTGTGTTGGGGGCAAGATGGGCGGGGTTTTCCCCATTCCATTTTCTGGCTGTGGGGCACCCCTGCGGGGTTCCCCACGCTCCTCCGGCTCTTGCCCCACCTCAGCCCCTCCCCCTTTTAGGGGAAGGGGGTCTCCGCTTGACTATAAGTCTGCGCAGACTTTGATTGGGGTGGGGGTCTGCTTAAAACAGCATATCAAATTTCCGCCCCTGCGGGAATTTGATATACCTTTTGACCAAGGGCGCGGCGGGTATGGGGAACAATTCATATTGTCAAGGCTTGCCTTATTTCCAAACTATGCGGCACAAAGCGCTTTTTCTGCTTGCACTGCTGGTTTGCCTCGCTTCGCTCGGCAAACCCGAGGGGAGAACCCTTTTTGCAAAAGGGTTCTCCCCTATGACCCTTCTCCTAAAACTTCACCCTCACCCCCAACCCCGTTTAACAAACTTAAAGACGTGTGTTTGTGTTTTAATCAATTTTACCTACGAATCGGTAAAATATCTCTATTT
>CANQYD010000032.1 GCA_947627985.1 uncultured Clostridia bacterium
CCCCACCGGGGAGGGGTTGGGGGTGAGGGTAAGCCCCTCCCCACCGGGGAGGGGTCTGGGGTGGGGGTAGACAAAATTAGCAGGGAGCATCCTACTCCTGTCATAGTCTTGAGCTATATGCAAGCCTTGGCGCAAGGTCGGTGCCCCTACCCGACCTTGATAGGCGCTGAAGGCTTCGGGCGAAGCCCGTCCCGCGGAGCGGGACCGCCGACGCTTCGCGTCGGCGCGCTGCCTGCGGCAGCGGGGCTTCGCTCCGGGGTCTCTGCTCCTATCAAGCCTTGGTAGAGGCACACACCCTGTGCCAAGGTCTGCATGCAGCTTCAAGCTATGATAGAGGCAGAATACCTGCTGCTAAGTTTGCCTCGCTGCGCTCGGCTTTTTACCCTCGCCCCCTCCCCCTCCGCACCCTCCTCTTTGCAGAAAATGCCACCTAATCTCCCGCAAAACTGCATTGACGGCTCGGGCAAGCCGATATATAATAAAAGTATAACCCGCAAAATTCAACGAAAACGGAGGTAAATATGAAAAGATTTATAGCGATTCTTCTCGCGGCTATCCTCATCTTGGCGCTCGTCGGCTGCGGCTCAAAGCGCAGAGAGATAATCGAGCTGACCCTTTCCACCGAGGACGCCGAGGCGATCCTTTTGGCGGCGGGCGTCAAGCTTCCAGATGAAAACGAGACCCCGGCTGCCGGCTCCACCATTCAGTGGTTCAGCTTCTGGGACGGCTTCCATAACTACGGCGACGACGAGGTCGTCAACACCGGGTATTGGACCTTCAAAAACAAGTACGGCTGCGAGATCGAATGGGTCGAGACAACTTGGGCTGACTCAAATGCCGACCTTGCAAACCTTGTACTTTCCGGCAAATCCCCCGACTTCGCTCAGGCAGGCGAGGGAATCTTCCCGAGCGGCGCTTTGAAGGGAATGTACCGCCCGGTCGATGATTTTATCGACTACGACGACCCCCTCTGGGAAGGCGTCAGGGATTTTGCGATGGATTACTACAGCTTAAACGGCAGACCCTATTTCATCATCACCGACTCCACCTTCGACAAGGTCATATGCTACAACCGCAGAATCATGACCGAATGGGGCTTTGACGACCCCGCCGAGCTCTATTACAACGATCAGTGGACTTGGAATGAATTTTACGAGATGTGCGCCGACTTCAGCAATCGCGATGAGGATCGCTTTGCCCTCGACGGCTGGTTCTTCCCCGCGGGCATCATGCATTCGAGCGGCACCAACATCGTGAGCTACGACCCCGAACAGATGAAGTTCGTCTCAAATGTCGATGACCCGAGACTCGAGCGCGCTGAAAATCTTCTCTATGATCTCACCAAAAACGAGTGCGCCTACCCCATCTCCGAAAACGGCTGGAAACAGCGCAACGACGTCAACGGTTCCGGCATGAAGGACGGTCTGCTCCTCTTCTATATCGCCGGCGTTTGGAGTTTCCAGACGACTGTAGATGAGACCGCTGCGGTCTTCGGCGACGTCAGAGAAGGCGAGCTGATGCTTGTCCCGCTTCCGAGAGACGACGAAGGCGACGGCAAATATCATCTTGAATCCGGCGTTGTCGGATATACCCTCGTAAAAGGCGGTCAGAACCCCGAAGGCGTCGCGCTCTATTGCGCCTGCGAGCGCTTTAAGGTCCTCGATCCGACGGTTGTGAATATCGACCGCCGTCAGCTCAAGGAAATTTATCTTTGGAGCGACGAGATGCTCGAGATGTGGGACGAATGCTACAGAATTTCCTCCGAGGCATATAAAAACGGCGAAGCGATCGTCCTCTACGGCGACGGACTCGGCAACGCAAACTCCGCCGCAAGTCAGTTTGAGACCCAGGGCTTCTCGCCCGACGTCAAGACTTGGGCGCAGCTCAAAGAAGCCAACGGCGACGCCCTCGAATACGCTCTTGAGGAGCTCAATTCCGAGATTTCCTCCTTCACCTATTCCGATTAAGACATTTTCATCACGGTAACCTCTGTAACTCGGGCGGGAGAAAATATCTCCCGCCCGAAAATTTTGTTAAAAAATGCTTGAAATTGTTCGGAAAATATGTTATTATAACAATATAAGGTTTTCGGGATCGACTCGGAGCCGGAAAATTTAAGGAGGAAAAATCATGGGAAAATTTGTTATGAAGCAGACCGCCACCGGCTTTAAGTTCGATCTTAAGGCTTCTAACGGCGAGATCATCGCGACGAGCGAGGTCTACACCACCGAGAGCGCTTGCAAAAACGGTATCGAAAGCGTCAGAAAGTGCTGCGAGGGAGGCGTCGAGGATCAGACCGTCGAGGGCTACGAGACCGTCAAGCACCCGAAGTTTGAGGTCTACACCGACAAGGCGGGCGAGTTCAGATTCCGTCTCAAAGCCAAAAACGGCGAGATCATCGCCGTCAGCGAGGGCTACAAGGCAAAGCCGAGCTGCTTAAACGGCATCGAGAGCGTCAAGAAAAACGCGCCGGAAGCCGAGGTCGTGGAAGGGTAAGTACATAAAAATATCCCCGGGGTTTTCCCGGGGAATTTTTTATTCATTTTCCTGATGACCCTCGTCGCCCTTTTCCTTATCGGTCAGCTGCTTGACGACCACTTGGATCAGGTTATTTATATTTATCGGCTTAGCGATGTGATCGTTCATGCCGCTTGCGAGGGCGTTTTTGCGGTCCTCATCGAAGGCGTTTGCGGTCATCGCGACGATGGGTATCCCCGAGAGCGCTTTATCGGGAAGCGCCCTTATTGCCCTTGAAGCCTCATAGCCGTTCATGACCGGCATCTGCACGTCCATCAGGATCAGCGAATAGTACCCCGGCTCGGAGGTGCGGACCATATCTACCGCGACGGAGCCGTCCTGAGCGGTCTCGATCAAAAAGCCGCTCTCCTCCAAAAGCTCCTGAGCGATCTCACGGTTGAGTTCGTTGTCCTCGACCAAAAGGAGCCGCTTGCCCTTTATCTCTTCCGACGGATCGGGGAAGGCTTTTTCGGTGATTTTCGGGATATCCGCCTTTCCGATGGCGGAGATAAGCGTCTCCCTGAGCTCCGAGAGGAAGATCGGCTTGTTGCAGAACGCCGTGACGCCTGCCGCCTTCGCTTCCTCCTCAAAAGCCGTCCAGTCGTAGGCGGTCAGGATCACGATGGGTATCTGCGTGCCGGCTATCGAGCGTATCTGGCGGACGACTTCAAGTCCCGAGAGGTCGGGAAGCGCCCAGTCGATGATGTATGCGTAATATTCATCGCCCATCTCGACCGCCTGACGCGCGCGCAGTACAGCCTCTTTTCCGTGCATCGTCCACTCGGCGCGCATGCCGATCTGCGTGAGCATTTTGGTGACGCTGTCGCAGGTGGCGAAGCTGTCATCCACAACAAGACCGCGAACGCCCGAGAGCTCTCTTATCACCGCGACCTGCTTGGTCTCGGACTGGAGCTTAAAATCGAAGTTCAGGACAAACTCGGTGCCCTTGCCCTGCTCGGAAGTGACGGAGATGGAGCCGCCCATCGTGTCCACGATGTTTTTGGTGATCGCCATGCCGAGACCGGTGCCCTGAATGCCGCTGATGGTGGAGTTGCGCTCGCGCTCAAACGGCTCGAAGATGTGCTTGATGAAGTCCTCGCTCATGCCGATTCCGGTGTCCTTGACCCTGATCTCGTAGGCGCCGTAGCCTTTCGGAGCCGACGGCTTCTGGCTGATCGTGAGGGAGACAGAACCTCCCGCGGGGGTGAATTTTATCGCGTTTGAGAGAAGATTTAAAAGTACCTGATTTATGTGGAGTTTGTCGCAGAAGATATCTTCATCTACGACGTCTACGGTGTCCATGAAGAAGTTGAGCTGTTTTGCCTGCATCTGGGTCTGGATTATGTTTCGCATGTCGCGGAAGATCTCAGAGATGGAGCAGGGCTTTTCCTCGATGTTGAGCTTTCCCGATTCGATGCGGGACATGTCCAAAATATCGTTGATCAAAGAGAGGAGATGGTTAGATGAAGATAATATTTTGGCAAGATATTCCTGCACGCGCTCCTTGTTGTCGATATTTGTCTCGGCAAGGGTCGTGAAGCCGATTATCGCGTTCATAGGGGTGCGGATATCGTGGGACATATTCGAGAGGAATGTCGTCTTTGCGCGCTCGGCTGCCTCAGCCTTCTTGAGCTTCTCCTCGAGCACCGCTCTTTCGACGGCGTCATGCGTGAGCTTCTTGCTCTGACGGAGTATGAAGATGTAGTAGCCGATCACCGAGATTATCATCACGATCGCGATTGTGATAAATATTCTTTGAACGGCATAGAGGTTGGCAAATGCTTCGCTTTCCGGAACATCGACGATTATCGACCATTCGTTGATCCCCGACGGAGCGTAATACATATACTGCCAGCCGGGTGTATTCGGCGTTTTGTAGACGACGTAGCCGGTGCCGAGGCTTAAGATATCCTTTGTAGCCTCGTCCCAATTTAACTTGCCCTTGGTCTTTCTTCCGGAATTTGAGCTGTTGTACTCGGAAAGGTTTCCGAGCTCGTTATGCCATGTATCCACCAAAAAATCGCCGTTATGGGTGTCAACGATATATATCTCGGCTCTTGCGTTGTAGATGTTGTCGATGTTTAGCGACCCCGGAAGCTCCTCTAAAATGGTGATGCCGTAGAGAAGCGCCGCGGTCTCGCCGTCCTGAATAATCGGGACAAAATGCCGAAGGACATAATTGCCGGACTTATTCATATCGCGGTTGGAGACGTGCTCGCCGAGAACGGCTTCCGTCGCAAAGTCAATGCCCCCCTGATCCTGAAGGTCGCCGGCGGCGGTGATTATCTGGTTGTCCGGCAGGAGGATTCTTATGCGCATGGTGTCCATCAGCGGGGAAAGGCGCTCGATGGTGTTTCTCATCTCGTCGATGTTGAAGTTGTCGCCGGCGGAGATGATGGCGGCTGCGGCGTTTAAAATCTCGCTGTCGCGTTTGAATTTGTTCGAGACCTCTTCGATGACGGTGTTCACGCCCTCTTCCATTCTTCTGATGGACCGCTCTCTGATCTCCGAGCTTATCCCTATGTAGGCAAGCAGGAACAGCAAGACGATGATCACCACTAAGATCAGCGAGGCGAAGATTCTCGGGTCGCGGGCAGTATTTTTCTTTTTCATGTCCGACTCCTTGTATTGTGATTTTTCAGGCGCTGTATAATATATAGTATAACACAGGCGGAGTGAAAGTGCAAGGGGGTGGGGAAGAAAAGATATGGTCAAAGTGACCATATCAAGAGGACAGAGGTCAGATATCAGATTGTCAGAATTTCAAGGCGTCGCCGTTGGCGACAGATTTAAATAACGGAATAATGCGGGCGATTTGTACACTCTCTTCAAAAAATCCCCCTTGATTTCTTCTTACCCCTGTGCTATAATATATTTTGTCTGCAAATCTTTCCCGAAAGCGAGCGAATGCCGATGTAAACCCTGAATTTTTACACAAAAAATATCAGGAGGTAATATAATGTCAGATTTTGTTAAAGAAATATCCCGCCGCCGGACCTTCGCCATCATCTCCCACCCCGACGCCGGAAAAACCACCCTCACCGAAAAACTCCTTCTCTACGGCGGCGCCATCGCCCTCGCGGGCTCGGTCAAAGGCAAAAAAACCGACCGCCACGCCGTCTCCGACTGGATGGAGATCGAAAAACAGCGCGGGATTTCCGTCACGAGCTCGGTCATGCAGTTTGAGTACGGCGGTTGCTGCGTCAATATTCTCGACACCCCGGGGCACCAGGATTTCTCGGAGGACACCTACCGCACGCTGATGGCTGTAGATTCCGCCGTCATGGTCATCGACGCGGCAAAAGGCGTTGAAAATCAGACGCGAAAGCTCTTTAAAGTATGCGTGATGCGGCACATTCCGATCTTCACATTCATCAACAAACTCGACCGCGACTCGAAAAATCCCTTCGACCTTCTCTCGGAGATCGAGGACGAGCTCGGCATCTCGACCTACCCGATGAACTTCCCGATCGGCGACGGCGTCGATTTCAAGGGCGTCTACGACCGCGAGACAAAGCATATCCTGAGCTACGAGCAAGGCGACGGTCAGCATGAGGCAAAAGCCGTCGAAGCCGACATCAACGACCCCTCTCTTGACGCTCTGATCGGCGAGCGTCTGAGGCTTCAGCTTCGCGACGACATCGAGCTTTTGGAGGGTGCGGGCGATGATCTGGATATGGATAAAGTGCGCTCCGGAAAGCTTTCGCCGGTCTTTTTCGGCTCCGCTCTCAACAACTTCGGAGTGGAACCGTTTTTGAAAAACTTCATCATGATGAGCCCCGCCCCCTTGCCGAGGGAAACCGCCGAAGGGATCGTCGAACCTACAGACCCGGCGTTTACAGCATTCGTCTTCAAAATTCAGGCGAACATGAACAAAGCCCACCGCGACCGCCTGACCTTCCTGCGGATCTGTTCGGGAAAATTCGAGCGGGATATGGAAGTCTGCCACGTCCAAGGCGGCATGAAAAAAATGCGGCTCTCCCAGCCCCAGCAGATGATGGCTGACAGCCGCGAGGTCATCGAGGAGGCGTATGCGGGAGATATCATCGGCGTCTTCGACCCGGGAATTTTCTCGATCGGGGATACCGTATGTTCCCCGGGGAAAAGCGTGATGTTCGAGGGGATACCTACATTTGCGCCGGAGCATTTCGCAAGAATCCGCCACAAAGACACGATGAAGAGAAAGCAGTTTGTGAAAGGCGCCACGCAGATCGCCCAAGAGGGCGCCATACAGATATTCAGAGAGCCCGATTCCGGCATGGAAGAGGTCATCGTCGGGGTGGTGGGGATGCTCCAATTCGACGTGTTTGAGCACCGCATGAGGACCGAGTACAACGTCGAGATCATCAACGAAGGTCTGCCGTATCAGTATATCCGCTGGATCGCAAACGATGGGCTCGACCCCAAGACCCTCAACCTCAGCAGCGACACGAAAATCGTTAAAGATTTTAAGGATAATTACCTGCTGCTGTTCACAAGCGAGTGGAACATCCGCTGGGCGCTGGAGAAGAACGAGGGATTGAGGTTGGAGGAGTTTAATAGGTGAAGATAATGCAAAAGTCCGCCGGGGAGGCATATCCGGCGGGCTTTTTTGTTTTATTTACAGGGCGCCTGTAGATGTGGTCAAAACGACCGCATCAAGAGGACAGAAGTCAGATTGTCAGAATTTCAAGGTGTCACCGGTGGTGACAGATTTAATCAGTGAGGATAATGAGGGCGATTTGTACACTCCCGCGCCTGTCCCCTATTTTGTCAGCTCATCGAGCGTCAGGCAATACTCCGGCAGAATCTCTTCCAAAAAGGCGTCTGCCTCGGGGAGGCGCATGGATTTAATGCTTTTCAGCGTCGCCTTTTCGGCTTCCTCGAAATCCTTGCTGCCGCTGTGGCGCTCCTCAAGGCACTTTATCAGCGCCGAGAGCTTGTCGGCAGCCTTCACGATGATCCCGATCTCCTGCTCCGGCTCCTCCTCGATGAGCGGTCGGTAGCCGTCCCGCAGATCCTCGGGAATGCCGTCCATCAGCTTCTTTGCGGCTGCCTGCTCCACCCGCTTGTAGGCGTCCCTGATCCCGGGATCATAATACTTCACCGGGGTCGGCAAATCCCCCGTGATGATCTCGGGAACGTCGTGATAAAGCGCCGTCAGCACGGCTTTTGAGACGTCGATATTCCCGCCGAACCTGCGGTTTCTCATCTCACACAGCAAATGCGTGATGATCGCGACTTCCAAAGAGTGTTCGGCGATGTTTTCCTCCCTCGCGTTTCTCATCAGCCCCCAGCGGTTGATGTATTTCATTCTTGAACACAATGCAAAAAAGCTGCCGCTCATATTTCGACCTCCCTCGGCTCCGGCTTGTATTCCCCGTTTTCAAGCGCAAAATCCAAAACCTTCGCGTAAAAATCTGCCGGATTTTCGGCTATTTTATCCCGCAAGAGCTCTGCCTGCTCGCGATCGGGCGCGAAGAGCTTTAAATCCATAAGCATTAAGGGTCCGTCGGTGCAGTGAACGCCGACCGTGTACCCCCTCTCCTGCTCGGTGACGGAGGTCATGACGTCCTTTTGATTTTTTAATTTTGCGAAAAATTTAAGCCCCGAGCTGAGTATTTTATCCCTAAACGACTTCGGCACAATCCTCTTGAAATCGTCGGCTCCGATCTTTCCGATCTCCGATAAAACGTAGTATTCCTCGCCGTCCTGCTCCTCCAAAGTCACCGTTTTTGCGTCCAAAAGCCCGTTCATCGCCTCTGTGAACACAAAATAGTTGACGATGCCGTCGTCGGTCGCTATTTCGGCAAGCTGCATCGGCGTGATGGGTCGGTTGATCTGCCGAAGAAAGTAGCAAATCAGTATCTTCACGGCGTAGACGTCGGTGAGGTTTAACATGTTCGGCGTGATGTATTTGTCATAATTTACCATAATCTACTCCTGAACTTTTTTAATATTTGCAAAGTTTGCCATGATTTTCTTTTTCCCGACCTTCATGAAATCTATCTCCAAAAGGGTATCGTTAGACATCTGCGTCGCGTTCACGACCCTGCCCTGCCCGAAGATGTTGTGCATGACCAAATCCCCCGGTCTGAAGGAAACAGCGGGAGCTTTTGCGGGGGCTTTTGCGTAGAGATTCCTGACCCCCGCCTTTGAAGGCGTCGGGGGATTCGGGTTGTACCTGCTTGGGCGGATTTCCTCCTGCTTGTTTTCGGTGATGAATTCCTTCGGCAGCTCGTCGATAAAGCGGGAGGGCTTATTCATCTGGGTCTGCGCAAATAGGAGCCTGCGGGTCGCGTAGGTCAGATACAGCCTCTTTTTAGCCCTCGTGATGGCGACGTAGCAGAGGCGTCTTTCCTCCTCCAAATCTTCATCGGTCTCCATCGATCTTCTGCCGGGGAAGATATTTTCCTCCATGCCGACCACAAAGACGTTCGTGAATTCAAGACCCTTGGCGCCGTGGATAGTCATCAGCGAGACGGCGTCGGCTCCGGTATCGAGGCGGTCAAGATCGGTATAGAGGGAGATTTCGTCCAAAAATCCCGCCAAAGTCGGCTCGTCGGCGTGCTCGATGTAGCTGACGACGGTTGACTTTAATTCCTCGATATTTTCAAGCCTGCCGGCGCCCTCATCTCCCTGCAAAAGCAGCATATTGCGGTATCCCGTCTTGTCAAGGACTTCATCGAGCAGGACGTCAAGAGGCTGAGTTTGCGAGGTCTCTTTCAGCTCGTCGAATTTTGCCGCGAGATCGATAAATTTCAGAGCCGTGCGCGATAAAAGCGGGTACTGATCGGCGTGGCGCATGATCTCGAGCGGGCTTTCACCGAGCGCCGTCGCCACTGCCGCAAGATTTTCAACGCTCTGCTCTCCTATTCCCCTTTTCGGCTCGTTGATGATCCTACCGAGCCTTAACATGTCGCCCTCGTTGTTTAATACCGATAAATATGCGATGACGTCCCGGATTTCTTTTCTGTCATAGAAGTTGGTGCCCCCGATCACGCGGTAGCTGATACCGGAATCTATAAGAGCCTGCTCTAATGCGTTAGACTGGGCGTTCATGCGGTAAAGGACGGCGTTGTCGCCCCATCTTCCGCCGTTTTTGACGCTTTCATAGATGGTCTGGGCGACGAATCTTGCCTCGTCGCGCTCGGTGTTGGCATGATAAACCGTCACCTTATCGCCGGCATTTCCCTCCGTCCAGAGCTTCTTTTCCTTTCTTCCGCGGTTGTTTTTGATGACCGAGTTCGCGCAGTTGAGTATCGCCTGAGTGGAGCGGTAGTTCTGCTCGAGGCGTATCACCCGGGAATTTGTAAACTGCTTTTCAAAGCTTAAGATGTTTTCAATCGTGGCGCCCCGGAATTTGTAGATCGACTGGTCGTCGTCGCCCACTACGCATAAGTTCCGCCGCTTTTGCGAAAGAAGCGACACGAGGCGGTACTGCACGTTGTTGGTGTCCTGATATTCGTCGACAAGTATGTATTTATAGATGTTCTGATAGTGATCCAAAACGTCCGGGAATTCCTCAAACAGCCTGACGGTCAGAAGCAGCAGATCATCAAAATCCAAAGCGTTTGCGGCTCGCAGGCGGGACTGATATAGGCTGTAGACAGTCGCTATCTGCCTTTTTCGGAAGTCGTTGACGGCTCCGGCTGAATATTCCTCGGCGCTGAGGCGGGACTCCTTGGCGTTTGAAATCTCGCTTAAAACCGCCTTCGCCGGGAAGTTGACGTCGGAAAGATTCAGATCTTTTAAGCAGTTTTTGATGACCCTCTGCGAATCGTCAGTGGCGTAGATGGTGAAGTTTTTGCTGTAGCCTAATTTTTCTATCTCCCGCTTTAAAATGCGGACGCACGCCGAGTGGAAGGTGGCGGCGGTGATGCCGTCGCCGAATTCTCCGAGCATATTGTGAAGGCGGGTCCTTAGTTCCTCTGCGGCTTTGTTTGTGAATGTTATCGCTAAAATATTTCGGGGGTCTACGCAATCCACCGCGACTATCCTTTGAAGCCGGGCGCTGTCGTTTGAAAGCCCGAGGGCGTAATCTTCAAGAAATTTTTCATCGGCGGGGGTCACGCCGGCATATCTCGTCTCGTCCATATAGGCGTTGCCGAAGTAGATCATGTTGGCTACGCGGTTTACCAAAACCGTCGTCTTGCCGCTTCCCGCGCCCGCAAGTATCAGAAGGGGTCCGTTGACGGTAAAAACAGCCTCCTGCTGCATGGGATTTAAGTTTGAAAAGTATCTTTTCAGCGCCGAGCGCTTGGCTCTTAAGAATTCTTCGTCTGTCATTTTTAGGCAGCTCCTTTATAAAAAGTGATCTTTTCGGGGAAAAAGCGATTCTCCCCTATCTTAGTTACATTATAGCACATCTTAAATCCGAAATAAAGACCCAAAAGCTTTTTTGGTGAAATTTTCTTAAAATTTAAGATTCCTATGGACATTTTTATAAATAAGGTGTATAATGGAGATAATATTTCGGAGAGCAAGGAGTCAAAACATGAAAATTTTCTCAAACAATAAGTACAACGAAATATTGAAATATTTCATTATCGGGACCGTCATCGCCCTGCTTTTGGTGCTGACGATGTTTCGGTGGGACACCGCAAAGACCATCTTTTCCACCGTCGTCGGGATTTTCGAGCCGATAATCTGGGGCGCCGTCATCGCGTTCATCATGAACCCGATCGCGAAATTTTCCGAGGACGGCTTGTCAAAGCTGAAATTTTTCAAGAAGCGAAAAAAGCTGACAAAGGCTTTGGGGGTCGTTTTCTCGACGCTTGTATTCATCGCCGTCATCGCGCTGATAATCCTGTCGGTGATACCGGAGATCATCTCAAACGTCCCGGGTATCTACAACGGCATAAGAGACGAGCTTATCCCGGGTCTCACAAGATGGACCAACAAGGTCTTGCAGGACTATCCCGACGTGCAAAAGATCGTCAGCGAGCAGCTGTCCGATTTAAGTTCGACCGTTCAGGGGATTTTATCAAGCCTCGTCCCGAAATTGCAGGGGTTCCTGACAAGCCTGTTTGACTTTGCAAACTCCGTCAAAAACTTCGTATTCGGGGTGATCGTCGCCATCTACTTCCTTTTAAGCAAAGAGACCCTTCAGGCTCAGGCTAAGAGGCTCGTGGTGTCGGTCTTCAAGCAGGAAAAATATGAAAGAATATTTGAATTTACAAACAATACCAATTCAAAGCTCCTTGGCTTTATCTACGGCAAGGTCATCGATTCGGTCATCATCGGGGTCATCTGCTTCATCGGCATGCTGATTTTAAGAATGCCCTACGCCACGATCGTCTCGATCATCATCGGCATAACGAACATTATCCCGGTGTTCGGACCCTTTATCGGCGCTATCCCGACCGCGGTGCTGATCCTTATCGCCGAGCCTAAAAAGGTCATCTGGTTCCTGCTCTTTATCGTGGTGCTCCAGCAGCTCGACGGCAACATCATCGGTCCGAAGATTTTGGGAAACAAGATCGGGCTGTCGCCGTTTTGGATGCTCTTTTCCATCATCATCTTCGGCTCTATGTTCGGCATAGCCGGAATGATCGTCGGGGTGCCGCTCTTTGCGGTGGCTTACGATACTCTTAACGAGAGCATCGTAAATCGGCTCAAAGCAAAAAAACTCCCGACCGAGGAGAGCTTCTATCAGGATGAAGAATATCTTAAAAAGCTTGCCGAAATAGAAAAAAATCCGGAAGCGGGAGATATAAATCCCCCTGCCGCTTCCGAAAATATGACAGATGAGGAGAATGAAGATGACACGAAGCCTGATCCGTAAAATCATCATCGCGGTGCTGACGGTCCTGATCGTCCTTGCGATATTCTCTGCGGTCGCGATGATATATATATTCCCGCAGCTTGACGGGCTATTTGCGAGGGTCGATAAACCGCAGTTTTCGACCTATTTAAGATATTCCGACTATGAGCTGAGCTACCCGAGGACGGTGTTTGAGCTTGAGTCGGGGAAAAATATCATAAAATGCTACAGCTACGGCGAGGACAAGACCGGCGGGGTGGTTATACTCTGCCCCGGGCTCTCGGCGGGAGGCGACAGCATGCTCCCCGAGATGATGAGATTCGTAAACGCCGGCTACAGCGTCCTGACCTTCGACCCGACCGGCACTTGGGACAGCGAGGGGGATTCGATCATAGGTCTTACCCAGGAATATCTCGACCTCGACTGCCTTTTGACATGGGCGGAGGCTCAGGAGAAATTTGAGGACAGGTCGATTTATCTCTACGGCTTTTCAAGCGGAGGATATGCCGCTGCCGCCATGCTTTCATCCGATCACTACATAACCGCTGCCGCTGCGGTCTCCGCGTTTGAAAACCCCGAAGATATCATCGCCGAGTGGACGCAGAGCTCTCTCGGGATTTTGGCGGGGCAGGTCGCGAAGCCCTACATCTTCCTCTATAATTTCTTCAAATTCGGGACGAAGTGCAACATCTCAGCCGTCGATTCCATCAACGAGTCGGGGCTGCCGATATTCATCGCGCACGGCAACAACGACGGCACCGTCAGCTACGGCTCGTCGTCGATAATCTCCCATCAGAGCGAGATCACAAACCCGCTCGCGATGTTTAAGACCTGCGACAGCCCGGTGCAGAACGATCACGGGACCGTTTTCCTGTCAAAGGGCTCTGTGGAGGCGAGAATGAGATTCCAGCAGGAGATCAACTCGCTGTCCTCTCAGTACGGCGGAATGATCCCGGGCGAAGCGATGCAGGAGTTGTATAACAGTTCCGACCTCGAAAGAATGAATCGCTTAGACGACGATTTTATGAATCAGGTCCTTGACTTCTTCGACATGTATCAGCGCGAGGAGGACCTCATCAAGGAGCTCCTGAAAAACGCTCCTCCCGCAGAGACAAGCGCCGAATAAGGGAGGGCGAAGATGAAATTTTTAAAGATTTTTGCCGCATTTTTTGCGGTGCTGATGATTTTATGCGCCTGCGGAAATGTGGCTCCGAGGCAGCCCTATGAGGAAGATGATTTCACCCTTCCGTATGACGCGGAAACAGGGAGCGTTACGCGTGAAGAAACAGTCCCGGAAACGGTCCCCGAAGCGACTTCGGAGGAGAGCGAAGCCCCGATAATCACCGAACCCGAGGGTGCGGATAATATATCCGAAACAACCGTCACGACGACCGAAGCCGAAGTCACCACAGAATCCGAAACAGAGCCGATCTACGACGATCTGCCGGTCGAAGGCGAATATTATTACGATCTTGAAAACGTCGTTTTGTATCTTGAACTCTACGGCGAGCTGCCGCCGAATTATATCACCAAAAAAGAGGCGAGGGACTTAGGTTGGTCGGGAGGTTCGGTGGAGGATTATCTCGAGGGCGCCGCGATCGGAGGCGATCACTTCGGCAATTATGAGGGTCAGCTCCCCGACGGCGATTACTCGGAGTGCGACATCGATACCGACGGCTACTACTCCCGAGGCTCGCGGAGGCTGATCTACTCGGACGACGGCAGATATTACTACTCGGGCGATCACTACGAGACTTTTCGGGAAGTCAGGGTCGCCGAAAATTACGAAATTGAAATTGAGGAATGAAAATGACGGAATATATTCTTGACTCCCGCCGGCTGATGACGAGGTCGGAGGCGCATGAGTATCTCAAAGAGGCGCTCGGGCTGCCGGATTATTATGGGAAAAACTTGGACGCCCTGCACGACTGCCTCGGCGAGATGCGGGGGAGGATAATTATTGAGAACTCGGAGGTTCTGAAGGAAAGCTACAGCTACGGCGCGAGGGTGCTGAAGGTGATGAGGGATGCGACGAGGGAGAATGGGGGGCTGGAGGTTGTGATGGGGTGATTGCGCATGGGGTAGCAATCGAGACAGGGCAAAAAGGTTTTGCCCCGCTTTTCCTCAAAAAGCGGGCGGAGTCGAGGGGCAGCGCCCCTCGTCGCCCGTCGCAACGGGCGAAATCCCCGCAAAAAGGACAGCGAAAGCTGTCCTTTTGCTTTTATCGTTCATAGGAGCTCGGCGAAGCCGAGCGACAGCCCGGAGGGGTGTGGGGAACCCCGCAGGGGTGCCCCACAGCCGAGCGAAGCGAGGCACCCCGCCCTTGTTATGTATCGAAACTCTGATTGAAGCTCCGTGCCCCTCCCTTGAGGAAGGGGAATGAGGTGGGTGGATTTAAACAGCATGAACAAATTTCCGGCAGGAAATTTGTGAATACCTTTTATGCGGGAAAGAGGCATGGGGAAAACCCCGCAGGGGTTGTCCCCACAGAGCCGAGCGAAGCTCGGCTCCGGGCGACTTCGTCGCCGGTTCTTTGTTGAGGACAACCCCTGCGGGGTTTTCCCCAAACCCCTTTCCGGCTGTGGGGCACCATTGCATGGTTCCCCACACCCCTCCGGCTTCGGGCGACTTCGTCGCCCTCTTTTAAACGATAAATGCAAAAAGGACGGCTTACGCCGTCCTCTTGCGGGGATTTCGCCCGTTGCGACGGGCGACTCGGGGACGCTGTCCCCGAGACCCCTGCAAGCCCTTTAAAAAGGGCTTGATCCTAAACTTGCCTTGTCTTTCAGAAGGTATGTGCAGAATCCGATATCTGCTCAGATCATGCTCTCCTCCCAGCACTCCGGCGGGTCGATGCCCAAAATCTTCGCGACCGTCGGCGCGACGTTCGCAAGTCCGTAGCTGCCGGGCTTGATCACATAATTAACGTCATTATCATAAATAATGAACGGCACCGGGTTCAGCGAATGCGCTGTGCGGACCTGAATCACGCCCTTCTTGTTCTTTTCAAGCATCTCGTCGGCGTTGCCGTGATCCGCCGTGATCAGAACCGTCGCGTCGATGGCGTCCGCGACCTTCAGAATCCTCGCAAGACCGAGGTCCACAGCCTCAACGCCGGTGATCGTCGCGTCAAGATTTCCCGTGTGACCGACCATGTCGCCGTTCGGGAAGTTGCAGCGGATAAAATCGTACTTGCCGCTCTCCATCGCCGCGATGACGTCGTCGGTGATCTCGGCGGACTTCATCCACGGGCGCTCGTCGAAGCTGACGTTGTCGGACGGAATCTCCTTATAAGTCTCCAGCTCCTCCGAGAATTTGCCGGAGCGGTTGCCGTTCCAGAAATAGGTCACATGCCCGTACTTCTGGGTTTCCGAGACCGCGTACTGCCTGAGGCCGTGGGCGACAAGCAGCTCCGAGAGGGTGTTTTTGATCTCCGGCGGCGCGACAAGATAGTTCTTGGGCAGCTTCAGATCGCCGTCGTATTGGAGCATTCCCGCGTAGATGACGCTCGGGACCTCTCCCCTGTCGAACTTGTCGAAATCCGGCTCGTCGAATGCCATTGAGATCTCGATCGCACGGTCTCCTCTGAAATTGTAGAGGATCACGCTGTCGCCGTTTTCGATCTTTCCGACCGGCTCGCCGTCCTTGGCGATGACGAAGGCGGGCAGGTCCTGATCTATAACGTCAAGCTCTTTCCGATATGTCTCGATCGCCTCTTTTGCATTGTCAAACTGCCTTCCAAGCCCGTGAACATGGGTGTCCCAGCCGACTTTTACCATATTCCAATCCGCCTGATAGCGGTCCATCGTGACCTTCATTCTGCCTCCGCCGGAAGCGATGGTGCCGTTGAAATCGTTATCATTTAAAGACGCGAGCAGATTTTCAAGATCATCGACATACTGAAGAGCCGAAGTCGCCGGAACGTCTCTGCCGTCAAGAAGAATGTGGCAGCGGACCTTCTTCACGCCCTCCTCTTTCGCTTTGATGATCATCTGCTTTAAATGGCTGATGTTCGAGTGGACGTTGCCGTCCGAGAGAAGACCGATGAAGTGAAGCGCAGAGCCGTTTTTGAGGCAATTTCCGACCAGCATTTTCCATGTGTCCGAGCTGAACATTTTGCCGCTCTCGATGCTCTCGTTGACGAGCTTCGCGCCCTGAGAATAAATCTGACCGCAGCCGAGGGCGTTATGACCGACCTCGGAGTTGCCCATGTCGTCGTCGGTGGGAAGCCCTACAGCTCCGCCGTGCGCCTTAAGACGGGTGTTCGGGCGCTCTTTTAAAAGTTTGTCAAGAACAGGCGTGTTGGCAAGCGTTACCGCGTCGCCGAGCCCGGTTTTGGAGAAGCCCACGCCGTCCATGACTATCAAAATTAGGGGTTTCATAATGTCGTTTCCTTTCATTATTTGTCAAGTATATTCACTTTACATGACCCGCAAATGCCTATAGCAGCGGGATTTCGCAGCGAGGCATCATCATAATCATGTAAAGCAAGACAGCTTTACAGCTTAAACGCTTGCCGCCTTGATGATCTCGCCGAAATCGGGCGCCTTGAGGGAAGCGCCGCCGATGAGACCGCCGTCTACGTCGGGCTTGGAGACCAGCTCAGCCGCGTTTTTGGCGTTCATCGAGCCGCCGTACTGAACGGTGACGGCGTCCGCGGTTACCTGATCGAACATCTTTGCGACGGTGTCGCGGATAAATTTGCAGGCTTCCTCAGCCTGATCGGCAGTCGCGGTCTTGCCGGTGCCGATCGCCCAGACGGGCTCGTAGGCGATGACGCATTTTTTCATCTCGTCGGCGGAAAGCCCGTAAAAATCGAGCTTGCACTGCTTGCCGAGGACCTCTTCGGTGATGCCGCACTCGCGCTCCCAGAGGAGTTCGCCGATGCAGACGATCGGCTTGAGACCGGCGTTAAGAGCGGCTCTCAGGCGCTTGTTGACGGTCTCGTCGGTCTCGCCGAAGTACTGACGGCGCTCGGAGTGCCCGAGGACGACGTACTCCACGCCGAGCTCGGTGAGCATGTCGGCGGAAATTTCGCCTGTAAAGGCTCCCGACTTTTCAAAGTGGCAGTTCTGCGCGCCGACGCGGATATTCGAGCCCTTGACGGCTTCGACGGCGGTTTCGAGGTTGGTGAAGGGCACGCAGACGACGACCTCACAGCCTGCATTTGCGGCAAGGGGTTTGATCGCGTCTATGAGTTCCTTAGCCTCGGGACGGGTCTTGTTCATTTTCCAGTTTCCGGCAATTATTGCCTTTCTGAGTGACTTATTCATATATAATCTCCTAACTTTTTACAAATTTTCGGAGCAGACCGAGCGCCGCCCTGCCTGCTCCGAAACGGGTTTACTTATCCGCAATCGCGTCGACGCCGGGAAGTCCCTTGCCCTCCAAATATTCAAGAGAAGCTCCGCCGCCGGTGGAGATGTGGGTCATCTTGTCGGCAAAGCCGAGGTTGATGACCGCTGCGGCAGAATCACCGCCGCCGATTACCGTGGTGGCGTCCGCGTCGGCAAGAGCCTGAGCGACTGCCAAAGTACCCTTGGCGAGCACCGGATTCTCGAAAACGCCCATAGGACCGTTCCAGACGACGGTCTTTGCGGTCGCGATTTCCTTTGCGAAGATGTCCTTGGTCTTGTCGCCGATGTCAAGTCCCATGGCGTCGGCAGGGATAGCGACGGCGTCAACGGTCGTGACGTCGATAGGTCCGTCGATCGGGTCGGGGAATGCCTTTGCAACGACGGTATCGACAGGCAGGAGAATCTTCTTGCCGAGCTTCTCGGCTTTTGCAAGCATCTCCTTGCAGTAGTCGAGTTTTTCGTCGTCGACAAGCGACTTGCCGATCTCGCAGCCCTTCGCCTTTAAGAAGGTGTATGCCATGCCGCCGCCGATGATCAGGGTGTCGCACTTTTCCAAAAGGTTTGAGATGACGTTGAGTTTATCGGCAACTTTAGCGCCGCCCAAAATCGCGACAAAGGGTCTGACCGGGTTCTCAACGGCGTTGCCGAGATACCTGATCTCCTTCTGCATGAGATAGCCGACGGCAGTCTCCTTGACGAACTTGGTAACTCCGACGGTGGAGGCGTGGGCGCGGTGAGCCGAGCCGAATGCGTCCATGACAAAGACCTGATTGTCAACGAGCGCGGCAAGCTCCTTGGAGAACTCTTCGCCGTTCTTGGTCTCGTCGTTGCCTCTGAATCTCGTGTTCTCAAGAACTACGATCTCGCCGTCCTTCATGTTGGCGACCGCCTTCTTGGCGTTCTCGCCGACGACGGTATCATCTTTTGCGAAGATGACGTTGGTGCTGACGAGCTGGGCAAGTCTCTCGGCTGCGGGAGCAAGGGAGAACTTGTCCTCGGGACCGTTCTTCGGCTTGCCGAGATGCGAGCACAAGACGACCTTTGCTCCGTCGGCGACAAGCTTGTTGATGGTCGGAAGAGCCGCAGTGATGCGGTTGTCGTTGGTGATGACGCCGTCCTTGAGGGGTACGTTGAAGTCAACTCTTACGAGCACCTTCTTGCCCTTGACGGAAAGATCGTCCACCGAAAATTTCTTTAATTCTGCCATAATTGTATCTCCTTTACAAATTATTTCTCAGGAAAATCCTTATGAAGATATTATACTAAATTCTCCGCAAAATAGCAAGTGTTTGCCGCAAATTTTTCAGGATTTTTATATCAGCCCGGGATTATCCGCGTGATTTCGTCATCGGAAGGCTCCTCAAAGAAGCTTTCAAATTTTTTCAGTAGGTTTTCATCGACATAATAGGCTCGGCTTTTGCCTTCCGAAATGTCCCTATTTCGCTTTTCTATCCTGTTTTTCCAGATATTGTCGGGGATTTTCAGATAATGTATCTCACAGTCCACTCCCCTATCCAGGAAGAATTTTTTTGCATATGCCCGCTCATCAGCCGTCCACAATCCTACGTCGATGACGCAGTTTATGCCGTTTTTTGCGGTTTCTGCGGCTTTTTCATAAAAATAAATCTCAAGCTTATCAAAATATTCGTCCAAAATATCGCCCGGCTGGGGACCCAAAAGCAGCAGGGTGAGATCATCTATCGAAAAATGCACAGCCGGAAGCTCGCGGGAAAGGCGCTCGGAGTAGGTGGTCTTGCCGGAACATAGCCTGCCGCAGGTCAGAATCACTTTTGCCATGTCAGTCCTCCCATGTAAAGCGCGTGAGCTTGCCGGACCTTTCGAGGTCGGGAAAATCCCACTGCCGCAGGATTTCGTATGCCGCGATCGCGACGGAGTTTGAGAGATTGAGGCTTCTCAGGGTCGGTCTCATCGGTATCCGCAGGCAGGAATCGGGGTTTTCATGCAGCAGCTCCTCGGGTAGACCCGCATCCTCCCGACCGAAGAGAATGTAGCAGCCGTCGGGGTAGCGCATGTCGGAGTAGACGTGGCGACTCTTGGTTGTAAAGTAAAAATACTTGCCGCCTTTCGTGCGCTCGAAGAAGTCGGAAAGCCCGTCGTAGTAGGTGATGTCGAGCTTGTCCCAGTAGTCGAGACCGGCGCGTTTGAGGTTTTTGTCGGTAACTGTAAAGCCCATCGGCTTTACGAGATGGAGCCGAGCGCCCGTCACCGCACAGGTGCGGGAGATGTTGCCGGTGTTCTGGGGAATCTGGGGCTCGACTAAAACAATGTTAAGGGTCATGTCATGTGTCCTCCTTAGGGCGTGGGGTTGTCGGGGGGAGTGCAAGGGCGAAGCCCTGCCGCGCGGAGCGCGGCACGCCGCCGCCGGAGGCGGCGGTGCGCCTGCGGCGCACGGGCTTCGCCCGAGACTTCCGCCTCCGCAAAGGTCCGGTCGAGGCAGAGACCCCGCGCCAAGCCTTTTTTCACATCAAAGCTGCCTGAATTCCATAAAACTCTGCTTCTCGGCAAGCATGGGCAGACACTTCTCAAGCATGACCCCCTCGCGGGTCGGGGAGCCGTAGCTAAAGGTCGTCTTGATCGCATACTCACAAAACGCAGTCGCCCTTGTCATCGCGATCGGAAGGCTGTCGCCGAGCAAAATCCCGCCGGTCAGAATGCTCGCGAAAATGTCCCCGGTGCCGGGATAACTCCTCGGGATCATCTCGTAGGGGACCCGCCAAAACGCGTTTTGTTCACGGTCGTAGCCGATGTTGCAAACCTCCCCCGCAGCCAACATTACCCCCGTTATCACGACCGTTTTCGGTCCCTTTTGGGAGAGCTTCACGAGGATTTGCTTCGCCTCGCCGACCGTCAGAGGCGCCTGCGGATAGGGTATCCCAAGCAAAATCGAGGCTTCGGTGAGGTTTGGAGTGATGATATCCGCCGCCGCGACCAACTCGCCCATTCGCCGACAGAGCGCGTCGTTGTAGGTTCGGTACCTCTTTCCGCCGTCGCCCATCACGGGATCTACAACGCGCAGAGCCGTGCGGAAACTGTCCATCACCTCGAGGCAATGCGTGACCTGTTCCTCAGATGCGAGAAAGCCCGAGTAGACGCAGTCGAAGTCGATGCCGGCGGCAAGATAATGCCGAAGGGCGTCGGGAATGTAGTCGGTCATGTCTTTCAGGACGACCTCGCCGAAGCCGTTTGTATGGGTGGAGAGCAGGGCTGTCGGGAGGGCGCAGACCTGAATCCCCATGACGGAGAGGGTCGGGAAAATGACGGAGAGGGAGCAGCGCCCCACGCCGGAGAGGTCGTGGATTGCAGCCACGCGTTTTAGTTCAGACATAAGATCATCCTCTTTTTAGTGCTATAGTAATATTTTGGAAGATGGGTTCTGCGCCGAGGTTTCGGTTGAGACAAGTCAAAAAGGTTTTGCCCCGCTTTTCCTTAAAAAGCGGGCGGAATCCAAGGGCGGAGCCCTTGGTCGCCCG
>CANQYD010000033.1 GCA_947627985.1 uncultured Clostridia bacterium
TCGTGAGCGCTATCCTAAAGGCGAATTTCCTTTCGGTTTGGTCGATTTCCTTTAATGTGGGCGGGTTGGACACTCCCCCCCCACCCTCTATCTTGACTTTTCTCCCCCAAGGTGCTACAATAAATCTGCACGAAAGGAGGGTCGGCATGAGAGAAATCGTGATCGGCAAAAACGACGCTGGACAGCGGCTCGACAGGTTTCTGCGGAAGGCTTTGCCGTCGCTTCCGAGCGGCAAAATGTACAAATTTATCCGCCAAAAAGACGTCAAACTGAACGGCAAGCGCTGCGAAATCTCCGACCGCCTTTGCGAGGGCGACGTCCTGCGGCTCTTCATTCCCGACGAATTTTTCGCAGTACCGTCTGCGCGCCGGGTTCCCTCGGTGCCGCTTGAAAAGCCGCAGATAATTTTTGAGGATAGGAATATTCTGATCGCCCTCAAACCCGCGGGTCTTTTGGTTCATGACGATGACTCCGGCGAGCCGGATACGCTTATAAATCGTGTGAAAGATTACCTGCGAATCTCCGGGGAATATGATCCCGACGCGGAAAACAGCTTTGCCCCGGCACCTGCGCACCGAATCGACCGCAATACCGAGGGGCTGGTAATATGTGCCAAAAATGCCGAGAGTCTGCGCGAACTGAATCGTCTGATCAAAGCCCGGAAGATCAAAAAAACCTACCTGTGCGTGACGGTCGGCACCCCGAGAGAGCGGGAGGGCGAGATCGTCGGGTATCTCGAAAAAAACTCCCGCGACAACACCGTCACGGTCCGAAAAGAGCGCACGCCGGGCTCAAAAACCGCAGTCACGCGGTACAAAGTCCTCAAAATTTCGGGGGATTTGTCTCTCTGCGAGGTCGAGCTCGTGACAGGAAGAACCCACCAAATCAGGGCGCATATGGCATATATCGGCTGCCCGCTTCTCGGTGACGGTAAGTACTGTCGCAACGAACCTAACAGGAAATATAAGGAAAAAAGCCAGCTCTTATGCGCTTACAAGCTCTGTTTTGAGATAGATGATGCGAAATCGCCCCTTAAGTATCTCTCCGGCAGGGAATTCAGAGCCCCCGAGCCAGGGTTTATCGATAAATATTTTAAATAAATATATTAAAAAATGCGGCTTGCCCGCGGAAAAGGAGTAACAAAATATGGAAATTCAGTATCAGACAAAAGGCACCTGCTCGAAGCAGATAAACGTGACGGTTGAGGACGGGATCATCGAGAAGGTGGAGTTTATCGGCGGCTGCAACGGCAATCTGAAAGGGATTTCGCAGCTTGTCAAGGGCATGAAGGTGGAGGACGTCATAGCGAAGCTTGAGAACACGAAGTGCGGCATGAAGAACACGTCCTGCCCCGACCAGCTTGCGCAGGCGCTGAAGCAGATGACAGAGTGACGGAGGGTGGAAGTCGGATTCTGATTCTGCACTCAGCCCTAAACGGGACAAGGCAAGTTTAGGATCAAGCCCTTTTTAAAGGGCTTGCGGAATCCAAGGGCAGAGCCCTTGGTCGCGCTCCGCAGAGCGCGAAATCCCCTCAGCGCAAGATTATGACCGATAGGGCATAATCTTGCGGTAAAATCGCCTTCAAAGAGGGCGACGAAGTCGCCCGAAGCCGGAGGGGCGTGGGGAACCCCGCAGGGGTGCCCCACAGCCGAGCGAAGCGAGGCTCAAATGCCCCCTCTCCCTTCAGGGAGAGGGGCTGGGGGAGAGGGCAAGCCGGAGGGGCATGGGGAACCCCGCAGGGGTGCCCCACATAGCCGAGCGCAGCGAGGCGAAATAGCAGTGCAGTTGCAAAAATGCTTTGTGCTGCAAGCATGGGAAACAAATCAAGCTTTGATAATACGCAAGACCCCAAACCCGCCGCACCCTTTGCCAAAAGGTATATCAAATTCCCGCCGCAGCGGAAATTTGATATGCTGTTTAAAGCAGACCCCCACCCCCGGAGAAGCTTGCGCAGATTTATAGTCAAGCGGAGCCCCCTCCCCCTAAAAGGGGGAGGGGGCTGGGGGAAAGGGTAAGAGCCAAAGGATTTCCCCCACCATCTTGACAACCCCCACCACATATGCTATAATAAAAGAAACAAATGTTCACATCGAGGCTACCATGGATCACTTTGAAGTAAAGAGCCCCTTCAAACCCACCGGCGACCAGCCGCAGGCTATAGCCGAGCTCGTGAAGGGTATCAACGAGGGCAAGAGAGCCCAGACACTGATGGGCGTGACCGGCTCCGGCAAGACTTTCACCATCGCAAATGTCATCGCCGGGGTGAACCGTCCCACGCTTATCCTCGAACCGAATAAGACCCTTGCTGCGCAGATTTGCTCCGAATTCAGGGAATTTTTCCCGGACAGCGCAGTGGAATTTTTTGTATCTTATTATGATTATTACCAGCCCGAGGCGTATATCCCCTCCACCGACGTCTATATCGAAAAGGATTCCGACGTCAACGACGAGATCGACCGCCTTCGGCATTCAGCCACGGCTGCTTTATCCGAGCGCAGGGACGTCATCATCGTCGCCTCGGTCAGCTGCATATATTCCCTCGGCGATCCGGAAGAATACCGCGACCAGATCGTCTCCATCCGTCAGGGGATGACAAAATCCCGCGACGAACTTCTTTCCGAGCTCGTCTCGATCCAGTACGAGCGCAACGACGTCGATTTTCAGAGAAACCGCTTTCGGGTACGCGGGGACGTCGTCGAGATATTCCCCGTCGGGTCCACCGATACCGCTATCAGGGTCGAATTTTTCGGCGATGAGGTCGATAGGATCAACGAGATCAACGTCGTGACGGGGGAGGTCATATCAAGCCTTGCGCATGTGCCGATTTTCCCGGCGTCGCACTACATCACCGGAAAAGAAAAGCTTCACGCTGCGATCGAGGATATCGAAGCCGAAATGCGGGAGCGGGTGGAATTCTTCCGCTCGCAGGATAAACTCATCGAGGCTCAGAGGATCGAACAGCGCGTCAAATACGACATGGAGATGCTCGAAGAAGTGGGATTCTGTTCGGGTATCGAGAATTACTCCCGCGTGCTCGCAAGAAGAGAGCCGGGAGCCGTTCCGTTTACGCTTTTGGACTTCTTCCCGAAGGATTTTTTGCTCATCGTCGATGAATCACACGTTGCGCTTCCGCAGGTGAGAGGCATGTTTGCGGGCGACCGTGCGAGGAAGGAAACGCTCGTTGAATACGGCTTTCGGCTTCCGTCGGCTCTTGACAACCGACCTCTTACCTTCGATGAATTCTACTCCCATGTAAATCAGGCGATATTCGTATCCGCGACCCCCGGACCCTTTGAAAAGGAGCATTCCGAGGCGATAGTGGAGCAGATAATCCGTCCTACCGGGCTTTTGGACCCCCTGATCGAAGTCCGACCCACTCAGGGTCAGATAGAGGATCTTGTTTTGGAGATCAACCAGCGCGCCGAGAAAAACGAGCGCACTCTTGTGACGACGCTTACGGTCAAGATGGCTGAGGACCTGACAAACTACTTCCGCAACTTGGGGATAAAAGTCCGCTACATGCATCACTCAATCGACACCATCGAGCGCATGGAGATAATCAGAGACCTTCGGCTCGGAGAGTTTGACGTCTTGGTCGGAATAAATCTTTTAAGGGAAGGTCTCGATCTTCCGGAAGTGTCTTTGGTAGCTATTCTTGACGCGGATAAAGAGGGTTTCCTGCGATCAGAAAGCTCGCTTATCCAGACGGTCGGACGCGCCGCAAGAAACGCGGGAGGCAAGGTCATCATGTACGCCGACAGCGTCACCGGGTCGATGGAAAGAGCCATCACCGAGACCGAGCGCCGCCGCGATATTCAGAACCGCTACAACGAGGAGCACGGGATAATCCCGAAAACGATCATAAAGGGCATTCGCGACGTCATCGAGATCACCACCAAGGAGACCTCAAACAAGGACCTCAAGAAGTATTCCAAGAAGGAGCGGCTTGAGATGATCGACAAGATGACAAAGCTGATGAAGGAAGCCGCCAAGCAGCTAAACTTCGAGCAGGCTGCATACTACAGGGACAAAATAGCAGAACTGAGGCAATACGACTCGAGGGGAACCAAGGCAAAGTGACCGAACATGGGCGAATCCCCGTCGCTCGGCTTCGCCGAGCGACCCCCCGCCGCCCTTCGGGCGGCGGGGGTCCCGGGCGCTTCGCGCCCGGGAGGGGCTTCGCCCCGGGACTTTCCCGAGCCGAAAATCAAGGAGAGGTAATATATGTCATCAAATGAAATCGTAATAAAGGGCGCGAGGGAGCATAATTTAAAAAATATCGACCTCACGATCCCGAGGGATAAGCTGATCGTATTCACGGGGCTTTCCGGCTCGGGAAAGTCGAGCCTTGCCTTCGACACCATCTTTGCCGACGGTCAGCGCCGCTATATCGAGAGCCTTTCAAGCTACGCAAGAATGTTTTTAGGACAGATGGACAAGCCGGACGTCGATTCGATAGACGGGCTTTCCCCGGCTATCTCGATCGACCAGAAGACCACCTCCAACAACCCCCGTTCCACCGTCGGCACCGTCACCGAAATCTATGATTACCTGCGTCTATTGTACGCAAGAATAGGCATACCCCACTGTCCCGTCTGCGGCAGACCCATCGAGCGGCAGTCAGTGGATCAGATAGTGGATCAGATACTCGCCCTTCCCGAGGGCACGAAAATCCAGCTTCTGGCGCCGATCGTCAGAGGCAGGAAGGGCGAATATCAGAAAGACCTCGAAAACGCCCGCAAATCCGGCTATGTGCGGGTTCGGGTAGACGGTATCACATATGATCTGTCAGAAAAGATCACGATGGACAAAAACAAAAAGCACAACATAGAGATCATCGTGGACAGGCTCGTCATCAAGCCGGATATAAGATCGAGACTGTCCGACAGCGTCGAGACCGTCACCGGGCTTTCCGGCGGGCTTGTCGGGGTGGACGTCATCGACGGGGAAGAGCTTTTGTTTTCCCAGAATTATGCCTGCCCCGACCACGGCATTTCGGTGGAAGAGCTCGCGCCGAGAATGTTTTCCTTTAATAATCCCTTCGGAGCATGTCCCGACTGCACCGGTCTCGGGGTGTTCAGAAAGGTCGATGAGAGGCTCGTGATCCCTAACGACGACCTGACTATAAGGCAGGGAGCAATCCGAGCCGACGGCTGGAACACGGTAGAGCCCGGGTCGATGACGATGATGTATTATAACGCCATCTCGGAGGAATTCGGCATCTCCCTCGACACGCCGGTAAAGGACTTAGATAGGGACGCCATCGACATCTTCCTCTACGGCACCGGCTCGAGGAAGCTGAAATTCAAGCGACCCGAAGAGTGGGGCGGGGGATACTGGATCACCCCGTTTGAAGGGGTCATAAACAACCTCGAGCGCCGCTACAAATCCTCCGACAGCGACGTCACAAAGGCGAAGATCGAGGAATATATGTCCGACGTGAAGTGCCGCACCTGCCACGGGGACAGGCTCAAAAAGGAGAGCCTCGCGGTGACTGTCGGCGGGAAAAATATCGCGGAATTCACGAAGATGTCGGTCTCCGACGCCCTCGATTTTGTCGATTCCTTGGAGCTGTCAGATCGCGAAAAGCTGATCGGCGCGCAGATTTTAAAGGAGATTCGCTCCCGCCTCAGCTTCTTAAAAAATGTCGGTCTTGATTATCTGACGCTCTCCCGCTCATCTTCGACGCTTTCGGGAGGCGAGAGCCAGAGAATACGGCTCGCCACGCAGATCGGCTCCATGCTGATGGGGGTATTATATATCCTTGACGAGCCCTCCATCGGGCTCCACCAAAGGGATAACTCAAAGCTTATCGAGGCATTAAAGCGCCTAAGAGACCTCGGGAATACGCTTATCGTCGTCGAGCACGATGAGGAGACGATGCTCGCGGCGGACTATATCGTTGACGTCGGACCCGGAGCGGGAATTCACGGCGGGGAGATCGTCGCCGCGGGAACGCCGGAGGAGATCATGGCATGCGAAAAGTCGATTACGGGTCAGTACCTGAGCGGCAAGCGCAGTATACCGATACCCGAAAAGAGAAGAAAGGGCACCGGCAATTTCTTAAAAGTCATCGGAGCCAAGGAAAACAACCTGCGCGGGATTGACGTTGCGATTCCGCTCGGGACGTTCACCTGCGTGACGGGGGTCTCGGGGTCGGGCAAGTCGAGCCTTGTTAATCACATTATTTATAAAGAACTTGCAAACAAGCTGAATCGGGCGCACACCGTCTCGGGCGAATTCAAAAGGATCGAGGGGCTTGAATATCTCGACAAGATCATCAACATCGACCAGTCGCCGATCGGCAGAACCCCGCGCTCAAATCCCGCGACATACACCGGCGTTTTCGACGACATCAGGACCCTATTTGCGATGACTCAGGAGTCGAAAAAGAGGGGATATACAGCCGGCAGATTCTCCTTCAACACCCGTGGGGGAAGGTGCGAGGCATGCTCGGGCGACGGCATTCTGAAGATCGAGATGCATTTTCTTCCCGACGTCTACGTCCCCTGCGAGGTCTGCAAGGGAAAGCGCTATAACCGCGAGACGCTCGAGGTGCGCTATAAGGGCAAGAACATCGCCGAGGTCCTCGATATGACCGTCGAGGAGGCTTGCGGGTTCTTTGAGAACATGCCGAAAATATACCGCAAGATAAAGACCATGCGGGACGTGGGTCTCGGGTATATCAAGCTCGGGCAGCCGTCCACAACCCTTTCGGGAGGAGAAGCCCAGAGGGTGAAGCTTGCGACGGAGCTTTCAAGACGCGCGACGGGCAGGACTATCTATGTCCTCGACGAGCCTACGACGGGACTTCACGCCGACGACGTCTCGAAGCTCATCGACATGCTCCAGCAGCTTGCCGACGCGGGCAACACCGTGCTTGTCATTGAGCACAATCTTGATGTTATAAAGTGCGCCGATCACATCATCGACCTCGGTCCCGAGGGAGGCGTAAGAGGCGGGAAAGTCATCGCCACCGGCACGCCGGAGGAAGTCGCGAAGAACGAAAAATCCTACACGGGACAGTATCTCAAGCTTGCGCTGAACGGCTACAAAAAGCCGGAAAATAAATGACAAAAGTATTTTTGCACGGCTTGGGTCAGACCCCGAAGAGCTGGGAAATGATTGCCGAGCGCTTAGATTATTCGGGAAAATGCCTGATCCCCGACCTGACAAAAACAGGGGAAGAGCCGCTTACCTACGGCGGGATATATTCGCGTCTTTGCAAGATTCTCGACGGCGAGGATATGCCGCTTTCTCTCTGCGGGCTGTCTGCGAGGCGGGGCTGCCGGGCGAAGCCCCGTCGCGCTTCGCGCGACGCGCCGCCTGCGGCGGCGGTGCGCCTTCGGCGCACGGGCTTCGCCCGGACCTTCCTCTACCGCCAAACCCCTCTCCCGCGTTAAGCCGTAATATACAATCAATATCAAGGAGCTGACAAAATGAGACTTCTCATCATTCGCCACGGCGACCCCGATTACGCCATCGACAGCCTCACCGAAAAGGGCTGGCGGGAAGCCGAGCTGCTGTCCGAAAGGATCGCAAAGCTCGATGTCAAGGCGTTTTACTGCTCGCCGCTCGGCAGGGCAAAGGACACCGCCAAGGCGACGCTGGAGAAAATGGGTCGCGAGGCTGAAATATGCGAGTGGCTGAAGGAATTTTACTACTGCAAAGTGCTGGTGCCGGGTCGCGACGAGCCGGAGATCTGCTGGGATTTCCTCCCAAGTTTTTACACCAAGGTTGATGAGCTCTACGACCCCGTGAAGTTCAAGGAGATCGATTTCATGCGCGCGGGAAACTATCCCGAGCTCTTCAAAAATGTCACCGACAGCCTCGACCGGCTCCTCGAAATGCACGGATATAAGCGGTGCGGGAGGTATTATGAGGCGATAAATCCCAACCGCGACACGATAGTATTTTTCTGCCATTTCGGTATAGAATGCCAGATTTTAGGGCATATGCTCGGCATTTCCCCGGTTATCTTGGCGCAGAATTTCTGCGCGGCTCCGACGTCGGTGACGACACTGTACACCGAGGAACGCGAGGAAGGCATAGCGATTTTCAGATGCCAGAGCTTCGGCGACATCTCCCACCTCTACGCCGCAGGCGAGGAACCGGCTTTTGCGGCAAGGTTCTGCGAGAGGTTTGTGGACGAGGAGGAGAGGCATTGAGTTATGCCGAAAATACTGCATAAAAAACAAGAGGACTGCCTAAGCGGTCCTCTTTTTATATAAGCAAACCCCACCTCGTCAGGTGGGGTCGGAATATTTCTTTTCCTTCGGGAATAGCTTATAGTATCCCTATGAATCAGAACTCCTTCTTGAGCTTGTCAAGGCAGGATTTGCAGACGATCTTGCCCTCGTAGCGGATGGCGTCGTCGTTGCTGCCGCAGAAGATGCAGCTGTCGCTGAACTTTCTGAGCACGATGTTGTCGCCGTCGGTGAAGATCTCAATCGGGTCCTTCTCCTTGATGTCGAGCGTCTTGCGGAGCTCCATCGGGACAACTATCCTTCCGAGCTCGTCAACTTTTCTTACGATTCCTGTGGATTTCATAGCGGGTCCTCCTTGATGAAAAATCATTTTTTGTTTGCGACTTCAGTAATAAATCCTCGAAATCCGTCGAAAAAATTCCTGAAAATTCCTCCGGCGGGAATTAACATAATCGCCAACTCTTACAAGTAGTAAATAAAATATCCTTTTGTGACATATTACCATACTTTATTCCGTTTGTCAATACTGCAAATTCTACAAAAAAACAGTAAAAGGAGGCAAAATAGTGGGTTATTTGCTATGTTTTTTGATATTTACTGCGGCGTGCTATTCCGTTAAAGCGCATACGGAGGCACTTTGCGCCGCCGCTGTAACAGGTTGCGGTGAGAGCGCTTTAAAGCTTGTAATCACCCTTGCCGGCAGCATGGCGGTTTGGGGAGGAATACTTAATTTGCTTGAAAAATCGGGCGCAGCAAAAAAATTAACCAAAACTATGAAACCGCTCATCTGCAAAATATTCAAGGGAATTAAAAAAGACGGAGAAGCCGCGGAGGCGATCTCATTAAACATCACCGCAAACCTTTTGGGGCTCGGAAACGCCGCGACCCCCTTGGGGCTCGACGCGATGAAAAAAATCGAGGCTGAGGAGCGCCCCGGGGTTCGCACGTCAGCTAACCTGACCCTCCTTGCGGTCATCAACGCCTGCTCGCTCCAGCTGATCCCGACGACGGTCTCGGCGATCCGCTCGGCTTTGGGCAGTGAAAATCCGATGGAGATTTTGCCGTGTGTGATCATCGTCTCCGCCATTTCCGTGACGGTCGCCGTCCTGACCGCAAAGGCGCTCACCCATGGACGTTAGCTCGGTAATTTTGCTCGGAGTGACCGTCTTCGCATTCGCCTATGCGGCATATAAGCGGGTGGACATCGTATCTGCATTTTGCGAGGGCGCGAGGGAAAATCTCAAAGTCGCGATCGATCTTTTGCCGACGCTCTGCCTGCTGATGCTTGCTGTGTCGATGCTTCGTGCTTCCGGCGTTTTGGATTGGCTGACGGGGATTTTGACGCCGCTTGCCGTGAAGCTCGGATTTCCGGCGGAGTGCCTTCCGCTCGCTATTTTAAGACCGATTTCGGGTAGCGGCGCCATCGCGCTTTTGGAGGACGCCTTGCGCCAATGCGGACCCGACAGCTTCCCCGGAAGAGTAGCCTCGACATTATGTGCGTCCTCCGAAACTACGTTTTATACCGTAGCCGTCTACTTTGCCGCAGTAAAGTCAAAAAAGCCGAAGGCGGCGTTGATCTCAGCCCTTGCCGGCGACCTCGCGGCATTTATTTTCTCGGCGGTGACGGTGAGGATTATGCTCGGGTAAATAATCAATTTAAAAAATAAATGACTTTCATTTTCTGCTTGACTGTCCCTTTTTTGTATGATATACTTAAGGCGAAAATCATCAAAAAGCCGGGGAGAAGCTCATGAAGAAGTTAATCGGCTTATTTATTTGCATTATTCTGCTGACGGGTTGCGCCGGGGGAAACGAGGGGAAAAAGAAGCTCAGGATCGAGATTTATTCGCGACCGACGGAAGTTTGATAAATACGGTTGAAGATTCCGAGGAAGCGAACCGTCTGGCGGATTTTTCGGATTGGGAGCCTGCGGAAGGCTTGCCGGAGGGCTCGGAGCTCGAGTATCAGCTGCTGATTTATCAGGAAAAAACGCTTCTTTACGGGCAAGACCCCGCCGACGAGCGGGAGTATGAGCTCATCGAGACCGTTACGACTTTCCGCGACAGCTCCTGCGTTCAAGATGTCATTTCCGACAGCGTTTTGCCCGGCTTCCCCGTCCCCGACGATGTCCTGACATTTTATTACATCATGCCGGACGAGGCAAGGGAAAAGCTAAGTGAGAAAGTCGGGGGATAGATATCAAAAAACACTCTCCGCCGCTTTTGCAGCGAAGAGTGTTTTTTATTTCGGAATTTTAGGGGCGCGCTGATACCGAAAACCGGGGCGGGGGATACGTCAGATGTGGTCAAAACGACCACATCAAGAGGACAGAAGTCAGAAGTCAGATTGTCAGAATTTCAAGGTGTCACCGTTGGTGACAGATTTAATTAGTGAGGATAAAGAGGGCGATTTGTACACTCCCGGATACGTCTTGGAAAAGACGAAAAATCAGCCTATTCAATCTCCCCGTTATACTTCTCCTCGCAGCTTCTCATCGCCAAAATGGTCTTCTCGATGAGCTCGTCGAGGCTTATCCCGAGCATCTCGGCGCCGCGCTCGATCACTTCGCGCGAGCAGCCTGCCGCGAAATTCGGGGTCTTGAACTTCTTTTTGACCGACTTGAGCTCCATGTCCTGAACGCTCTTTGACGGTCTCATCAGCGAGCAGGCGTAAATCAGCCCGGTCAGCTCGTCCACCGCAAAGAGCACCTTTTCCATGTCGCTCTCCGGCTTGATATCGACGGTGATCCCGTAGCCGTGGCTTGCCGTCGCCCTGACGATGACTTCGTCTATGCCTCTTTCACGCATGATCTCCTGCGACTTTATGCAGTGCTGATCGGGATATTTTTCAAAATCGAGATCGTGCAAAAGCCCCACGATCCCCCAGAGATCGACCTCGTCGGGGTGATTATAATCGTTTGCAAACCAACGCATTACGCCTTCTACCGTGACCGCGTGCTTTAAATGGAACGGGTCGGAATTGAACTCCCGAAGGAGCGCCCAAGCTTCCTCTCTTGTCATAATTTTCCTCCTTTACCAGCCCATCTTTTCCCTGATGAACCCCGCCAGCTTCTCGGCGGCTTTGTCGTGGGTGGATTCCGTCGGGTGCCAATCCGCGGCGACCCCGTCGGTCTGCTGATTCTGATTGTCAAACATCATGCTCGCGATATTCGTATCCCCGGTCTCAGCGGTGTAATCGGCGGCTGCCTGCTCGGCGTAGCTGTAGAGCTCCTGACCCATGATCCCGAGAGCAACGATGATGGTCGAGTCCGGATTATTTTTCCTGATATCCTTGAGAAAATCGACGTAGGCGGATTTATATACCTCGCATCTTTCCGGGATATTCCGGCAGTAGCTTGAGTCGTTGGTGCCGAGGTTTATGACGACCACGTCGGGCTGGCGTTTGAAATCATACTCGACCGAGGCGGGGTCGAAGCTGTCGTTTTTGGACCAGCTGTAGCCGTATTTTGAGTAGTATTGGGGGACCGTCTGGGCGCTGAGGGGCTCGTCCCCGCCGGTATATCCCGAGATGATCCCGTAGCCGCTGTAGGACACGAGACTGTAGTCCGCGCCCAGTTTTTCGGCGGTTTTATAGGCATATGCCTTGGTGCAGTCCTCGGTTCGGGTGGAGAAGTGGTGGTTGGGGTCGGGGTCATCTACCCCGTACCCGCAGGTGATGGAGTCGCCGATGAATTCGATAAGATGTTGATTATTTTCGACAGGCTTCGGCGCCGTGCCGTTCAGGGTGATCCCGGTGATCCGAAATGTCGAATTTGCGGATTCGGACAGCTTGACGATCTTTATCTGCGCCTCGGTCTCAATATCGGTTCTGAGGACCTCGTAGGTCTCGCTCGGCTGATCGATCATGTCGTCCACGACACGTTCGCCGTTTAGATAGATGCCGATTCTTGCGTTGCTGTCGGCATTTCCGGGACCTGCCATGCTGTCGCCCTCGACGGTCACGGTGCACTCGGTACCGGTGAATGAGAATTCGAGACCGGTGCCGGAAAGCGCGCAGCAAGCCGCGTCATCATCGAAATAAACGCGACCGAGGGTCTTGAAATTATCAGCCCTGATTTTAACATCTCTCACAGAAATTTCCTCCTCTCCGGCTCCGCACCCGCTCATCGCGACGCAAGCCGCAAAAATCATCGCAAAAATTTTGATTTTTTTCATACTATGCCTCCCTTGGGTTTGGGTCTATTATACTACGGCGCGGGGAAAAATGCAAGGGGAGGGGTGGGATTTTTCATGGCAGCGGGGTGGGGAGAGTGTGAAAGGGGAGGGACGGGGTTCGCCCTGCTCCCGCTGGTCACGCAGAGGATAGAGGTTAGGAGGTAGAGGATAGATTCCTGACTTTTACCTCCTGCTCCTCACAATGTTTGGCAGTGGCACACAACCCTTGCACCCAGCCTTCCTGCTCACTACCAACCCGGGTAGGAACAGAAGGTACGGGGCGAAGCCCCCGGCACCTTCGGTGCCGGCTTCCACGGCTTCGCCGTGGAAGCGACCGCGCTCGCGCGCGGTCGGGCTTCGCCCGGAGCCTTCAGCGACTATCAAGGTCGGGTAGGGGCACCGAACCCGGAGCCAAGGTCCGACCCCTCCTTGGGGAGGGGCTGCACTCCATACGGGTCTGCACAAGTTTTGCCGGGGTGGGGGCTTAAAACAGCATGAGTTCATTTTCCAGCGGGAAAATGAACGAATACCTTTTAACTATGGGTAGGAGAGGGCGGGGAACCTTTTATTTCACTTTTTGCTCAAGTGAGTACCTTTTAGCCAAGGAGGTGGAGGTTTTGTGACACTTGTTATTATCAAGGCTTGCCTTATTTCCCAAGCTATGCGGCACAAAGCACTTTTTCTGCTTGCGCTGCTGTTTTGCCGAGCTGCGCTCGGCAAATCCGAGGGGAGAACCCTTTTTGCAAAGGGGTTCTCCCCTTAAACCATTTTCCCAAAATCTTTCCCCCCAACCCCCTCCCCCTAAAGGGGGAGGGGCTTCCCCGCCTCGCTTCGCTCGGCTCCGGGCGACTTCGTCCCCTTCTTTGAAGGCAATTAAAAGCAAAAAGGACAGCTTTCGCTGTCCTTTTTGCAAGGGTTTCGCGCTCTGCGGAGCGCGACCAAGGGCTCCGCCCTTGGAACCCGCCCGCGGTAACACGCGGGGTTTTGTCCAAGAGCACGAGCAATCTCACGTTTTTGATTGCGAAGTGCGATTGGCTGCAAAACCGGCTTGTTCACTTGAGGAAAAGCGGGGCAAAACCTTTTTGCCTTGTCCCACTTAAAGCCGGGCGCAGCATCTATCTTCTAACCTCTAACATCTACCGTCTAAAAGCCCCCGCCTCCGACAATCGCCGGAAGCGGGGATTTGTAATCATCTTTTACTCGTCAAATTCCTTTTTGATATCGCTCGCGGCGTCCTTGATGTCGTCGACCACGTCCTGAGCCGCGTCCTTGACATTTTCCGCGACATCGCTTGCGGCGTCCTTCAGCTCCTCGCCGGCCTCTTCAAGAGGGGAGTCGCCGTCATCATCATCGCCCGAAAAATCGCCGAAATCAAGCTCCTCATCGTATCCTCCGAGGCTTCTTGCGTCCAGCTTGTCGGACATGTAATCCGCAAACCTTCCGGCAAGGTCGGAAACCTTTTCCGAGGCGACGGCAATACCGCCGATCAGCCCGTTGATTATATTATTTACCGATTCCTTGAGTGCCTCGCCTGAGCCGACGCCTTCGTCATCGAGATCGTCGAAAATGTCGTCGACGTCGTCGGCAACGTCTTCCGCGTCATCTTTAAGCTCCTCGACGGCGTCTTCAGCGGCGTCCTTGAGGTCCTCGGCGGCGTTCTCGGCGTCGTCCAAAGCGTCATCAAGACACTCGTCGCAGGTGCACTCGTCCTCTTTGTCGGTCTTGGTCGCGATGGCGACGGCAACCGCGGCAGCCGCAGCGGCAGCGCCTATTCCCAGCACAATCTTCAGAATATTAGCCATAATCTCAAATCCTTTCGCAGTATTTATAATCAGTATACCATATCTCTCAAAAAAATGCAAGAGAATTTTTTATTTTTCAGACAAATTTTTGCATGTCCGACGAAAATCTGTTAAATATTGCCTGTCAGCGACATGATGATCGCGATCGCCGCCACCGGAGCCGTCTCGCATCTTAAGATTCTGTCGCCGAGCCAGATCTGCAAGGCGCCCGCATTTTCTGCGGATTTTGCCTCTTTTTCTGAAAATCCGCCTTCGGGACCGATGAGGAGTCCTACCGAATTTATCCTCGAAAAGGAAATTTCAGTAAGACGCTTTCCTCCCGATTTTTCGTAGCAAAAGAGGGGGAGATCGCAATCCGCAAGCATTTTCAGGCATTCTTCAAAGCCTATTATTCCCGTAATTTCGGGTATAATTCCCCGCCCCGACTGCTTTGCTGCAGCTTCGGAGATCTTCATGAGCCGCGGCAGACGTCCCAAAAATTTTTCGGGATCGGGACGCGCTATGCAGCGCTCGGTCAGCACCGGGACGATCCGTGAGGCACCGAGTTCCACCGATTTCTGAATGATGTTTTCGAGCTTATCGAGCTTCGGTAGCGCCTGAAAGAGGGTCAGGGAGATGTTCGGCTCGCGGGAGTCCGTGGTCGAGACGATCCGGGCGATGACCTCCCCGTCGCTGATTTTTTCGAGTATGCAGACGTGCTCAAGACCGCCGCTGACCACGCTTATCTGTTCGCCCACACGCATGCGCAGGCTTCTGCCGATGTGCCGCGCGTCGCTGCCGACGATGGAAAAAGCGCCGCCAAGCGCCGGATTTTCGACAAAGAATCTCGCCATAATACCGCCTCCGAGGATATTTTACTATAAAATGCGGGGGAAGTCAAGTCAGAAGGCAGAAGACAGATGTCAGAGGACAGATTTTGTGAAGGGAACCGTGGCGGGACAAAGTGCGGTCTGAGGTGGGGGACAGAATCTGACCTCTGTGTTCTGATTTCTGACCTCTGCGTGACCTACGGGCACGCCGGGCGAAGCCCGACCGCGCGCGAGCGCGGTCGCTTCCACGGCAAAGCCGTGGAAGCCGGCACCTTCGGCGCCGGGGGCTTCGCCCCGTACCCTCTGCTCCTACCGGGGTCGGTAGGGCGCAGAAGGCTGGGTGCAGGGGCTGGGTTCCACTCCCAACCATCATCAGAAGCAGCAGGTAAAAGTCACCTCTCTATCCTCTAATCCCCACCATGGGAGTGTCCATTCTGCACCCATTATTCACTATTTTTAAAACGTCGCTGCAAGCGACACCTTGAAATTCTGACAATCCGATATCTGACTTCTGTCCTCTTGATGTGGTCGCTTCGACCACATCTCCCACCCTCTACCATTTGACAAACCGCCCCAAACATGCTATAATAACAAAAATATCACCAAGGAGGGATAAGATGAAGCACAGATGGGTCGTCCTGCTCTTTGCCGTCGTGTTCACGCTGTCGGCGGCTGCCGGAATTTACCTCCGCGTCTCCCGCGAACGCACGCCCGAGCTGCCCGTTTCGGCGACGGTTCCCGAGACTACTTTGCCCGCGACCGATCCCAATTCGCCTCTTTTCACGGTGAATCCCCCCGCGACCGAGCCCGCCGCCGAGCTCACATCAGAGCCCGAGCAGCTCTTCACCGACCCCTTGCCCGATGAAAATACCGATATCGATGTTTCTGCCGATGATTATCCCCCCGAGCCCGACCCCGATACCGGCGACGGTTTGGTTCATATATGTATCGGCGGAGATACGTCGGTAGACGGCGAATTCTATGACTTTGCGAAGTCCCGTTCGGCTGATTATCCGTGGGAAGATATATCCGACATCATGCGCACAGCCGACATCTCTATAGTAAATCTTGAGACCTGCGTCAGCGAGAGGGGAGTGTCGGAAAAGCGTGAAGGCTACGGCTTCAGAACTCCTCCCGAAATGCTTGAGGGATTTAAAAACGCGGGCGTCGACGCCGTGAATCTTGCCAACAATCACACCCGCGACTTTGGCACCGACGCGCTTTTGGACACCTTTACAAATCTTTCCGGTTACGGTATCGAATACTTCGGAGCAGGTCGGGATATCGATGAAGCTTCCGACCTTACCATCATCGAGCGCGACGGCATAAAATTCGGCTTTGTGGGAGCAAATAAAGTATATCTCTCGCCCGACTGCACGGCAGGCGAGGAGCACCCCGGAATAAACTGCATAGGCGAGCCTGACAGCGAATCCGCGGACGACTTTATAGAGCGGCTTTACGACTACGACACCCTCTGCGACGTGCTCATCGTTTTTCTGCATGCCGGCACCGAGGAGACCTTCACCGTCAGCGACTATCAGAAGACCATGTCCAAAAAATTCATCGACGCGGGCGCTGATATCGTCGTCGGCGGACACAGCCACACCCTCCAGCCCATCGAATTTTACAGCGGCAAGCCGATCATCTACTCCATCGGAAACCTGATCTTTTGGCACATTGACGACGATATCGACGGGCTGAGCGCAGTCTTTGACATCACGGCTGACAAATCGGGCTTTAAGGAACTTCGGCTTCACCCGGTATTCATCAAAAACTACAAGGCAAATCTTGTCTTGGAGGATCAGGGAAGCTACCCGACGAGGTATCGGCAGATAATCGATCTCATGAACGAAAACTGCCGCACAACCGGCGTATGGTTTGACGACTCGGGGGTGATGCACGAAGGCGAAAATCCCCAAAATGCGGAATAAAAATCATTTATATAAAGGAGAAAGCTATGTCCTATCAGCAGATACTTATCATCGACTTCGGAGGTCAGTACAATCAGCTGATCGCAAGAAGAGTGCGCGAATGCGGGGTCTACTGCGAGATCATGCCCTATAAAAAGGCGAATTTAGAGGAGATCAAACGCCGCTCGCCGTCGGGGATAATTTTCACCGGCGGACCGAATTCCGTCTATTTGGAGACTTCGCCGCACATCGACCCCGGCGTATTTGATCTCGGCATTCCGGTTTTGGGGATATGCTACGGCGCCCAGCTTATGGCGTACACATTGGGCGGGAAGGTCGCGACGGCGCCTAAGAGCGAGTACGGAAAGACGGTGACCGATTTCAACGCGGCTCGGTCCGTCCTATTCAAAAATCTTCCGCAAAATGCGGTGACGTGGATGAGCCACACCGACTATATTTCCGAGCCCCCGGCGGGCTTTGAGATCACATCACACACGCCGGTGTGTCCGGTTGCCGCGATGGAAAATCATCAGAAAAAGCTCTATGCGGTACAGTTTCACCCCGAGGTCAACCACACCGAAAACGGCACCGAGATGATAAAGAGCTTTTTGGTGAACGCCTGCGGCTGCCGCTGCGACTGGTCGATGGGCAGCTACGCTGAGACAGCGATCAAAGATATCCGTGAAAAAGTCGGGGACAAAAGGGTGCTGCTTGCTCTGTCGGGAGGCGTTGACAGCTCGGTATTGGCGGCGCTTTTGTCAAAGGCGATAGGCGGGCAGCTCACCGCGATTTTTGTGGATCACGGATTCATGCGCAAAAACGAGGGCGACGAGGTCGAGGAAGCCTTTAAGGATTGGGATATAAACTTCGTACGCGTGAACGCCAAAGACCGTTTCTTAGCCCGGCTTGACGGCATTTCCGACCCCGAGACCAAGCGCAAGAGGATAGGGGAGGAGTTCATCAAGGTCTTTGAAGAGGAAGCCGGGAAGATCGGTAAAGTCGATTTTCTGGCGCAGGGCACGATATACCCCGACATCATCGAATCGGGCGCGGGGGACGCGGCGGTCATCAAGAGCCATCACAACGTCGGCGGGCTGCCGGATCATGTCGATTTTAAAGAGATAATCGAGCCTCTGAGGCTTTTGTTTAAGGATGAGGTGCGCGCGCTCGGAACGGCTTTGGGGCTCCCCGAGAAGCTTGTGTGGAGACCTCCTTTCCCGGGACCCGGTCTTGCGATCAGGATCATCGGTGAGATTACCGAGCAAAAGCTTGAGATTTTGAGGGACGCGGACGCGATTTTCAGAGAGGAGCTCGAAAAGAGCGGCGTCGCGAGGGGAATAAACCAGTATTTTGCGGTGCTCACGAATATGCGGTCCGTAGGCGTCATGGGCGACGGCAGGACGTATGATTACACCCTCGCCCTCCGAGCCGTCACGACCACGGATTTCATGACGGCGGATTTCGCGGAGATACCCTACCCGATCCTTTCAAAGTGCGCCGCAAGAATCGTCGGCGAGGTTCAGGGCATCAATCGCGTGGTTTACGACGTCACCACCAAGCCCCCGGCGACGATTGAGTGGGAGTGACCTGCCGACCTCATAAACCCGCGTAAATACGCGGTTTGAGCAGTGTCGCACCCCTCCGTGGCAACGTTTTGGCAACAATTTTTCATTATTCAAAAAGTAAGAGCTAACTGATTAAATCGGTTAGCTCTTTTATTTATTTCTTCTTCGATTTTTTCCTAATCTCTCTGACCAAAATATCGCTCACTTCCTGCGACGGCGTGACCGCGTGCCAATGCCCCGATGTATCAAACTTCGGATAATTATACCGCCAGCGGTCGTACTCTTCCTTGGAAATTTCACCTGCCTTGAGCCGCTCTTTCTGTTTCAGCCACTCATGCAAATCGCCCATCACCGACGAATCGCCTGTATGCAGATTTATCCAAAGGCGGCAAATTCCGTCCTCGCAGCTTGGTTCAAGTCCGTAAATATCTTCAAGCGCGAAAAGCGTGTGCATCAGCCCGACTTCTGTGTCAATATCTGGAACATTGAGTGCGCGGGGAGATACGTCCAGCTCTTTTGCGAGCGCAGCCGTCAAATCTGCCTTCGGAGTGCGCGTTCCTGTCTCGTATTGTGCAAGTCGCACATCTGCCGAGCGCTCGGGAAATCCGACCCTGATCCCCAAAAATTTTTGGGTCATGCCCCGCAAAACCCTGAAAAACCTTATTCTTTCGCCTATTGCCATGCTTTCAACTCCCTTTAAAGTTTGTAATAAGTATAGCAGATTTGCTTAGAAATGTCAAGGCAAAAATGAAACAAAATTGTATAATATTTTTTCGGCGAAAGTATTGACTTAAACAAAAATGTTTGATATAATAGAAATATACTAAGCGCAAAAGCTTAGATATAAATAAATTTAAAGGAGGACTTTTATGTCAGAAAAATCATTCATGCGGGTTGAGGAGGTCGCGCAGGAGCTGGGCGTTTCAAAGTCATTCGCCTACAAAATCGTGCAAAAACTCAACGCGGAACTACAGGAAAAGGGCTATCTGACCATCTCGGGGCGGGTCAGCCGGCGGTATTTTGAGGAGAAGCTCTGCTACGGCGGGGTCGGAAAGGAGAAGTAAATGGCGGTCTACAAAGAGGAAAAAGGGACGTGGCGGGTTATCTACCGTTACACCGACTGGACGGGCGAGCGAAAGCAGACCCAAAAGCGCGGTTTTGCGACTAAGCGCGACGCGCAGGCGTGGGAGCGCGAGCAGCTCAATAAGTCAAACTCCGACTTGGATATGTCATTCAAAAGTTTTGTCGAACACTACACCGAGGACATGAAATCGCGGCTCAAAGAGAACACTTGGCACACGAAAGAGCACATTATCCGCACCAAACTTTTGCCATATTTCGGCGGGTTGAAAATGTGCAAAATCACCCCGCAACAGATAATCAAATGGCAAAACGAGTTAATCAATTTTAAGGACGAACGCGGCGAGCCATATTCGCCGGTCTATCTGAAAACCGTGCAGAATCAGCTGTCGGCAATCTTCAACCATGCCGTGCGATACTACAATCTCAAGGAAAACCCGTGCGTAAAAGCGGGGAGCATGGGCAAAAAGAAAAACCGCGAAATGCTGTTCTGGACTAAGGACGAATATTTAAAATTCGCGGACGTGATTATGGATAAACCGCTGTCTTTTTATGCTTTTGAGATGCTCTACTGGTGCGGAATCCGAGAGGGTGAATTGTTAGCATTGACCCCTGCGGACTTCGATTTTGACAGGCTGACGGTCACAATCAGCAAGTCGTATCAGCGGCTGAACGGTCAGGATTTGATCACGACCCCGAAAACCGAAAAGAGCAATCGGACGATTACCATGCCCGAATTTCTGGCAGACGAGATGCGCGATTATATCACGTCGCTCTACAAAATCGGCGACGGCGACAGGATTTTTCCAATCACGAAAAGCTATCTTCAAAAGGAGATGGAGCGCGGGTCAAGGGCGGCGGGCGTGAAGAAAATCCGCATTCACGATTTAAGGCATTCGCACGTTAGCTTGTTAATAGATATGGGCTTTTCCGCGACGGCGATTGCCGACCGCGTGGGTCACGAAAGTATTGATATTACTTACAATTACGCGCATCTTTTCCCGACCAAGCAAGCGGAGATGGCGGCGCGTTTGAACACCGAAAGGAGGGGGTGAGATGTCCGCAAAAAGTTTAG
>CANQYD010000034.1 GCA_947627985.1 uncultured Clostridia bacterium
TGTTGGGGGAACCCCCGGCGAGGGTTCCCCCGATGAAAACAGTCCACCGGACTGTTTTCATTCCCCCCTCCTGCGCTCATTACGATAAACCGCAAGACGACGGCTTCCGCCGTCCTCTTGCGGGGATTTCGCCCGTTGCGACGGGCGACTCGGGGACTCTGTCCCCGAGACCCCTGCAAGCCCTTTAAAAAGGGCTTGATCCTAAACTTGACTTGTCCCGATTGCAAGTTTATCGAAAAATCTGACTTCTGATATCTCAATTCTGTATTCTAAAAGGAATCAACCATGACCGAAAAATTTGTCAGACAAAACCTGAAATACCTCAAAGGCTTCATGACCGAATCATCCCTCTCGGCAGCACGCAAGACCCATGTCCTCCTCGGAGACTTCCTCTATGCCTCCCATGCCTCCGGCGTCCGCCATGAACGCCGCTCCTTCGCCGATTTCGAGTGCGAATGGCTCATTCCCGACGCCGAAAAGCGACCCGGGGTCATCTTCTACCTCCACGGCGGCGGCTACACCTGCGGCAACATCGAGTACGCCCGCGGCTTCGGCACCGTCCTATGCTCCGAGTTCGGCATGCGGGTATTCTGCTGCGCCTACCGCTTAGCCCCCGAAAACCCCTTCCCGGCAGCCGTCGACGACGCCGAGACCGCCTATGATTACCTCGTGGACAGCGGCTTTTCCCACGATAAGATCGTCCTCTGCGGCGAAAGCGCGGGCGGCGGGCTGTGCTACGCCCTGAGCCTTCGACTTCATGAACACAAAAAGCCCCAGCCCGCCGGGATCATCGCGATCTCGCCGTGGACCGACCTGACCCTCTCGGGGCGTTCGCATCGCGAAAACAACGAGATCGACCCCTCGATGACTACCGAGCGCGTGAAATTTTTCGCGGAGTGCTATGCCGAAGACCGCAAAAATCCGCAGGTTTCGCCTATTTTTTTCGATGATGAAGATGCAGACTTCCCCCCTTCGCTGATCTTTGCGGGTGGCGACGAGGTCCTTTTGGATGACTCGAAGATCATGCACAAACGCCTTACCGACGCGGGTTTTCGGTCCGAGATCATCGTCCGCCCCGGTCTTTGGCACGCATACGTCCTCTACAATCTTCGGGAATACCGCGGCGACTATGAAAAAATCGGGGGATTTTTGGATCGGCACTTAAGCGGCAGCCCGCGAATCTGGTCGCGTCTTGACAATGCCGCGCTCATCTTTCCCGCGTCAAAGCGGCGAGGCTGGCACAACATCTTCCGCCTCTCAGCGGACTTAAGTGAGCCGATAGACCGCGACATCATGCAGCAAGCCCTCGACGTCACGGTGAAGAGGTTCCCGCTGATCGGTTCCCGCCTTCGCGCAGGTGTTTTCTGGTATTATCTTGAAGAAACATCAGCCCCCGAGATCGAAAAAGACGGCTGCCAGCCCATCATGAAGCGCCGCTTCGGCGAGGTCAGAAAATGTGCGATCCGCGTACTTTATTACAAAAACAGGATAGCTGTAGAATTTTTCCATGCCGTGACGGACGGCAACGGCGGGCTGATTTTCTTAAAAACTCTCATCGCGGAATACGTCTCAAAGCGCTACTCCGTGACCCTTCCCTGCACCTTCGGGATCGCCGACCGGCTCTCATATCCGGCTCCCGAGGAGCTCGAGGACAGCTTTTCGGAATACGTCGGGAGGGTGGGCGCGAAGCGTCCGACTGACAAGGCATTTCGCTTGACAGGCATAAAAGAGAAGGACGGATTTTTAAATCTGACCTGCGGAAAAATCCCGGAAAAAGCCTTTGCAGAGCACTGCCGCGGGCTCGGGGTCACCGTCACGGCATACCTTGCTTCGGTAATGATATTAACGATTATCGGGCTGCAAAAGCGTAAAGTAAAAAACCTTGACAAACGCCGACCGGTGCGCGTTCAGATACCCGTCAACCTCCGCCGGCTCTTCCCAAGCCAGACCGTCCGCAATTTCGCGATGGTGGTGAACGTCGGCGTCGATCCGAGGATGGGGGACTACACTTTTGAGGAGATTTTAGGCATCGTCTCGAGGCAGATGCAGCTGATGATCACTCCAAAGAACATGCAGGCAATATTTACCGAAAATGTAAATTCCGAGCGCTTTTTCATCATCAAGCTCGTCCCCCTGTTTATAAAAAACATCGTCATGAAGCTGGTCTTTGACCGCGTCGGGGAGGCGCAGGGCTGCATCACCCTGTCAAATTTAGGAAGAATCGAACTCCCGGAAGAGGCGAAAAAGTATGTCAAAGCTTTCGATTTCATACTCGGTCCGCAGGCTCGCGCTCCCTATAACTGCGCGGTTTGCTCCTATAACGGCGAGCTTCGGATCAACTTCATCAGGCGGTCGGAGGAGCCGGAGCTTGAGCGCGAATTCTTCCGGAATCTTGTCCGCCTCGGGCATCATGTAACTGTGCAATCTAACCAAAGAGAGCTTAAAGAAAGGCAGTGATTTTATGTATTGCGTCAAATGCGGAGTGGAGCTTGCCGACTCCGAAAAAGTCTGTCCGCTCTGCCGGACGATGGTCTTCCACCCCGACATCAAACGAGGGGAAGGGGAGCCGCCATATCCCGAATTTACGGCTTCCGAGCGCCATTTCAACCGCTTCGGAGCGCTGTTTATCGTGACTTTCATCTTCCTGATCCCGCTCTTCATCTGCCTGATGACCGACCTCAGGCTTAACGGTCGGGTGGTCTGGTCGGGCTATGTCGCGGGCGGGCTCGCGACGGGCTACGCGGCGTTTGTGCTGCCGTTCTGGTTCCGCCGACCGAACCCGGTGATATTCCTGCCGATCGCCTTCGCGGCGGCGATTCTGTACCTTTTATACATCGATCTTGCGACCGGCGGGAGCTGGTTTTTATCCCTCGCGTTCCCTGTCGCCGGGATCGCCGGGCTCATCGTGACGGCGGTCACAGCGCTCTGCAAATACCTGCGAAAAGGTCGGCTTTTCGTGTTCGGCGGGGCTTTCATCGCGCTCGGCGGCTACAGCGTTCTCGTCGAGATGTTCATCGTGCTGACGGTCGGCTGCCGGTTCGTTTTCTGGTCGCTCTACCCGCTGACCGCCTGCGTTCTGATCGGGCTGATGCTCATCGCGATCGGGGTCTGCAAGCCGCTTCGGCGGTCGCTCGACAAGCGCTTTTTCATCTGAATTTTAAGCCTGTAAAGTATTTTTACTTTGCAGGTTTTTTCTTTTTCGGGATATGTCTGCCGCCCGCTTTTTCCGCGTACTTTTCCCTCATTTTCCCGCCCGGTTTTTTCCGCGTATCCGTAAGCGTGACTTTTCCCGAATGCCTTTGCCAAGGGCTTTTGCGGGACACATAGAGGGCAGAATCATGTAAAGCAAACTGCCTTTACATGGTGATTTTGACATAATCTTACACATCATAAACAAGCCCCGGGGGAGCGGCATATTATACTATTATAATAGGGCAGGGCGGAGATAATATCCAAATGTAAAGAAAAATGCCTTTACAGCAAGTTTGGGAGCTTTACGGCTCGATGTTGATTTCCGCCGTCAAAATGACAATTCAACATGTTAAAAACCGGTCAATTTACGCCCAAAAATCGGCGCAAAATACCGGATTTTTTTGACGGGCACTAAATATGCGCATTGTCCTACATATAACCACAATATATTGTACCCGGGCTTCAAAATTGTGATGGAAAAAATACCCAGTCAAAATTAACAAATTCGGGGGGGTGAAACAGTTCAAATTAACGAAATTTAGCAGATTTGTCTCAATTATTGACTAAAGTTCTTGACTTTAAGGCTTGATATGGTATAATTTATACAAGTAGATTTGCGTCCGAATTCGCAAATATTTAATCTGTTTAATATTTTGTTCACGCATAAACAGTGTGTATAAGGAGGAAAACGTATGAAAAGAATGAGAACGGTTTTAGCGGTATTTCTGACGCTGACGCTCCTTCTCTCGATGTTCTGCCAGCCTTTGGAAGCAGCGGGCATAAACCTCGCTGTCGGCGGCAAATCGGGCACGGGGACGTCTATCGTCATGCCCACCGCCGGTCTGCTCCAAGGTCTCACGGGACTGATGGGAAAGCTTGGGGGAGGAAGCGGAATCGCGACGATTGCGGGTTCCGGAGGGACGGCGAGGATCGCTACCAGCGATCAAATCGCTGATTACCTGAATAAACCTAATGTTACTTGGGACATCACTTGTAAAGATGATGCCTCGAGGGACGCAGCGCATAAGCACGAGTACCACGGCAACGGCTTGGGCAAGACGTTTTACTTCTGCGACAACTGCACAATCAAGTTAAATCTTGACTGGCCCGCCATTCCTGACGGCATTATTGTCGACGAAGATCCTTCGACTCCCGACATCATTGATTTCGTTATCCCCGTCGATCTTCCGGTAACCGGTACCATCGGAAACCTCGGTGCCACGCTTGAAGGCTACGGCGAGGTCAAGTATGAAGTTAATTCTGAAGGTAAAGGACAGTTCCATTTCTATCTCGATAAGTCCTTTAACACCAGTACTTCACGTAATTTCGGTATCAATTTCGAAGCCTCTCCGGATCCGCTCAAGGATAAGTGGGAAAAGGAACATGATAACAATCTTGAAATCGGTAAGCAGAAATATGAATTTGAATGGAAAGAGCATAATTCGTCTCTTTCCGGCGATAAGAAGATTGTTAATTCTTATGTTAGAGACGGCAAACTCTATATTGAATATCTTCTTGACTATACTCTTACCGGAGACGGTACGGATATTGTCATAACCGATACTTACGGTTCCAACCTCACTCTTGAAGACAGTAATTTTACCGTTACTCCTACAGGATATACGCTGGATAAATCATCTGTGCCGAATCAATTTACAATCACCTATCCTTCGCTCAAAGACGGTACGAATATCCAGGCGAGATATACCTGCTCTGTTCCTGTGTCTTCGCTCGGAGATTTTTCCGATTATCCCAATCAGTATAACGGCGGATCTTTCGATGTCAGCACTATCAACAACAAAGTTGTAGTTACAGGTAAAGGCGAAGAAGGAAACGATTTAAATGTTGAGCAGACAGTTACTCCGGACCGTCCTGCTGTCAGAGACTTCTACAAGACCGGCTCTGTTAAGTATTATGACGCGAGCGGCACCGAAGTCAACGAGAACAACTTCTTCGGCAATCCTCCTACAAAAGCGGTCATCACTTATACTGTAAATCTCAACCTTAAATCATATATACCTTTTGTTGAGAATTACAGAGAAGATATGACTCTGGGCGAGTTCCTTGCAGCTGCGGGTCTTACCTATAATGACGTTCTTACTCTACCCGGTGGCGGCGGAACCGTCGATTTGACCGATGAAGCTTTTAAGAGAGCTGTTGAGAGCGCTATTAACAGCGCTACACATGTTCCCGGCGAAGAGGGCAAGTTCTCCTTCAGCTACGACTATACTGTCAACAATCCCACTCTCGACAGTCAGGTAAGCTATAGCAACAGGTTCACTGTAAAGAATGGCAAACATGATACTTACGTCGAGGGCAGCGGCACTGTCGGCAAAAACAATTGGAGCTTCCTCACAAACAAGTCTATTGAGAAAGCCGATGGCAAGGACGTTTCGGCAGACAATAAGATAAAGTGGGTCGTTGAAGGCTGCCTTCCTTTTGACCTCAAAAATAGCAAAAGTTATACGATTAAGGATACTCTTACTGCTGTCAACGGCAAAAATAAACTTGATAAAGACTCATTTGAGTATTATTATGCACAGTCATATGATCAAAACGGAAGTCCTGTATGGGTTAAGTTTGCCGATGAAACAGCTTTCAAGTCAGCCTATCATGCGAATGTCACCAAGACTGATGAAGGCTTTACGATCACCTTCAATACTTCGGAAATAGTTATCGGTCAGAACAATTGCAGCTATAAGTTTAAGATAGTTTACAAGTCTGATGTCAGCGTCACAAATTCCGGCGAAAATGCGCAGTTCAAGAACGAAGCTGAGGCTGATAATGTCACCAAGTCTGCGGAAACTACCGTAACCCCGGAAGGTGAGTTCAGCCCTTCCAAGAGCGTGGTTAAAAATGACGACGGAACGCTTACTTGGACTATTGATACCGGGTATCCGGTGATTGAATTTGTCCTGAAAAATGACAAACTCCTCAAGGTCTTAAAGAACGACTATCAGCTCACTGTAACTGACAATCTTCCGGACTCGCTTGAGTATGTTCCGGGAAGTGCAAAGATTGGTTTTGCAACTGTTAATTCCAACTGGTGGCCATATACTTCATGTCCTAAAGAATTAGAGGGAGGCGCTGTACAAGAGCTTGATAAGCTGTTTGCAGCGATTCAGGCTAATCTCATTGAGCCGGCGAACACAAAATCTCTTGTGTTTACATGGAATATGACGACTGATATCGCTAATTTGATTGACAATCTGACCTTGAGTATGGGCAACTATTATGCTCAGAATCAGAATGAAGGTCAGGATCATTTGGTGCTGAAATTTGACACCAAGTTAACCAGATCAGCAGCCTTGGAGAACATGGACAAGAGCTTTGAAATAAAGAATAAGGCTATTGTCAATGTAAACTCTACAGCGGCAGAAACGAATGAATCGTCTGCTTGGGTACAGCCGACAAACGTTCTTGATAAGAAGCTCTTATACGCTTACGAATCTTTCGATTCGGATAAAGAAGACCCTGATACTGCTCCTTATCTTCTTAACGGCAATCTTTGGGACGAAACACATGGCTACGCAACAAAGTCTCCGTATACGAAGGTAAAATTCTTTGATCATAAAAATGATTATTGGGGAGCTTACAATCATAACCTCGTTCAGATTCAGAGATTCTTGTTCATCGTTGACGTCAACCCGATGAAACTTTCTCTCGGCGAAAACGGCAAGGTTACCGTAACCGATACGATGGGTCCTGCGTTCAGTCTTTATGCTCCGAGCGTAAGGCTGCTCAAGGTCGAGCGCGATCAATACGGCAATCTCTCTTCTGATGCATCCACCGAGAATGCGACTTCGCTCCTTACATTTGAAACCGTAAAAAATGAAGACGGAACTGAGGTCACTACATTCACCATGCCCGACAGCGAGCATTATCTCCTTGTATACTTTGCAGACGCCGATGTCGAGGAATTAACCGGTGATAAATTCAATGCAAAAGACGCCTGCAACGAGATCAAGATTTCCATTGACGGCAAAGACTACGAATCTGGCGAAACATACGGCGGCAAGCTTGTTAGCATGTCCGCGTATATCGGGGCAAGCGATGATTTCACCTTCCTTATTGAGAAGAAGAATGAATCCGGCAAGCCTCTTGCTGGCGTGCAGTTCACAGCACAGGCTGTAGAGATCAAAGATGGCAAGATCGTAGATGATTCTGAAAAGAAGCCGATAGTCAGTAGCGTAAGCTCAGGCGACGACGGTAATATAGCTTTCAGTGATAAGAGTAATCCGCTTAAGCAGGGCACTGTTTATCGCGTCTATGAGTCCTTGAAGCCTGACGAATATGAGCAGGCACCTGATTATTACATCATTCATATCAATAATCCTGATCGTGAGCAATATGCACCCCTTCTCGGCACTACCGAGGACGCTCTCAACAAGGGCATAGTCACCACCACTTATAATGGCAAGACCGTCAAAGTTGTGCTTGTCAAGGGTATCAGCAAGACGATCGAGATTAGAAATGTGCTTGCTAAGACCGTTGACCTCACCGTCACCAAGAAGGTAAACGGCGCGTCCGGAGACAACACGAAGTTCAGATTTACTGTTCAGCTTAGCGGCAAAGCTACGGGTACGTACAATTACACGATTTCCGGAAAGAATACCGGCTCCGGCGAGATAAAGGGCAGCGGAACCTTCGAGCTTGCAGACGGCGACAGCCTCAAGATCACCGGGCTGCCCAAGGGCACGACTTACACTGTCACCGAGACTCCGGGCGATGACTATACGTCCAATAAGTCTGACAATACCGTAAGCGGAGCGCTGGATGAGAGCGATACCGTTGAATTCACCAACACCAGAAATAAGGGCAGCCTCAGCGTCACCAAGACGGTAGCAGGAGACATTACCAACAAGAATGCAGACAGCTTTACCTTCAAGGTTAAGCTCGATCCTCCGACGGGATATACTTTAAACGGCTCCTACGTAGATGGCGATAAAACTGCTACGTTAAGCGGCGATTTCTACACCGTAACTCTTAAGAACGGTGAGAAATTTACGTTTAAGGATCTCCCCGTAGGCACCGGGTATGAGGTATACGAGGAAGACGGCGGAACAAAGCTTGGTGAAGGCGCTGTCACAAGCAAAAACTATAAGGTTGGGTATTCCGGCAAAACCGGCGAGGTTTCTAAGGACGGCTCCACCGTTACCGTCACCAATACCAAGAACGTCACAAGCTTAATCCTTGCTAAAAATGTTGTAGGCGCCCTGAGCTCCGATGAAAAGTCGTTTAAGTTCACCGTTACGCTTACAGCTCCTGAAAACTATAATTTGAACGACGTGACGTTCACACAGGGCAAGGCTGTTAAGACAGGTGACGGCACATATACTGTAACTCTCGGAAACGGCGAGACATGCACTTTTGAGAATCTTCCCGAGGACACTACCTACACAATTTCAGAGACATCTGATACTGCAAATTATGAGGTAAAGGTTGAAGATTCTAATAATGCTGCTGAGATTAGCGGAAAATCCGTTAGCGGAACCGCTAATGGCAACACCGTCACCTACACCAACACCAGAAAGACCGGCGGCTTCTCGGTAACCAAGAAAGTTACCGGCGTCGGCGCTGATACGGATAAGGAGTTTACATTTACCGTAACTCTTGACAATTATACCGGCAAGAAGTATTTGGATGACGGGGTCGAAATGACCTATACCGGTCCGTTCACATTCACTCTTACGCATGGCGATACCAAGACCTTCTCCGGAATTCCTACCGGCGTCGGCTATACGGTTGAAGAGGAAGATTACACTGCGCAAAACTACACTTCCACCGGAAAAATTACCGATTCTGTAAAAGATAAGATAGTTGCGCACACGGTCACAAATACCTACACCAAGCCCGGTACGGGTTCCGTCAGCGTCACCAAGAAGGTTGACGGCGGCGTTGATTCCGAAAAGAATAGGGAGTTCACGTTCACCATCAAGCTGACTCCTGCCGGCATGTCGGCAGATGCTCTGAATAAAGCCATTCAGGTTACTAACGGCAGCCCGGCAGTTGATGTCAATAGCGATACCGTCATAGTGACCGGAACCGTTAAGGACGGCGAAACTGTGACCGTCTCCGATATTCCGTACGGTACCGGATACGATATCAGCGAGACTCAGCTTGGTGATTTCGAGGCTCCTGAGTTCAGTCAAAACAAGAGCGGAAAAATCACCAAAGCAGCGCCTACTGTCACCCTGACCTGCACCAACACTCTTAAGAAGGGTAGCCTTAAGGTCACAAAGACCGTTATAAACAATGATAATGCAGGACAGTTTGACTTTACTGTTAAGCTCACCGATCCGAGCGGAAAGGCTATCACCGGCGAACACAATGGTGTTACGTTTGATAATAACGGCGAAGGCCAGTTTAAGCTCAGCGACGGCGAATACAAGGAGTTTACTGATCTTGAACCCGGGACAACTTACACCGTCACTGAGGCTGATGCCGAAGGTTACACTTCAGTAATCACCGGAAATGACGGCAAGATTGAACCCGGCACGGTTAAGGAAGTCAATGTCACCAACACCAAGAAAGAGGAGAAGGTAGGTAAACTGACAGTCAAGAAGATCGTCAAGATCAATGGCGAAGTGAAATCGACAAGTGAGCCGTTCACCGTCAAGGTAACTACCGATCCTGCTGTTAAGGACGGCGAGTACGGCGGTATGACATTCAAAAACGGCGAAGCTACACTGACACTTTCCGCCGGACAGAGCGCAACTGCCACCGGACTTCCCGCCGGCACAAAATACACAGTCGTTGAGACTAACGGCGCAGACTACGTTGCTTCTTACTCCGGCAGCACAGCTGACGGCACCGGCACTATCGCAAAAGACAGTACTGCAACGGTAACGATCACCAACTCCAAGAGCGAGCTTGGCAACCTGACAGTCGAGAAGATCGTCAAGATCAATGGCGAAGTGAAATCGACAAGTGAGCCGTTCACCGTCAAGGTAACTACCGATCCTGCTGTTAAGGACGGCGAGTACGGCGGTATGACATTCAAAAACGGCGAAGCTACACTGACACTTTCCGCCGGACAGAGCGCAACTGCCACCGGACTTCCCGCCGGCACAAAATACACAGTCGTTGAGACTAACGGCGCAGACTACGTTGCTTCTTACTCCGGCAGCACAGCTGACGGAAAAGGCACTATCGCAAAAGACAGTACCGCAACGGTAACGATCACCAACTCTAAGAGCGAGCTTGGCAACCTGACCGTTGAGAAGATCGTCAAGATCAATGGCGAAGAGAAATTGACAAATGAGCCGTTCACTATCACTGTAACGCTTTCCGACGATACCGTCAACGGAACCTTCGGAGAAATGACATTCACAAGCGGCGTTGCATCATTCGAGCTCAAGAGCGGCGATAGCAAGACAGCCACCGTACTTCCTGCCGGAATAACTTACACAGTCGTTGAGACTAACAGCGCAGGCTACGTTGCTTCTTACTCCGGCAGCACAGCTGACGGAAAAGGCACTATCGCAAAAGACAGTACCGCAACGGTAACGATCACCAACTCTAAGAGCGAGCTTGGCAACCTCACCGTCCAGAAGACCGTAACCGGCAACAATGCCGACGAGACCAAGTCGTTCGACATCGATATTCAGCTCAGCGAGCCCATCACCGGAACTTACGGAGACATGAACTTCACCAACGGTTTGGCGACGGTTTATCTCACAACACGTCAGGCTGCGACCGCTGCCGGACTCCCCGCAGATCTCGGGTTCACCGTAACCGAGCGCGATTACTCCGCCGAGGGATATGTAGCTACCTACACCTATAACGGCAACACTTCGACCGCTCCCGTACAAGGCACAATCACCGAGGGCGGCACCGCAAGCGTTTACATCACAAATACCAAGGACACCTTCGGCTCCCTCACCCTCACGAAACACGTGGCGGGCGAGAATCCCGACTTGACCAAGGCGTTCACATTCAGCGTCAAGCTGACCGCTCCGACCGGTGAGAACATCATTCCTCCCGGATACATCGCTGATGCCCAGGGCTACTTCACCGTGAATCTCACGGCTGATAAGTCGGTCACATTCGATAACCTCCCTGTCGGCACGAGCTACATCATCATGGAGAATGATTACTCCGCCGAAGGATACACCGGAACCGTTACCGAAGGCACGTCTGACGGCGTGATCGTCGAAGGCGCCAATCAGGTCGCCTACACCAACACCAAGGCGGCGACCACCAGCCTGATGATCCGTAAGGAACTCTCAGACACAGCAATCACCCAGGCTGATGCGGAAATGCTCTTCACCTTCCATGTCGCTCTGACCGCTCCCGCCTTAGGCGAGCAGCTCAAGCCAAGCTATGAATATGGCGGCAAGACAGCGACTGTCGACGCAACCGGCGTATATGTCGTAACTCTTAAGGGCGGCGAAGGATTCGTATTCATGAACCTGCCCGACGGCACGACCTACACCGTCACCGAGGTCGAGGCGAATCAGAACGGCTTTACCACCGTCATTCCCGACAACGCTTCTGGCGCGCTTGATACTAACAGCTGCCCGATCGTCACATTCGTCAACTCCAAGGAGCTGAGGGAGACCTCGCTCACCGTCAGAAAGACGGTTCAGGGCGATGACGCGGATTATTCCAAGGCATTCAACTTCACCGTAACTCTTGAGGGCTACACCGGACCTTACACCTTAAACGGCGTCGAGGCAGTCACCGATAACGGTATCATCACCTTCTCGCTGATGAGCGGACAGTCTGCGACCGTCGCGGGAATTCCCGAGAACACGGTCTACTCCGTCACCGAGCTTGAGGCGAACGCGGACGGCTACGTCACCAACGTGAACGGCAGCCAGAACGGCGTCCTCACTCCCGACACCGAGTCGAGCGTTGAGTTCGTCAACTCGAAGTGGAAAGAAACTCCCAAGACCGGCTCGCTGACAGTCAGAAAGACCGTCGCCGGCACGGCAGCCGAGTATGGCAGAAGGTTCAGCTTCACCGTCATGCTCTCCGATACATCCGTCACCGGAATCTACGGTCAGATGAACTTCGTCGGCGGCGTCGCGAGCTTCGCTCTCGCACACGGTGAATCGATCACCGCTACCGACCTGCCCGCAGGCATCACCTACACCATCTTTGAAAATGACGCGGGCGATTACATTCAGAATTCGATGGGCGCGACCGGCATGATCACCGAAAACGGCTTTGCCGAGGCGATGTTCATCAACACCAAGGACAAGGAAGAGAAGTACGGCGACCTGAGCGTCACCAAGACCGTTACCGGCGAGGGATATGATCCCGCGCAGCAGTTCAACTTCACCGTGACCCTGAGCGACAGCTCTGTGAACGGTCAGTACGGCGATATGAACTTCGTCGGCGGCGTCGCAAGCTTCACGCTGACCGCCGGTCAGACAGCATACGCGGCTCAGCTTCCCGCAGATATCTTCTACACCGTGACCGAGGAGCCTACGGAGAATTACATTTCGACGGCGACGGGCGACACCGGAGCTATCGTCGGTGATTCCATGGTCTACGCGGAATTCGTCAACGAATATGTGGCGCCGAGAGTCGGCGGCTTCAACATCACGAAGCTCGTGACCGGTACCGCGGGCGATCTGAACAGGTTCTTCACCTTCAGAGTTGTCCTCAGCGACGCTTCCATCAACGGCGTCTACGGCGATATCGCCTTCGCAGACGGCTTCGCGACGGTATTCTTAAGAAGCGGCATGACCGTCTACTGCGACGGACTTCCCGAGGGCACGGGTTACTCGGTGATCGAGCTTGACAGCGATGATTACATGGTAACTTATACCAACGCGGCAGGCACTGTCGAGGTCGGAACTTCGATCCCCGTCACGGTCATCAACCACAAGGATATTCCCGAAATTCCCGAGGAGCATGAGGAGGATCAGCCGAATCCTCACGACGACGACATGAACGCGGGCGTCGGAGGCGACAGACCTCATGGCGACGACATGAATGCCGGCGTGGGAGGCAACAGACCTCACGGCGACGACATGAACCCGGCGACCGGTGACTTCGAGCTGGAGCACTACTCCAACGCGTTCATCACCATCACGGTCCTCTGGGCGATGGTATTCATCTTCGGTGCTGTTGTCCTCGCCGACAAGCGCAGAAGGGATAAATAAGGAATAAATAATCCGAAATAGAGATTGCCCCGGCTGAAAAGTCGGGGCGATTTTTGGGGGTGAGAGATCATGGGGGAGGGGAGGATGTCGGGGCTTCTGCCTTTTAGAAAGAATTCTGAGTATAGAGAGTCCAGAACTAATCATTCCCCAAAAAGCCACCCCAAAATCCACCCAAAAAAATTTTCCCCACCCTATTGTCAACCGCACGCGTTTGTGCTATAATCCATCTGAAAGAATCGCTGCAAAGGGGAATTCACATGGCATCACTTCTCGTCGCGGTCATTTACCTCGCATTCGTCAGCCTCGGTCTGCCGGACTCGCTGCTCGGGTCGGCGTGGCCCGTGCTTCAGGTCGATTTCGGCGTGCCGTCGTCATATGCGGGCTACGTCTCGATGACGATCTCACTCATGACCATTTTCTCGGCACTGCTGGCGCCGAGGCTCATCAAAAAATTCAAAACGGGCTCGATCGTGGTCGTCTCCATTTTCCTGACGATCTTCGGGCTGCTCGGCTTCTCATTTTCTACCAAATATTGGATGCTCTTCATCTTCGCCGTGCCATACGGTCTCGGCGCGGGCTGTGTCGATTCGGCTTTGAATAATTATGTCGCGAATCACTATTCCTCATCGGTGATGAACTTCCTGCACTGCTTCTACGGGCTCGGTGCGGTCATCAGTCCGAACATCATGGCGCTCGCGCTGAGGTATGCGCACTGGAACGACGGCTACCGTTGGACCGCGTACATTCAGATCGGAATTTTGGTGATATGCATTCTCTCCCTGCCGCTTTGGAAGACCGGTGCCGCGGGCGATGATTCCGACGGCTCGGACAGTGCCGGGATTGCTGAGACTTTGAAGGTACCCGGGGTCGTGCCAACCTTGATCGCATTCTTTGCCTATTGCGCGGGTGAGGCGACCTGCTTCCTCTGGACGTCGAGCTACTTTGCTGGCACCCGACCCGATATGTCCCCGGAGCTTGTCGCGTCGTTCGGGTCGCTTATTTTCGGCGGATTGATGCTCGGAAGGCTGATCTCCGGCTTTATCTCGAACCGCCTTGGGGATCGGCTGCTGATCCGCATCGGCATCGCGATCGAATTTATCGGGCTATTCATGATCATGCTTCCCCTCAAGGGCTATGCGGTTGCCGCCGCGGGATTTCTCATCGCCGGGACCGGCATGGGACCGATTTACCCGGCGATTCAGCACATGGCTCCGGAAAATTTCGGCAAAAAGTACAGTGCCGCGGCGATCGGTCTGCAAATGGCTTCGGCATACGTCGGGAGCACTTTCATGCCGATGGTTTTCGGCAAGCTTCAGCAGTCGATCGGCATCGGGATCATGCCTTTTTACCTGATTTTGTTCGCCGTGATAAATGTCGCGCTGCTCGAGCTGGCGTATCGGAAGATGAAAAAGCGCTGACCTGCGCCGAGGCGGGCTTTGCGCGGCATGAGGTCTGCGCGGGGTCATGGCTTTTACATACTGCGTTTCAGATGGCGAGGCTGGGGAACCGACCTCGCCTTCCTTGTGCCTCTGACGATTTAGCGTGCTGAATTGAAGTGGGTGCAGGGCGAAGCCCCGCTGCCGCAGGCAGCGCGCCGACGCGAAGCGTCGGCGGTGCGACTTCGTCGCACGGGCTTCGCCCGTACCTTCTGCGCCTATCAGGGTTGGTATGACGCCGTAAGCCGGGTGCAGGGGTTGGGTGCCACTGCCAAGCCTTGATAGAAGCAGCAGGTAAAAGATCGGAATCTGACCTCTTGCTTCTATCTTCTGTCATCTGTGCGACCAACGGGAGCAAGGGGCGAAGCCCGCCCGCGCGCTTTGCGCGCGGGCGCTGCCGCCACAAAGTGGCGGCAGCCGCAGCCTTTGGCTGCGGGGGCTTCGCCCCGAGCCTGCTCCTCCTATCCAGGGTTCGGCAGGGGCACCCAGCCCCGTGCCAAGGTCAGACCCCTCCTTGGGGAGGGGCTGCACTCCATACGGGTCTGCACAAGTTTTGCCAGGGTGGGGACTTAAAACAGCATATCAAATTTCCGCCCCTGCGGGAATTTGATATACCTTTTGACCAAGGGAGCGGAGGGTGTGGGGTGCTTGCATATTATCAAGACTTTCCTTATTTCCCATGCTGTGTGTAACAAAGCAGCTTTTCAAAGCATGCGGCTATTTTGCCTCGCTTCGCTTAGCAAGCCCCTACGTGGACAACCCTTGTAGGGTTTTCCCCGAACCCCTTTCCGGTAGCTCGCCCCTCCCCCAGACCCCCTCTCCCTTTTAATGGGAGGGGGTTCCACTTTATTACAAATCTGCACAAAAGTAAACCGGGGGTGGGGGATCTGCTTTAAATAGCTTGAGTTCATTTTCCAGCTGAAAATGAACGAATACCTTTTAACAATGGGCAGGAGAGGGCGGGGACTACTGTTTAATATTTAAGCCGTTACTACTATGTTGGGGGGACAATCCGTGACGGGTTTTCCCCCACCCCTTCCAAATATGGGGCGCCATTGCACTGTTCCCGCAGACGCGGGGTTTTGTCTGCAAGCACGAGCAATCATGCGTTTACGATTGCGAAGTGCGATTGGCAACAAAACCGGCTTCTGTCAACACCCTTCCGTGCTCTCCCCCACCCCAATCCCTCCCCGGTGGGGAGGGACTTTTTGAGCCTCGCTTCGCTCGGCTCCCGGCGACTTCGTCGCCGGTTTTTTGTCGGGGACAACCCTTGCAGGGTTTTCCCCATGCCTCTTTCTAATGTGGGGCACTCCTGCGGGGTTCCCCACACCCCTCCGGCTTCGGGCGACTTCGTCGCCCTCTTTTGAACGATAAAAAGCAAAAAGGACAGCTTTCGCTGTCCTTTTTGCAGGGATTTCGCGCTCTGCGGAGCGCGACCAGAGGCTGCTCGCCTCTGGACTCTCGCCCGCTTTTTAAGGAAAAGCGGGGCAAAACCTTTTTATCTTGTCTCAATTTAGGGGCGGCGCAGATTCTTACCCCGCCCAAATTTCCACCTTCACGCCGTTCTCCCTCGGCTCCACCTTCGCCGTCAGCTCCTTCGCCGCTTCATTCAGGCTCGGGCTGTCGGTGATGAGGGTCGGCGTGAATCCTTGCTCAAAACTGCCGTTGTTCTCGATAAACACCCTGCATTTGCGATTTTCCCGGTCCGAGCCCTCAAGCATATACCTCGCCGAGAGCGTTCTACATTCTCCCGGTCGCTGAATCTGAGTGTCCACCGCGGACCCGATGATCTTCCCCGTGAAATGCCTGCCCTCGGCATACCCCGAAAAGCTCAGCATCCCCACCTCGCCTGAAATCCCGCTGAGCCCGGCATATCCGTCAACCGTCACGAAAACTTCAAACAGTTTTTCCATTTCAGAACTCCGGCAGCTCGTCAAGGGTGATGATGACCTCGCTGTCGTAGACTTTTTTCATCATATCCAGCTCTGTGTAGGCGTCCGAGAGCTCGGTCGTCCCGTTTTTGACGATATAATCCCAGTTCCAGACCGCAAACCAGAGCCAATATGCGTTGTCCCGGACGATGAGATCGGGATCCGGCATCGTCGCACATTCGCTCATCGTGATCATCTTCTCCTTATCCGTCCATGTGCTCATGTCGGCGAAGGTCGAAGGCGAAACGCCGTAGTCATGGGCTGCGCCGTAGATATCAATGGCGGCGATGTCGCAATATTCATCACCCGGATACCAATCCTCGTCCTGAGCGTTCCAGACCCAGATCAGGTTGTCGAGTTTGTGATAATCTGTCAGGCGCTGATACATCGTCCTCCAGAGCCACTTGTAGGCGTCGGGACCCGAAGCTCCCCACCAGAACCATCCCCCCGAAGCCTCGTGAAGAGGTCGGAAGAGAACGGTGACGTAGTTGTCCTCTAATTTCTGTAAATATTTAGCAATTACGTCGATGTCGCTGACGGTCTTATAGGTCTCCTCGCTGATCTTCCCGCTCTGATATAAATCCCTCAGTTCCTTGACCTTCATATGCGCGACGTCCTGCTTTGTGACGGCTTTTGAGAGCTTGAATGATGTCTTTTCGGAGTAGAAATCCGGCTCCTTGCAGGGTGCGTGCCAGTGCCAATCGTAGACCACCAGCCCGCCCATCTTGCTCCACTCGATCGCAAGATCATAGTCCTTTGCGGGTCTGTCGTTTTTATATGGATAGCTCGGGCTGTCGAAGATGAAGTCGAACGTCCTGACCGCCGGATACTTGCCGAGCCCTTTGTAGAGCGCGTCGGTCTCGGTGTTGTTGCCGTAGTCGGTGCACTGTCCCGCAAGGGTTCGCTTGCCGTAGATCGCCCTTAAATACTGATAAATATTCTGCGTTTTGAGATTTGCATATTTGTTGGAAAGGGTCTCGGACATGCCTGTATATAGGCTGTCGTCGATGGATTCGCCGTTCTCGATCTCGATCTTATCGATCGCAAACCAGCTCCACCCCGAGCCGAGCGTGATGGTGTTCTTACCCTTTTTTAGAAAGACGCCGTCGGCTTCGGTCTCGACCCAGTCGCCCTCTTCGGAGTAGACGGTCATCACCTTGGCGCCGTTGAAGAGTATCTCGTTTTCCTTGTGGCTTCCCGCGCAGTGCCGCACGGTGATCTTGTAAAACTGATCCGACGGGATATCGACTGTCAGCTTAAAGCCGTTGTTGTCGCTGATGTCGGCGTATTTTCCGCCCGATGAATCCTTTTTGTCGCTCTTGATGTTGACGCCGCTGCCGTGGCTGCCGTCCTCAGCCTCCAAAACGGTGTGAAAATCCGTCTCCTCGAGCCCGTCAAATGTGAGCTTTTCAAATTCATAGCTCTCCATCGGGGTGACGTCTTTGGGGTCAACAAGCGCTCTTTTTGAGCTGAATCCGCAGCCGGTTAAAAACATCGCCGCCGACAAAAACAGCGCGATTCCCTTCTCAAGTTTCATGATTATGCCTCCTCAGAATATTATTTTCCGTCAATATCATCCTATCATTTTGACAATAATCTGTCAATGTCAATATTTGAACATTCCCGACATCTTGCGGTATTCAAGGGGTGAGGTATTTTCAAGCTTTTTGAATACCGCGCAGAAGTAGGAAGTCTCGGAAAATCCTACTTTTTTGGAGACAGAAGATATCGGCTCCGAGGTCTCCGTGAGAAGTCTCTTTGCCTCCCTGATTCTTAATCTGTTTATGTATTCCTTGGGTCGGACGTTCATCTCGTCCTTAAAGATCCGGCATAAATGCTGATGGGAGACGCCGGCGATCCCCGAGAGGACCGACAGCGGGAAATCCTCGCGGTAGTGCTCCTCGATATAGCCCAAAACTTCAGCCAAAAGCCCCGAGCGCTCGACCTTGCTCTTGGTGCGGGTGAGACCCGATCGGCTGTAAAATTCAAGCAAAAGCTGGTAGATAAGTCCCGAGCATAAAATGTCGCCGCTGACCGGGTCGGAGCCGCATAAACGATACATTTGCCGGAATATCGAGGTGAAGAAAGAGACGTCGCCGAGGGACACGTTCAGGGGTTTTGTGAGACCCAGAAGGCTCAGGATATGCATCGCCGAATAGCCGTCGAAGGTGACGAATTTGACCCGCCAGCTGTCCGAAACCGCGCGGTATTCATGAGGATAATTGGCAGGCAAAAATAGGCAGTCGCCGGCGGAAATCCGAAGAGAAAGGTTGTCAAATTTCAGAATTCCCTCCCCTTTTTCGGATAAGATCAGCTGGTGCCAGTGGTAGCCCGTCGGTCGGAAAACGGGCTGCTGCCAGTCGGTCCCGCCGATGCCGGTCAGGTGGATCGGGAGCTTTTTTGCCTCGATGTTGTATGGATAAATCACGCCGTTGAGATTCATAGTGCCGCCTCCTCTTTGATTTAAGTATAAACCCGCAGAGTTTATATGTCAAGAAAAATATCAAAATTTTCGCATATTTTTTATTAAATTCATAATAATTTTTTCATTTTTTGATATTGACCGCAAGGCGCCGGGGTGGTATCATTATTATGGATAAATTTATAAAAATAAAGGAGCCGACGCATGAAAAGATCACCGATTTTAGCGATTATTTCCGCGGCAATAATCCTTACTGCCTGCGGAAATGCCGAGCCCGAAAATACAGCAACAGAGCCCGCGGGCGGGACAGATGAGGAAAAAGTCACCGTGGCGGAACCCGCAGAGGAAGAGGAGGACTACATGGAGAAGGTCAAGGATTTGATAACGGAACTCGCGCCCGAGGATATTTATAAGGAAAGGGAGGGCGTAGAATATCCGAAATTTGAAAAATATACCTATTATTCCCAAACTGCCGAGAGGGATACCGGGGTGAACGTGCTTTTGCCCGCAAATTACGACGAGGAAAAAGAGCACCCGGTGCTCTACATCCTCCACGGCTACTGGGACAGCGAGGACTGGATGGCGCGCGACATCGTCCACATCCCGACGATGCTCACAAACCTCGTTCAGGACGGCGAGGCGGAGGAGATGATCGTCGTCTGCCCCTACATTTTCTGCTCGAAAGAGCTCGCCTGCTGCACCGGCATGAACGACCAGAACACCCTCGCCTACGACAACTTCATCAACGACTTCATGACCGACCTCAAGCCGTTTATCGAGGAGAATTTCTCGGTCTCGACCGACCGCGAAAAGACCGCTATTACGGGCTTCTCGATGGGCGGCAGGGAGTCGCTCTTCATCGGCGTCAGCCACCCGGAGCTGTTCGGCTACATCGCCGCATGCTGCCCCGCTCCCGGGCTCGTCAAGAGCACCGGCTCGCCCTATAATCTTGAGGACGACGAGCTCAGATTTGGCGATATCAAGCCGAAGCTTTTAATGATCAGCTACTCCGAGTCCGACGGGGTCGTCGGTGGAAATCCGAAGACGTATGACGGGATTTTGACGGATCATGATGAGCCGCACCTTGTGCATGTGATGAAGCAGACTGGGCATGACCATACGAGCGTGAGCCCGCATTTGTATAATTTGTTCAGAATGATTTTCAGGTGACGCGGGTTGCCGCGTGATTTGAGAAATATTTGCCTACTCTGTGGGGGAGTGGGCAATTATTGTATCTCGAAAACCCCCGGCTCGGCCGGGGGTTCAAAAAAGCTTATAGCTATCAGTCTCGAAAATAAAACTCCTT
>CANQYD010000035.1 GCA_947627985.1 uncultured Clostridia bacterium
ATCAATTTTTGCTACTCTCGACATTTTCATCACCTCGATCTTATTATAACATATTGTGGGCAGTTTGTACACTCCCCGCACCCCCCTCCCCGGTTGACATTTCCCCCAAAAAATGCTATAATAATCTTACTTATATTTTAAAATGAGGTGACAGTATGCTTTATAACACGCTTGGTCAGCGGTTCAAACACGCGACCTATCTCGTCAAAAACAAGCCAAAGAAGCTGATGTGGCTGATCTTCCTCGGCGTCATCGCTTCCGTTCTCGTATCGACCTGGTGCGGGGATTTAAACATCATCGCCGTGCCGATCTCGCTCGGGCTTTCCGCCGGGGTCAGCCTGATCGCGCTCAACACCGTCAGAAACGAAGATTCCTCCCCCAAGGACCTCTTTGCGGCTTTTAAGGACTTAAAGACCGCAAAAAGGGTGATCGGCGGGCAGCTTTGGACCTATCTTCTGCTGATGATCTGGATGGTCGTACCTGCCGTGTCGCTTTATGTGATGGCAATGTGGCTGATGGGCACCGTCGGCATGGACATTCACATGAGCGGCTTCAACATCAATTCAATAGACATCGAGGATTTGCTCCGCTCCGTCGGCATGATGGACGCGATGAGCGCCGTCATCTTTATGCTCGTCGTGGTCGTTGTCCTCTGGGTATTTCTGATCATTATGACGGTCAAAGCCTTCGAGTACATCTTCATCCCCTTCATTCTCATGACCCGTGAAGACATATCTCCGTTTGACGCATGGAAAGAGTCAAAGAAGCTCACCTACGGCATCAAGGGCAGGATTTTCGGGTTTGTGGCGCTTCCCGCGCTCTTGTTCGGAGTAGTTTCCGGGATACTCTTCGGGCTGGCGCACATTCCGGTGCTCGGCTCGCTCTTCCTGATCGCCCTGACGGTCCTTTTGCTCTTCGGGATAGTATTTCTTCCGTATTTTTACAGCGTCGGCATAGCGGGATTCTATGAGGCGTCTTTACATGCTCCTACCGTTTCTTATGCTCAGCCGATGAATGCTCCCGCTTCCATGCCGGCATATGCACCCACCCCCGAACCTGCACCCGCTCCGGAGCCCGTACCTGATCCCGAGCCTACACCTACTCCCGAGCTTTCGCCCGACGCGGATAAGCCCGCGAAATGATAATCACCCGGAAAAGAGGAATATCCATGAAAAAAACAATAGCCCTTTCCCTTGCAATATTGATGGCGCTTTTCGGCGGCTGCGCTCTGACGGAACCGGAGGAGGAGATAGTCGAAGTCGTCACTGTTCCCGCGGTCACGGAGGCGCCCGTCACCGAAGCTCCCAAGGAGGAGCCTCCCATCGAGGTGGACCGATTCTGCGAGCCGGACGACGTGCCGGACTATCATCTTCCCGAATTTGACGACGAATCTTTAGGGATAGAAGCCGGCGGCGAGGTCTACACCATCGGCTGGCTGTATGAGCACAACATCTACGACTGGCGTGAAGCCGGGATCACCTTCGAGCAGATCGACGAGCGCTCGGACGACATCTTAAAGCTCGACTACCCAACGGCTGTCTTTAACGCTTTCAAGCAAAAGATTTCCGACTTCGTCGAGCTGATGATGCTTTCTCCCGCCGACGGCGCTTCCGTCAAGCCGGGAGGTATCGTCGTCACCACCGACGCCGGAGGAGAGGTAAGTGAAGCGTCCTACGACTTCGACTGGCTTTCAAGCCACAACGCCACCGATTACACCGCAGCCGGAATAGACGAGCATACCGTCTCCCAATACCTCGGCTCTATCCACGACGACTTCTGGTATACAAAGGAATACCGCTGGATCGAGGTCGTTCACGACAGACTTGTAAACGGTTGGTAAATTTCTAACTTCTATTTTCTAATCACTAACCTCTAAAAAATGTGCCTACGGGCACATTTTTCTTTTCAGCCCTTGACTTTTTGATATAAAACGGCTATAATATATAAGAATATGCTGAATAGGCATTTTTATCGGGATCAATGACAAAGATTCCGAAATCTAACAGCAGGAGGACATAAAATTGCGACGTATTAAAAAACCCGTATTCTTTATCGTAGTCGTGCTGATCGCCGTCTTTGCGTTTCTGACGTTTCACGGCGTTTCGACGTATTACGGTGATATAAAGACGAGCCATATAAAAGGCGTCGACGAGATCCGCTGGGGTATCGATATCTCAGGCGGCGTTGACGTCACGTTCGCTCCCCCGGAGGGCGTAACCGCCACTGCCGAGCAGATGGACGCCGCTAAAGCCGCCATCGAGGTCAGACTTGTCAACCTCGGTATCACCGACTACGAGCTTTACGTTGACGATTCAAACTACGACATCATCGTCAGATTCCCGTGGCAGGCGGGAGAGGAGAACTTCGACCCCGAAGCTGCCGTCAAAGAGCTCGGCGAGACCGCTGAGCTGACATTCCGCGAAGGTCACGAGGTGGACGAATACGGTCTGCCTACCGGAATCACCGCCGAGAATGTCATCGTCACCGGCGAACACGTCACCTCCGCTCAGCCCGTCTGGACCGAGCAGGACGGCAAGACCGAGTTCATGGTGGCTCTTGAATTCGACGAGGAGGGCGCAAAGGCATTCGGAGACGCGACCGCAAGGCTCGCGGGCAACGGCTGTATCTCCATCTGGATGGACGATACCTGCATAAGCTATCCGAACGTCGAGACCGCCATCACCGACGGCAGGGCGCAGATCACATCGACTACATTCACCTATGAAACGTCTAAGGATCTGGCGGACAAGATCTCCGCGGGCGCGCTTCCCTATAAGATGATCACCTCTAACTTCTCGACTATCTCCCCGACCCTCGGTTCCGGCGCGAGAAACGCCATGCTCATCGCGGGAGTTATCGCGTTTGCGCTCATCTGCGTCTACATGATCGTGATCTACAGGCTCCCCGGCGTCGTCGCTTCGATAGCGCTCTTCGGACAGGTCGTCGGCACGATTGCATGCATCACCGGCTTCTTCGGAAATATCCCGAGCTTTACCCTCACCCTTCCGGGTATCGCGGGTATCATCTTGGCTGTCGGTATGGGCGTGGACGCCAACGTCGTCACCTTTGAGCGCGTAAAGGAAGAATTAAGAAACGGCAAGGGTCTTTTAAGCGCCCTTGAACAGGGCTATTCGAGAGCATGGGCTGCAATCTTCGACGGAAACATCACCATCGTCTTCGTCGCGATAATCCTGATGGGCGCCTTCGGACCCCCGGATTCGATGTTTGCCGTCATCATGAAGTGGCTCTACTTCCTCTTCCCGACCACTATCGAGGGAACCATCTACTCCTTCGGCTACACGCTTCTGGTCGGCGTTATCCTGAACTTCGTCTTCGGCGTAGGCGCAACGAGGCTGATGCTCGCGTCGCTCGCAAAATTCAAGGCGCTTCGCAATCCCAAGCTTTACGGAGGTGTCAGCGATGCAGAATAAATATTTTGACGTTGTCTCCAAGAAGAAATATTTCTATATCTTCTCCCTTGCGGTCATCATCTTAAGCTTCCTCTTCACCGCAATTTTCGGCATGAATGTCGCGATAGAATTCAAGGGCGGCACCATCATCTCCTACTCCTACGACGGAAGTATCGATGAAAACGCCGTCGCTTCTGCCGCACAGGACATCACCGGACAGACCTGCAACGCGACTTTGGGCGAGAGCCTTGCCGACGGTGAGACCACCGTGGCGCTCTCCTTCCCGTCTTCGGAGGGCTTGACCGCGGACATGCAGGCTGATCTGACAGCCGCTTTACAGGAGCAGTTTGCGTCTGCAAATCTTGAGCTCTACAGCTCTCAGGACGTCAACCCGTCCACCGGTCTCGGATTCTTCGGCAAGTGCATCGTCGCGGTCATCTTCTCGGCGATCGTGATGATCATCTACATCGGCTTCAGATTCCGCAAGATAGGCGGCTGGGTAGCGGGTTGCTGCGCCGTTGTCGCGCTGGTGCACGACATGTGCTTTGTATATGCATGCTGCCTGATCTGCCGGTTTGACGTTGACTCCAACTTCATGGCGGTCCTGCTGACGATTTTGGGATACTCCATCAACGCGACGATCATCATCTACGACAGAATCAGAGAAAACCGCAGGCTCTACGGCACCGAGAAATCGCTTGCCGAGCTTGTCAACATGAGCGTTACGCAGTCCTTCGGGCGGTCTTTGCACACCACCGTCACGACGGTCATCGCGATGGCGACGATCTGCGTCGTTGCCGTGATCGCGGGCGTTCAGTCGATCTTGAGCTTTGCATTCCCGCTGGTCATCGGACTTCTTGCCGGCGTCTACAGCTCGAACTGCATCGCGCCGACGCTTTGGACGGTCTGGCAGGGCGCCATCGATAAGCGGCACGCCAAGGCGGCAAAGTAAGAAAAAACGATCTCCTTCCCGAGATGGGGAGGAGATTTTTTGCGGGGGGGGGAGAGGCGAGAGGGCAGGATTGGGATATGATAAAAAGGTTTTGCCCCGCTTTTCCTCAAGTGAACAAGCCGGTTTTGCCCGTGCTCTTTGACAAAACCCCGCGTAGGGAGTGTACAAATCGCCCTCATTATCCTGACTGATTAAATCTGTCACCAACGGTGACACCTTGAAATTCTGACAATCCGATATCTGACTTCTGTCCTCTTGAGGCGGTCGCTTCGACCGCATCTCTTCCCTCTTTTATATTGACTTTCCCCCAAATAAGTGTTATAATCATAAAAAACGGGCGTGCCCGAAAAATTAGGAGGATATTATGAAGGATTATATCAGCTATGCCAAGTGTTCGGTCTGCGGAGCCGTCGTCGAGGACGTCTGCGGAAACCTTAAAAACGTCACCTGCTGCGGCAAACCGATGGAGATCATGACCGCAAATTCCACCGACGCCGCCGTCGAGAAGCATGTCCCCGTCGTCGAGGTCAATGACGGCGAACTGGTCGTCAGGGTCGGCTCCGTCGAGCACCCGATGACCAAGGAGCACTACATCATGTGGATCTCGCAGGTCTGCGGAAACCGCGAAAACAAGGTGATTTTAGCGCCCGAGCAGTCCACCGAGGTCCGCTTCCCGTACATGCCCGAGTGCCGCATCTACGCCTACTGCAACCTCCACGGTCTGTGGGTCAAGGAATTCAAGGCGTGAATCAGGCGTGATTTAGAGAAGGAGCTCCCGAGGGGGCTCCTTTTTCGATGGCGGGGGTGGGGATTTTGATGATTTTGATGATGTCTGCGGGCGGCTTTTTTTGAGGTGCGATTAAAAAGAGCCAATGAGTTTGGAACGGGAGTGTACAAACTGTCCACATTATTCCGTTATTTAAATCTGTCGCCAACGGCGAGGCCTTGAAATTCTGACAATCCGACTTCTGTCCTCTGTCCTCTTGATGCGGTCGCTTCGACCACATCTTTTAGAACCGCGCGATTGACATCACCTCCCATCTCTGCTATAATAATCAAAAATCAATCCGAAAGGGTGATTCTATGACAGCCCGGGAATTTGGCAAAAATAACAGCGAAGTCGTCGTTCTTTTGCACGGCGGCGGGCTGGGTTGGTGGAATTTTACGGACGAAATCGAGCTCCTTAAGCCCCGGTTTCACGTCGTCGTTCCCGCTTTGGACGGTCATGCCGGCAGCGGCGCGGATTTTATCTCCGTCGAGGAAAACGCCGACCGGATCATCAACTACATTGACGAAAAATTCGGCGGGCAGGTGCTGATGATCGGCGGCTTGTCACTCGGCGGGCAGGTGCTTTTGGAGACGCTCTCGCGCCGCAAAAACATCTGCAAATTCGCGATGATCGAGAGCGCGCTTGCCCTGCCCATGCCGATGACCTGCCGCCTGATCAAGCCCGGTATTCGGCTCAGCTATGGACTGATTAGCAAAAAATGGTTTTCAAAATTGCAGATGAAAAGCCTGAATATTCGCGGCGATCTGTTTGACGTCTACTTTCGGGACACCTGCGCCATCAGCCGCGAAAATTATGTCAGAATTTTACAAGGCAATTCCTCGTACCGCGCCAAGCCTGATTTATCACGCTGCCAAGCGAAAGTGTTGATTTTTGTCGGCGGCAAGGAGCGCCCGATCATGAAAAAATCCGCAAAGCTGATTAACGGTTTGATCCCGGGGAGCGAGCTTGTTACGGTCAAAAATTATCACCACGGTGAGCTGAGCTTGAATCATGCGGATGAGTATGTTGAGTATATGATGAAGCTGATAAACTAAATTTGCGGATTATTCGGGTTGACGGGGAAGCCTGCGGGGGCGGCGATGAATATTGAAACAAAAATCCCCCGAGAAAATCTCAGAGGATTCATCACTTCAAATCAATGTTCAAGCTCATACCTCATCGTACCGCAGGTGAAGGCGAAGCCGAGGAACTTTTCCGATTTAATGTAGCAAAAGCCCTTGTTCTCATACCACCGGCGGAGGCGCAGGTTATCGTCCACAATCGACACCTCGGCAGCCGTCGCGCCGAGCCCCCGAGCACGCGAAAGCGCGTCGGCAAGCAGCTCCGAACCGGCTCCGCGGTGCCGAAATTCCGGAAGAACCGCGAGGTTGTTGATCTCACAAACGCCGCCGTGAAGGGGCGCGAGGGAATAATATCCCAAAATTTTACTGTCCGCGAGCGCCAGCATAGGTCGCTTTTCCACATCAAAGTGATAATACAGCCGCTCCTCCGAGATCGAGAAGCCGGTGAACCTCGGCGAGGTCTTTGGGCTGAGGCTGAGCTCGTCGGCGACGGTCAGGAACGCGGCTCGGATCACGGCGGCGCACTCAGGGATTTCGGCGCGCACGACCGGGCGGATCCGCGGCTCAGATGTGCTCATAAATCTCCTCTTCGGAGGCGATCGGGGTCGCGTTTATGACCTCGATACCGGAGCCGTCATCGTCCTCGGAGCCTGTAGAATCGGGACTAAAGCGCTCCACCGCGCCCGCGAGCGTCTGCATGTTGAGCTTCGACTTTACCGCTTTAAATACGAAAGGCGTCGCGAGGAGCAGCAAGCCTTTTTTCTTCTTTTCGTGCGATTTTTGGCGACCGCTTCCGGCGTACGAGGTCTTTTTCGGCTTCGGGATCAGCCCGCCGACGGCTGAGACCATGAGCGCCGAGGCGAGGGTGATGGCTCCGGCGGCGATTTTTTCGGGGGTGAGGCTGTTCGAGCCGACCACAACGCCGCGTTTTGCGTCTTTGGAAAATTTTTGTATGAGCATTTTGGCACCTCAATATCGTGATGTTGCACAATTTTCTGCGACTTTTTTGGGCAGGGATACAAAATTTTGATACTCTTATTATAGCACAATTTTTCGCGGTTGTAAAGGGGATGATTGAGGGCGAGGGGTGGATGGGAGATGGCAGATTCTGTGACTCGAGTGATCTGCGACTGAGGGTCACTTTGTGGTGGATGAGGGTGGCGGGGGGTGTGGCTTTTACCGAGGAGGTCTAAGAGGGGTGAGCGGGGGAGGAAGGCTTGGTGCGGACTTGTAGGTAAGTGGGGTTGGGAGGGGCTAGTGGAAGGGGGTGCCGGGCGAAGCCCCCGGCGCCGAAGGCGCCGGCTTCCTCAGCTTCGCGGAGGAAGCGCCCGTGCGCTTGCGCGCGGGCGGGCTTCGCCCCGAGCCTTCTGCTCCTATCAAGGTTCGGTAGGGGCAACAAGCTCGGTGCAAGGCTTGCATACAGCACCGAGCCGTAATAGAGGCAGGGAGTGACTGCTACTTTTATGCTCTCAGCCCCTTATTTTCGCTTTTGTAAAACATAGGGCGGGTGCAAGACCGAGACTCGTGCCAAGGTGCGATGAGGAGGAGCAGGTGCGGGAGGCAGATTTGGAGCTTGCCTTTGCTTCAGCTTCTAAAAGGGCTGGCGGGTGGTGTGGGGAGTGCCGGGCGAAGCCCCCGGCGGCCGAAGGCGCCGGCTTCCTCCGCGAAGCGGAGGAAGCGCCCGCGCGCTTGCGCGCGGGCGGGCTTCGCCCCGCGAGCCTTCTGCTCCTATCAAGGTTCGGTAGGGGCACCAAGCTCGGTGCAAGGCTTGCATACAGCACCGAGCCTTGACAGAGGCAGAGAGTGACCGTTTCTTTTACGCTCTCAGCCCCTTATTTTCACTTTTGTAAAGCATAGGGTGGGTGCAAGGTCAAGACTCGTGCCAAGGTGCGATGAGGAGGAGCAGGTGCGGGAGGCGGGTTTGGAGCTTGCCTTAGCTTCAGCTTCTAAAAGGGTTGGCGGGTGGTGTGGGGGTGCAGGGCGAAGCCCCCGGCACCGAAGGCGCCGGCTTCCTCCGCTTCGCGGAGGAAGCGCCCGCGCGCAAGCGCGCGGGTGGGCTTCGCCCTGAGCCCTCAGCTCCTATCAAGGTTCGTTAGGGGAACCAAGCCCGGTGCAAAGGCTTGCATACAGCACCGAGCCGTAATAGAGGCAGGGAGTGACCGTTTCTTTTACGCTCTCAGCCCCTTATTTTCACTTTTGTAAAGCATAGGGTGGGTGCAAGGTCGAGACTTGTGCCAAGGTGTGATGAGGAGGAGCAGGTGCGGGAGACAGGTTTGGAGCTTGCCTTAGCTTCAGCTTGTTTAATATGCTGGAAAAGGTACGGTACCCCCGGGCGAAGCCCGTGCGACGAAGTCGCACCGCCGACGCTTCGCGTCGGCGCGCTGCCTGCGGCAGCGGGGCTTCGCCCTCCCTTCCTCTCCCGCTAAGCCCCGAAATACCCGCCCAGCCCTTCACCCTTCCTTTCGCACTCACCCCCGGCAGCACACATACTCCCGCCTTTTTCGCTTACAAGCCCCGCTTTCCATCTGCACTTGACTTTTCACCTCTTTCGTGGCAAAATAGAAGTACCTGAAAGAAGTGATGACATGAAAATTTTAGCAATCGAATCCTCCTGCGACGAGACGGCAGCGGCTGTCGTCGAGGACGGCAGGAAGGTTCTGTCAAATATTGTCGCCTCGCAGATCGACGAGCACCGCCTCTACGGCGGCGTTGTCCCCGAGATTGCCTCCCGCCGTCATGCCGAGAACATCTGCGGGGTGGTTTCCGAGGCGCTTTCGGCGGCTGATCTTGATTTTTCGGATATCGACGCCCTCGCGGTCACCTACGCTCCGGGTCTGATCGGCGCTCTTCTGGTCGGCGTGAGTTATGCTAAGGGGCTTTCTTTATCTGCGAATCTCCCGCTCATTCCGGTGCACCACATCGCGGGGCACATCGCCGCGAATTACATCACCCATCGCGATCTGAAGCCGCCGTTTTTATGTCTTGTGATAAGCGGCGGGCACAGCCATATCGTAGAAGTCACCGATTATACAAAATTTCATGTGATCGGGAGGACTCGCGACGACGCCGCGGGCGAGAGCTTTGACAAGGTCGCAAGGACGCTCGGGTTTCCCTATCCCGGCGGGAAGTATATCGATGAGGCGGCAAAATCGGGCTCGCGGACGGCTTTTCGGTTTACCCACCCCAAAATTTCCGGCGGTGAGTATGATTTCAGCTTTTCGGGGCTCAAGACCGCCGTCATCAACCTCGTACACAACGCCGAGCAGAGGGGCGAGCCCATCTCGAAGGAGGACGTTGCCGCGTCTTTTCAGAAGACCGTCGCCGACATTCTCGCCGAAAAGCTGAGCGCGGCTGCCAAAGACCTCGGCTACAGGAAGATCGTGGTCGCGGGAGGCGTGTCGGCGAATTCCGGCATTCGCTCGAAGATGAAGGTTGCCGCGGACGCCCTCGGTGCCGAGCTTTATCTCCCGGAGCTCACCTACTGCGGCGACAACGCCGCGATGATCGGCGCTCAGGGATACTATGATTTTCTCGCCGGCAAGCGTGCGGGACCCGAACTCAACGCTGTGGCGACGCTTTCGCTGGACGATATTTAGGGGGTGCGGGAGGCAGCCGCGGCGAAGCCGTGTTCTCCGCCTTCGGCGGAGAACCCTCTCGGACTTTGTCCGAGAGGTCTTCCCTTCCCTTCGGGAAGGGAAGCGGCTTCGCCTCCCTCCCAGCCCCGTAAAAACCAATCTGTAACCCTCACCCCGGTAAAACACCACCCCGCGCCCTTCACATGCCCTGTACCCCACGATCGGCGCACAAAGGAGCTTATCATGAAGAAAAAATCCCGCCTTATCGCGATCCTGCTCGCCTCAGCACTGGCGTTGTCCTCCTGCGCGGACAAAATCCCCGAACCGCTCGTCAGCGAGGCGACAAAGCAGCCCGAAGTGACCGACCTCCCGCCGGTACAAGAGCCCTACCCGATCTCGTTTGACAACGAGGTCTTCGAGTCGGCGCCGTCGAGGGTCGCTTCCCTGTCGCCGGCGCTCACCGAGATGATGTTCGATTTGGGTCTCGGGGATAGGTTGACCGCGGTCAGCGACTATTGCGATTTCCCGGAGACCGTCGCGGCGCTGCCTAAAGCCGGGTCTCCTGCCGATCCCGATATATCGGGGCTTACCGAGCTCGCCCCCGAGCTTTTGATCACGCTTTCACCCATCGCGGCAACCGACGTCCTCCTCTTAAAACAAGCGGGGATAAGGGTCCTGACTCTCAAAAATCCCGAAAGTTTTTCGGATTTATGCGATATTTATTTCAAGCTCTCGCTGATATTTTACGGCTCTGTGGACGGACCCGAAGCTGCTTGGGGAGCGTATTTTGACATCGACGCGAAGCTCACGGAGATTTCAAGCGGCGAGCCTAAGACGTTTGTCGTGGTCGAGGATTACGCCTCCGACGGGCTGATGCTCTCGCCTTCGGGGACGCTCAGCGACTCGATTTTCTCGGCGTTCGGGAGCAATCTCTGGCAGGCGGACAAGTTCAATGCCACCGAGGACGAGCTTTTTGAGATCGGTCCCGACATCGCATTTTACTCATCGAAGGTCGATCGCGACGACGTCGAGGACATTTTCCCGCACTCGGATCTGATCGAGATCGACTTTGAGCGCGTCGAGCGTCCCTCCAAGCGCCTCGCAGAGGTCATCGACAGCGCAGCGCAGCAGCTGGAAGAAGACGGATAAAAGATTTCAGAGGGCAGATTTTGCACTAAACTTGCAATCGAGATAAGTCAAAAATGTTTTGCTCCGCTTTTCCTCAAAAAGCGGGCGGGTTCCAAGGGCGGAGCCCTTGGTCGCTCGTCGCAACGAGCGAAATCCCCGCAAAAAGGACAGCGAAAGCTGTCCTTTTTGCTTTTAATTGCCTTCAAAGAGGGCGACGAAGTCGCCCGGAGCCGGAGGGGCGTGGGGAACCCCGAGGGGTGCCCCACAGCCGAGCGAAGCGAGGAAAACAGCAGGAAAGCTTCTGCTTTTATCATAAGCAAGAGCTATTTGCAAGCTTTGGCGCAGGATTGGGTGCCCCTATAGAACCTTGATAGAAGCATAAGGTAAAAGATAAAAATCTGACCTCTGACTTCTAACCTCTGTTCTCTGTGCGACCAACGGGAGCACGGGGCGAAGCCCCGCTGCCGCAGGCAGCGCGCCGACGCGAAGCGTCGGCGGTGCGACTTCGTCGCACGGGCTTCGCCCTGAACCCTCCCCCCGCACCTCGCCCTGCCTCCTTATACGCACCCTAAGGTCTGCGCCTCTTCCCCATGCAAGCCCTGTAATCCATATACCGCCCAAATGCACCCACCCTAAGCCCTCTACCACGCCAAAAAATCCCCGCCACGCACACCGTGACGGGGACACACTTCATTTCACTTTTACTTATAATACAGCTCCTGCACCAACTCGTTCACCTGGTCGTAATCCACAACCATAGACGGCGCGTCGTGCATCATCTCGCCATACTCGCCGTCGATGCGGTAGAAACCCTTGAACTCGTAGTCGTAGGCGTTCGCGATCCACTTCGTGATGTCCGACTTGCCCATGTCGGTCTGAATGATGTCGGTCATCTTGTCGTATAGCTTGACCGCCTGTTTTGCGGACAACGTCGACTTCGCGCGGTCCATAAACGACGTCGCGAAGGCAAGCTGCCTCGTCATTCTGAACTCGTTGTAGGGATCGTTCTTCATCGCCTTTCTCGCGCGGCAGAAGGTCTCGGCATGAGCGCCTCTGAGCACCGCTACCTCGCCCTGAATGAGCGTATCGTCGACCCCGGTGAAATCGTCTTCGATGAGCACCGGCACGCCGTCAACAGCGTCTGCAAGCGTCGAGATGATGGAGATGGGCGCAGCGACATAACCCAAAAACGGAATGTCGCCTAAAAGAAGATTTACCGACTTCATCGTATTTCTGCCGCTCAGCCTCGTGCCGTCGCCGTATGCATATGACAGCGCGATCTGCTCGGTCACAAAACCGTAGCTCTCGCCGATCGTCGAATAGTTTTCGACCGGCACCGCAAGGTCGCGGTTGATGGTCACGATGAAATACTCCTTCGTCTTCATGTTCATCGAGAGCACCATGATGACGTCCGACTGTCCGGCGCGCCTGAAGAGGTCCTCCTCTTTGAGCTCATATTTATCGACGCCGATCAGCAGGATATTTTTGATATTGCTGTTATACAGCCCCGTGTGGCTGGTCGATGTCAGCTCCGACTCCGCTACGGCTTCCGTCGGTTTTCCCTCGTCCTGCGGCATGTTGACGTCGCTCTCGTCGAGGATCACCTCGCCGCCGGAATACTGTCCCTCCTCGGGATACTCCTCGTCCTCGTAGTAGTAGCTGAACCGAGCCTCGTTGAAGTGCTCGATCAGCTTCGTCAGACCGATGACGAGCGCCAGTACGGCGATCAGTATGCCGACATAGATGAGTATATCGCGTTTTCTCATTTTTTTAGAGGAATGTGAGGAATGTGAGGAATGTCCGGAATGTCTCATGGCGATCCCACCTTGTATAGTTTAACGGATTAACCGTTTGCTTTCTTTTTTGATATTTTATCTGCGGCTCGGTTTTCTTCCCGATATGTTTCCATTTGCCCGCAGTTCATATGATTAAACCCGAACCGCTGATAAAACGGCTTGAGGCTGTCCTCATAGACCACCGAGATCATGTAGATTCCGTGATCTTTAAGATATCCGATCATCATGTTCATCAGCTCCGTGCCGATGCCTTTGCCCTGAAAGTCGGGGCTGACGATCAGATCCTGAATATAGGCGTCGGTCACGCCGTTTGAAACGCAGTCGATATACCCGATCAGCCTGCCGCCGTCATATGCCGTAAACCTGCAAAACGACGTCATCATCGGGCTCGAATACTCTTTTTCCATTCTGTTCCAGCCGACCGATTCGCGCAGGTCGCCGAGCGCCTTTGCCGGGACGCTTTCATTCAGCTTATATACCGTCATTTTTCCACCAAATATTTATGTATACGCTTTAGGGAGCACGTCCGACGGGCGCGCCCCCGATTTATTCAGCCCGATCATTTGTCCCTTCAATCACTTTATCGGAAATTTTTAAATCCGTCGCCGAAGGTGACACCTTGAATTTCTGACATCTGATATCTGATTTCTGCCTTCTGTCAGTATCTGTATTCGGAGCTGTATTTATAATACTTGGAATATTTGTACTTCCCGCCGTATCTTGCGCTCTCGCTGCCTACCTTGTTAAGGACGCAGCCCAAAACATTGGCGCCGACCCTGATGAGCTGGTTCTTGGCGTCGTTTACCGAGCGGTAGTCGACCTCGTTAGCCGAGACGACGATGATAGCGCCGCTGCAATTCGGAGCGATGATGGCGGCGTCGATAACTCTTCCGAGCGGAGGAGTGTCGATGATGATGAAATCAAAAGCCTTTTTCAGGACGTCGAGCATCGCGGTGAAGAGCTTCCCCGAGAAGAGCGGCGTCGGGTTGAGGACGTAATTTCCGACCGGCAGCACATAGGCGTTGGGGATATTCGTCTTGTAGACCGCGTCGTTGATCTCGCCCTTGCCCGAGAGCACGTCCGCCAAGCCTATCAGGTTCAAGCCGTCGTCGGGTTTTGCGGAATATCTCGCGGCGAAGACCGATTTTCTGAGGTCGGCGTCGATAAGAAGCGTCTTGAGACCGGCGTTTGCGTAGTTGCGCATCATCTCGAAGGAAATGAGCGACTTGCCGGCGTTTTCGTCGACGGAGGTGATGGCGATGAGCTTGACGCCCTCGCCGGAGTAGGAGACGTTTGTGCGGAGCACGTTCATCGCCTCGCTCATCTCATAGCTCGGCTCCTTGATGTCCTTGATGGTTATGCTTCTCACTTGCGCTCACCTCCCTGAGTTTTGGGGGCTTGGGGCTTGTCCTTTTTGTGAACCTTCTTTTCGCCCTCGCCCGATCCGGAACCGTATCCGTAGCCATATCCGTAACCGTATCCGTATCCGTAGCCCTTCTTTTTCTTGCCGCCCTCGAAGTAGACCTTCGTGAGAGTTACCATGCCGCAGCGCTGCTCGATATCCTCGGCAGTCTTGACGGTGGTATCCATGACGGCGATGAAGACGATGACGCCCGCTGCAAGCACCGCGCCGAGCACGAATGCGATGACGACGGTCTTAGTCAGGCTCGGGAAGCTCGGAAGCTTCGCCGCAATCGCCTGGTCGTAGATATTAGGCACCGATACGTCCATGATCATTGAGATCTGCTCGACCGCATACTGAGTGAGCTCGTTTGCTATGTTCTTTGCAAGCTTGGGGCTCGGGTCGGTGACGGTGATTTTGATGATGTGCGTGTCCGCCGGGTTGACGACTTCGACGTTTTCATACAGCTCTTCATAGGTATAGGGCAGCTGCATGGTTTCGATTATGTGCTCCAAAAGCGTGCGCGACTTGATGATGTCAACATAGTCGGGCGCGATGTTCGCCGACAGCTGGATATCCGTAAGGCTGAGCAGCGAATCGTTTGCCGACACGAGATATACGGAGGCGGTGGAAGTGTAGAGGGGAGTGATAAAGAACTGGCATACTATCCCGGCGCCGAGCGCGAACAGAAGCGCGACGGCGATGATGATGAGAATATGCCTTCTTAAGGCGTTAAACAGCAGGAGGAGGTCTATTTCCTGAGTTTCCTCCTGAGCTCCCCCTCCGACGGTATTGCGGTTTAGGATCAAGCCGTCGGACTGGATTTCTTTTTCGTTCATAAATACCTCAAAATCTGCACTTATTGAAATCAGCAAACCATAGGCTTGCTGATTTCATAGGTTTGTTTTGTTGTTCAGGTCGCGCCTAAATTATCTTCTCTTGGAGATGACAGCGGCAGCGGCAGAGACGATCATCGGAACAACTGCAAGAGCGATACCGGTGGTCGGGTTCTGCTCAGTCTCAGCAGGAGCCTCGGTCTCGGCGGGAGTCTCCTCAGCAGGAGTAGTCTCGGCGGGCTCTTCCTCAACATCGACGGCAGGAGTATCGTCGGTAACATCCTCGGACTCTTCCTTGTTCTCGTTGCTCTGCTGCGGGTTGTCAACATCAACAGCATCCCACTCGTTTACGATAGCGACATAGTGCCAAGTGTTGAGAACGCCGGCAGGAGCGGAGATAACCGCACGATTGCCGTTAACGGTAAGGGTAACGCCGTCGAGAACTTCCCACTCATCGCGAACGATGACCTTGCTGTCAGCGGTAGCGCCGGGAGCATAGACATCGATGTTGACGATCTCGTCAGGAGATACGTTGGAGGTGATGGTGATGCTGTAAACAGCGACAACACCGTAAGCGGTGACTTCGTTGTAAACATCGCCGGAGGTTACGCCTGCAACAGTAGCGGTCAAAGGAGCACCGTTAGCGGTGGTTGCCTTGAAGGTGTACTTGCTGGTTGCGGTGGAACCGACAGCAGAAGCGGAACCGGTACCGGGCTGATAAGACGGAGGAGGTGTGTTTTCCGGGTCAGCCGAAGGGCTGTTTTCAGCGAACGCTACAACAGTCAGGGAGAGGGTCAGGCATAAAGCCAGAAGGATTGCAAGAATTTTCTTCATGAGTAATTCCCCACTTTCATTTACATTTTTGAAATTCTTCGGAACATTTACGGCGTTCCGTACCGCAGATTCATTTCGCACGGTCAAACCACGCCCCGAAGTAAATCCACGTTTATAATACACCCAAGAGGGGGCGATTGTCAAGCGTTTAAAGCGAATTTTTGTGAAATTCGTCAAAGTCTCCAAAATGCAGTAGCTATTTTAATGTGAAATGTTCAAATTGCTAAGTCTTCCTTTAATTGAAAATTCGCATAATCTCACATAAACCCGTCTCAAACGCCCAAAATTGCACGCGGACGCCTTATAAACAGCGCCTCTGCTGCCGCTCTGCCGAATTTTTCCTCGATAAATGCATAGCTTTCGGAAAGGGGCGGGTCGCCTCGGGTACTGTTGTGCCTGTCGTCGGCTACGCAGTCTATGACGCCTTGCTCGATAAGCTTGATGATCAGCTTGCGCCGGGAAGTCTCGAAGGCGGCTGTATTTATCTGAAACTTCACGCCGAGACCCCGGAGCTCGTAGATATCCTGAATATCATTTAAATGATCATACCGCTCAATGTGCGCAAAAAGCGGGGTATAGCCCTGACCGAGGAGCTTGACGGCGTACATTCTGATATCGTCCCAAGACGTCGAGGGGTGAAACTCTGTCAGCACCGCGGAGGAGCTCCCCAAGGGCTTGCAAGAGCCGTCGCGAAGCCTGTCGACGGTATCGGGGCGCATGAACACCTCGTTGCCGAGGTAGAGCGACATGTCCGGAAGATTTTCGGATACGAATTTTTTTGCGATGTCAAAACTCGCCGCGATCTGCGACGGTCTCGGCTCGAATAGCGCCGGGTTATAATGCGGGGTGAAGCAGAGGTGGCGGACGCCGAAGGAATACTCCTTTTTTATAAGGTCAACCATCTGCTCCTCCGTGCGCGCGCCGTCGTCTACGCCGAAGAGAATGTGGCAGTGGAGGTTTACAAGTCCCTCTGGGATTTCGATCGGTCCCGCCGGGGCTTTTTTTCTGCCGAAGAGCATTTTGATCCCTCCTTTTTGGGTATGGAACTATTGTAGCACAGGTTGAGGGAAAATGCAAGGGGAAATTGGGGATTGGAGGAGGTTGTGGTTTATGCAGGGCTGGGGATGGGGTGGGGTGCCCCTACCGAACCTTGGTAGGGGCAGAGGGCTCGGGGCGAAGCCCCGCTGCCGCAGGCAGCGCGCCGACGCGAAGCTCCGGCGGTGCGACTTCGTCGCACGGGCTTCGCCCTGCACTTCCCCGCACCTTCCGCCCAGCCCCGATAAACGCACCAGCCCCGTGCCAGCCCCGATTCTGCACTCAGAAATGTATTTTTTCCAATGTGCGATTCAGCACGGCAAGGTATTAGTCTTTGATTGCCCCAAGGCTTGCGTAGAAGCTTGCACTTAGCACTTACCCAAATGCGAGCTAATAATTACCTACATAATTAGGAGCTTGCAGCAGACTCGGGGTGCAAGATATAGCAGAAGGCTGCTGCTTCTATCGAAAGAAAGGCGGTAGAGGAAGACCGGGCACAGGGCTTGGCGCCCCTTCCGAACCTTGGTAGGAGCCGGGGGCTCGGGGCGAAGCCCCGCTGCCGCAGGCAGCGCGCCGACGCTTCGCGTCGGCGGTGCGACTTCGTCGCACGGGCTTCGCCCTGCACTCCCCCGCACCTTCCACCCAGCCCCTCCCATACCCGCCACCCCCGTCAAGCACCAAGCTTTCCTCCCACACTCACCTCGTTCAACCCCCATGTTCCATCAACCCACTTCCCCTTCCTCAACCTCCGCGCAAAATCAAGAGGCAGAAGCCTTACCAAGCTCTGCCTCCGCCTCTTATCCGTCAATTCTTTAAACTATGCAGCGGCGCGGGAATCTGCCCGCCGCGATTTATAAACTTCTCCGGCGAGCAGGGGCTCACCTTCATAATGGGCGCATGCCCGAAAAGCCCGCCCCAGTCGAGCTCCTCGCCCTCCTTGAGCCCAATCGCCGGGATCACCCTCACGGCGGTCGTCTTGGAGTTTATCATGCCGATCGCAGCCTCGTCGGCAATAATTCCCGCGATCTGTTCGGCGGTCGTATCCCCCGGGATCGCGATCATGTCAAGACCGACGGAGCAGACAGCCGTCATCGCCTCAAGTTTTTCGATACTCAATGTCCCTATCTTTGCGGCGTCGATCATTCCCGCGTCTTCGGATACCGGGATAAATGCTCCCGAGAGACCTCCGACGGAGGAGCACGCCATGACGCCTCCCTTTTTCACGCTGTCATTTAAAAGTGCAAGACATGCAGTAGTCCCCGGGGCACCGCAGTGTTCAAGACCGATCTCCTCCAGAATGTGCGCCACGCTGTCGCCTACTGCGGGAGTCGGCGCCAATGAGAGATCGACGATCCCGAACGGCACACCGAGCCTCTCGGAAGCCGTCACGCCGACCAGCTGACCCACTCTCGTGATCTTGTAGGCTGTTGTTTTGATGATGTTGCAGACCTCGTTGATGTCGGCGTCGGGGTGCTTTGAGAGAGCCGAGCGGACGACTCCCGGTCCCGATACGCCGACGTTTATTATGCAATCCGGCTCGCCCACGCCGTGATATGCGCCCGCCATGAACGGGTTGTCGTCAACCGAATTGCAGAATACGACGAGCTTTGCCGCGCCGAAGCAGTTGTTGTCGACTGTCGCCTCTGCCGTCTCCCGGACGATCCTGCCCATCAGCTTGCATGCGTCGAGATTGATTCCCGTCTTTGTGGAACCGATGTTGACCGACGAACATACCCGCGACGTCTTCGCAAGAGCCTCGGGGATGGACTCGATGAGTTCCCGGTCACCCGCCGAAAAGCCCTTTTGGACGAGCGCCGAGTATCCGCCTATCAGATTGACCCCGACGGCTTCGGCAGCCTTATCCATCGTCAAGGCAAACTTCACCGGGCTCTGACGGCACGCCGCGGAGACGATCGCGATCGGCGTCACCGAAATCCTCTTATTTATAATAGGTATACCGTATTCTTTCTCGATCTCCTCGCCGACCCGAACGAGGTCCTTAGCGGAGCGGGTGATCTTGTCGTAGACCTTTCGGCATGCCTTGTCGGTATCGCTGTCTATGCAGTCCAAAAGGGAAATGCCCATGGTGATTGTGCGAATGTCGAGGCACTCAGCCTGTATCATTCTTATGGTCTCCAAAATATCCGTTAAATTCAACATACCCTATCCTCACATTGAAAATTTATATATGGTGCATGGTGTTGAAGATGTCCTCGTGCATGACATAAATTGACAGACCGAGGCTCTTGCCGAGGCTGCTCATTCTGTCGGACAGTTCGGCAAGAGGTATGCTCAGCTTATCGATATCGACGAGCATCACCATCGCGAAAACGTCCTGCAAGACGGACTGGGACACCTCGGTGACGTTTGCATTGCACTCTGCGCAGATGGTCGAGACCTTCGCCAGAATTCCGACGGCGTCCTTGCCGATGACGGAGATTACAGCTTTCATGTTCTTTCCTCCAAAGATAAAATTTGCGCCTCTCGGCGCTGCCGAAAATTATTGTAGCACATATTGCGGGAAAATGCAAGGGGGAATTGGGGGAGAAGCGGAAGGCGGGGGAGATTTATGAGGTGGGGGTGATGGGGCTTACTTCTCTGCACTAGTCAACAAAAATCGTACACAAATTCCAAAAAACCAGACTAAGAAAATTGTTCATTATACCCCACCTCCTGCATAATTGGACTCCCGAAACTGCTTCGGCGTCAGATATCCAAGCGAATACGCCGGTCGCTGTTCGTTGAAGAAAACAATGTACTCATCAATTTCATTCTGCACAGGCTTTCCCCCGGTTACATGCAGGTCCATGAACATTTCTGCTTTAATCCACCCATTGATGGCCTCCATCGCCGCGTTGTCTGTCGGCGTCCCTGCGCGTGACATTGAGCGGGTTATGCCGTACATCGGCAGCAGTTCATT
>CANQYD010000036.1 GCA_947627985.1 uncultured Clostridia bacterium
CTCGGCGAAGCCGAGCGACAGCCCGGAGGGGTGTGGGGAACCCCGCAGGGGTGCCCCACAGCCGAGCGAAGCGAGGCTCATATGCCCCCTCTCCTTTGGGAGAGGGGGTTGGGGGTAAGGGTGGAAGCTGGTTTTGTTCCTGCTCAACTGCCCTCGGCAACAACGATTGCCTCGGTCGTCTCGCAGACAAAACCCCGCAGGGGTTGTCCCCGCCATAGCAGCGACGTCGGAAGGAAATAAACACCGGCTTAAATATAAAATAGTAGTCCCCGCCCTCTCCTACCCCTTGTTAAAAGGTATTCGTTCATTTTCCCGCCGGAAAATGAACTCATGCTGTTTAAAGCAGACCCCCACCCCCGTCGAAGTCTCTACAGACTTATAGTCAAGCGTATCCCCCTCCCCCTAAAAGGGGGAGGGGCTGGAGACGAGAGCGAACAGCAGTTAAGGACGTGGGCAAAACCCTCAGCCCAAATCTATCTTCTATCCTCTACCCTCTCTCACCCTTCCTCCCTCTCCATCACATACTCCCTGTACTCCTCCTCGCTTGCGAACAGCAGATATCTTCCGTCCACATAGCCCATATATCCGCTCTGAGTGTCGTAACCCTTCATAATGTGCCTCCTTTAAGGTCGCAGTTTTTATCTTTCAAGCTTATTATAGCACACTATGAGTCCAAAAATCCGGACTTGTAGCAATTTTGCTTCCAAACAAGTCCAATTTTTTGTACTTTTATATATAAATATTCACCCGCCCCTCGGCATAACTCCGGGACGGGTGAATCTGTATTGATCTTAACTTTATTTATGTATCACGCGACCGATCGGATCATCAGCGTCACTCGATGAAGTCCTTGATCTTATTCGCGCGGTTGGGGTGACGAAGCTTCCGCAGGGCTTTCGCCTCGATCTGTCTTATTCTCTCACGGGTGACGTTGAACATCTGTCCGACTTCCTCAAGCGTTCTCATTCTGCCGTCGTCAAGACCCATTCTGAGCCGCAAGACTTTCTCCTCACGCTCGGTAAGGGTGGAGAGAATCTGATCCATGATCTCTTTTAGGAGCATCTGTGCCGCAGCTTCGGTCGGCTCGGGGGCATTCTCATCGGGAATGAAGTCGCCCAAGTGGCTGTCCTCCTCCTCGCCTATAGGAGTTTCGAGGGAGACGGGGTCCTGCGCATTCCGAAGGACTTCCCGAACCTTATCCACAGGCATGTCAAGAGCCGCCGCGATCTCATCGGGAGTGGGCTCGCGACCGTTTTTGTGAAGAAGCTGGCTGGATGTCTTTTTGACCTTCGTCATCGTCTCGACCATGTGGACGGGTATTCTGATGGTCCTCGCCTGATCTGCGATCGCCCTCGTGATGGACTGTCTTATCCACCATGTGGCATAGGTCGAGAATTTGTAGCCTTTGGTGTAATCGAATTTCTCGACGGCTTTTATAAGACCCAGATTGCCCTCCTGAACAAGATCGAGAAAACTCATGCTGCTCTTGTTGGTGTATCTCTTCGCGATGGAAAGAACAAGACGAAGGTTAGCCTCGATAAGGTGCTTTCTTGCATTCTCATCGCCTTCCTTCATTCTCCTGCCGAGCTCGATCTCCTCCTCGGGGCTCAGTAAATCCACCCGACCTATCTCATGGAGATAAATCTTGACGGGATCGTCGATAGCCGAGAAATCAATGGACCCGGAGCTCAGGTCGTCCTCAAAGTCCTGATCGCCGTCCGACATCGGCTCGACGGATTTTAAGATGTCGTCGATATTCTCCGGCTCCTGATCGTCCGGCTCGTCGATGACGGGAATGCCGTTTGCGGCGCAGGCGTCGTAGATGCTGTCAATCAGCCGACTGAGCTTGTCGTCAAGCTTCTCGTCGTCCAGCTTTTCGTCCTGAAGACCTGCGATAGCCGCGGAAATCTCGCTTGTGGTGAGCTTTCCCTCAGCCTTGCCCTTTTCAAGAAGCGAATTCAGGATTGCTTTCTTTTCACTCATGTTTTTTGCCTCCGTTTTAAAAATCAGTTGATCTGTTTCTTTTGGTTTATATAATTCTTGAGGTCCTCGTCGGTGAGTTCCTCCGGATTTATATCGCGATTGTGATCGTTTAGCAGCTTTACGCAGTCGTCAAGAGCCTGACGGTTTACCGGGATATCCCGCGATTTTGCGAGAATACTTGATATTCTGCCCATTTCATCTGCGGAAAATTCGCTGCCGAGTGCGCTGAGAGAAGGCGTTTCCCCCGATTCGCAGAGCCTGATCAATGCTTCATAGACTTTTTTATTAAAAGCCGTTGCGATGTTCTCGGGTTTTAGCCTTGCGAATATTCCCGCAGCCTCGTCGGGATTTGAGAAAATGTAGGCGATGATGTTGTCCTCGGCTTTTGCAAGTTTCGGATATTTAAGCGCGTCGGGGTTTATGTCGTCGCGCCGGGGAAGAGCCGATATCTCCCGCCTCTCGCGCTTTTCGTCCTGCCTCTGCCTTTTCTTTAAAAGAGCGTTTATCTCCGCCGATATCGCTTCCTTTGGGACATTCTGATCTTTGGCGACGCGGGACGAATAGACCTCCCGATCTATTCTGCTCTCGATGTGCGACAGAATATCCACCGCTTTTTTGAGATACTCGACTTTTCCCAAATCGTCGGCAAGATCGATACCTGTTTTGGCGTTTTCAAGCTCATATTCGATCGAGCCCGATGAACCCGAGAGCAGCACACGGAAGTGGTCGGCTCCGTATCTGCGGATATAATCGTCGACGTCTTTAACGCCGTCGCCCGAAAGCTTTACGACCTTCGTCGGAAGACCCGCGGCAGAGAGAATCCTGATCGCGTTCTGCGTTGCCTTAACGCCCGCAGAATCGGAGTCGTAGCAGATATACACCTCGCTGCAATACTGGCTCATCAGCCTTGCGTGCTCGTCGGTGATGGCGGTGCCGCAGGTCGCGACGGCTTCGGTGAAGCCCGCCTGATGCAAGCTCACGACGTCTACATTTCCCTCGCACAAGATCAGCCTGCCGGATTTGACGGCTTCATTTTTTGCAAAGTTCAGCGCGAATAATGTCCGGCTCTTTTTATATACCTGCGTCTCCCGGGAGTTGAGATATTTTCCGCCGGAGGGATTCTGATCGAGCGTCCTTCCCGAGAATGCGATGACGTTGCCCCGAAGATCGAATATCGGGAAGATCACGCGGTTCACAAAGAAGTCGAAGCTGCGACCGTTCTTTTCACTGAGAAGGCTTGCACGTATCAGCTCGCGTTCGGAATATCCTTGGGACAGAAGATAATTTTTGAGGCTTGTCCATCGGTTGGGCGCGACGCCGAGCCCGAAGTGCTTTACGGTCTCGGGAGAAAGTCCGCGCTTTTTTATCAGATATGCAAGCCCTTCGCGACCGTCGGGGGTGCGGAGATTATCATAGAAAAATCTGGCAGCTTTTTTATTTATTTCAAGAAGCCTCTTGCGCTCCTGACCTGCTCGGTCGTCTGCGCCGTCCTCCGGCATCGGAATCCCCGCGCGGGAAGCCAAGAATCTGACCGCCTCGATGTAGTCGAGGTTTTCTATCTTCATGACGAAGGTGATGACGTCTCCGCCCGCGTGACAGCCGAAGCAGTAGAAGCTGCCGTTGTCGGTGTAGACGACGCAGGAAGGCGTTTTTTCGGAGTGAAAGGGGCAGAGGCATTTGAGATTGTGCCCGGTTCGCTTTAGGGTGACGTAGGATCGCATGACGTCCTCGATAGGGTTGCGGTCCTTTAGTTGTGTTAAGAATTCTGTTGGAAGCGGCATGGCGGCACCTTGTTAGAGATTAGAGATTAGAGATTAGGGGTTAGAGGTTAGAGGTGAATTAGGGGGTGGGGTGGCGTGGGGGAGAATCTGACTTCTGACTTCTGAGGTCTGGCTTCTGTGTGGGGGACCCGGGCGAAGCCCCCGCAGCCGAAGGCTGCGGCTGACACAGCTTCGCTGTGGCAGCGCCCGCGCGCTCGCGCGCGGGCGGGCTTCGCCCTCACCCCCTGCTCCTCCCCAAACCCCGTAATATCCGCAAGCCCGGCGGAAGGTTGGGTAATACTCAAAGCCTATATCAGAAGCAGATAACAAAATCCCTATCCTCTACCTCTCCCACCCCTTCGGCACAAAGATATCCATAAACACCCGCGTGCAGTAGCCGTCGGTCATGCCGGCGATGTAGTCGCAGACGGCGGTCTCGGTGTCAAAGCGGTCGGCAAGAGCCTTGTAGTCGGGCGGGAGCTTCTCGGGACGGCTTGAAAACCACCGGTATAGCATCTCAATCATCGTCTTCGCCTTCGACTCTTCCGATTTGCAGACGGGGTTTTTGTAGACGTTTATGAACATGAACTCCGAGAGCTCATCCATCGCGCGCCCGATGTTCTCGGGGTATTTTAAATTCTCGGCGCCGCTGTCTATGATCGACTTCACGAGCGTCGTGATCCTCTGTGATTTCGTCTTCCCGAGGATCTCGACGGCGCTCTCGGGGAGCATTTCGGCACCGATCACGCCGGCTCTTATAGCGTCCTCGATGTCGTGATTTATGTATGCGATGACGTCGGCGAGGCGGACGATATAGCCCTCTTTGGTCGAGGCGATCTCGTCGGTGTGCTTTAAGATTCCGTCGCGCACTTCTTCGGTGAGATTCAGCCCGCGACCGTCTTTCTCGATGTAATCCACCACCCGAAGCGACTGGCGGTAGTGCTTAAAGCCGTTCGGGGATATTTCATTTAAGATCTGCTCTCCGGCGTGACCGAAAGGCGTGTGCCCGAGATCATGCCCGAGGGCGATAGCCTCCGTTAAATCCTCATTCAGACGAAGGGCGCGCGACACCGTCCTCGCTATTTGCGCGACTTCGAGAGTATGCGTGAGGCGGGTACGGTAGTGGTCGCCGGAGGGGTTCAGAAAGACCTGAGTCTTGCGCTTTAGTCGGGAAAAGGCGTTGCAGTGGATTATCCTGTCGCGGTCCCGCTGGAAGTCGGTCCGCAGGTCGTCCGGCTTGTTTTCGGGGCGCATTCTCCCCTTCGAGTCGGCGCTGAGACAGGCAAGGGGTGAGAGAATTTTCCTCTCGATCTCTTCGGTATATTCCTTCGGCGTCATTTTTTCGCACCTCCTGATCCCGCAAATTTTATGCTTGTATCATAATATACTTAAAAAACAAAAAATCTCCTTTGAAATATTTCTGAAAAGGAGACATTTTTGTATGATTGCACAATTATAAAGAAAATTTTTGTGGATTTTGACGATTATGAAAAGTCGGCGCAGACGATATCCGAAAAATTCGGCTCGATTTTTGCATTGGAGAGCTCGCGTATAACATCGGTAAAAGTCCCGACATGCTCCTCGGGAATCAAGAGCTTCATATAGACCGCGTCGGAAAAATCCTGCTCGGAAATCTTCACCTCATAATCCGGCAAAATCCGCAGAAGCCGATCGTAAAAAGAATAATCGAAATTTAAAACGCACTCCCTTGCGTCTCTCATCAGCATGATTTCAGCCTGCGAAACCGAAAGCGAAGCGGCGCCGGAGTACGCCCTCGTCAGCCCGCCTTTGCCGAGCAGAATCCCGCCGAAGTAACGCGTTACCACGATGCAGACGTCCGTCAGGGAATTCTTTTTGATGACGTCAAGGATCGGCTGACCTGCGGTTCCCTGGGGCTCGCCGTCGTCCGAAAAACGCGTCTCGAAGCCCTTTCGCAGGGTGTATGCATAGCAGTTATGCCGGGCTTTCCGATGCTCCGACCGGACGGTTGATATGAACGCCGCAGCCTCTTCTGAGCTCGTGACCGGCGCTATTTTTGCGATAAACTCGCTTTTTTCGATGACGAGCGATCCCGAAGCCTCGGCTCGAACGGTTCTGTAGGGCATATATAATCCTCCGAAAAGGCAAAAAGAGGGGCTAAAAGTCCCTCTTTCGGCATTACTTCTTGGTGTCGGCGTTGATGCCGTAGCGCTTGTTGAAGCGGTCTACACGTCCGCCGGTATCGACGAGCTTCTGCTTGCCGGTAAAGAACGGATGGCACTTTGAGCAGATTTCGACCTTGATATTCTGCTTGGTGGAGCAGGTCTCGATGACGTTGCCGCAGGCGCAGGTGATGGTCGTCGGCTCGTACTTGGGGTGAATACCCTCCTTAGGCATTTAAAAAACTCCTTTCTGAATTGAAATTTCCCGGAGCTGCGCGATCTCAAAGAACCGTTACAGCTCTTTATTCCAATAGCAGCCCATCGTTTTTTATCCGGACAGTAGTGCTATGTGGAGTGCAAAATGCGTGCGGAAAAGCCGCGAAGATTATTATAGCACAGTTTTTTTGAAAATGCAAGGGGGTGGGGGAAAATTTTTGGGAGAGGGGAGGGTGTGGGAAGCAATTCAAATTTTCGTGGGTACTTTTATTTCCTTGTTGGAGGTACAAAGCACTTTTTTCCGACTGCGCTGCTGTTTTGCCGAGCTTCGCTCGGCAAATCCGAGGGGAGAACCCTTTTATAAAAAGGGTTCTCCCCTATCCCCCACTCCTAAAACTTTTCCCCCTCCCCAACCCCTCCCCGGTGGGGAGGGGCTTTTTGCCTCGCTTCGCTCGGCTGTGGGGCACCCCTGCGGGGTTCCCGCAGACGCGGGGTTTTGTCCAAGAGCACGAGTAATCTCACGTTTTTGATTGCGAAGTGCGATTGGCAACAAAACCGGCTTCTGCTGACACCCCTCCGGCTCCGGGCGACTTCGTCGCCGGTTTTTGTTGGGGGACAACCCGTGCCGGGTTTTCCCCATACCCCTTTCCGGCTGTGGGGCACCATTGCACGGTTCCCCACGCCCCTCCGGCTTCGGGCGACTTCGTCGCCCTCTTTTGAACGATAAAAGCAAAAAGGACAGCTTTCGCTGTCCTTTTTGCAAAGATTTCGCCCGTTGCGACGGGCGACTCGGGGACTCTGTCCCCGAGACCCCTGCAAGCCCTTTAAAAAGGGCTTGATCCTAAACTCGCCTTGTCTCGGCTAAGGTTTGGCAAAAATCTGATTTCTGATCATCTGACCATCTGTCATCTGTTCTGATTATCCACCGACAAATACACCACATTCAGATCCGCGCCGATCAGGTCCCGCCTCTCGATCCCGCACAGCACAAGGTACCCCGCCTTCGGAATCTCCGGGGCTTCCGCCTCATTTGCGGTCACGGTCGCATAAATCTGGAGATTATTGACAAAAATCTCGCTGACTTCCGGCTCGGTCTCGTCGGCGCAGGGGATCAGCATCGCCAAAAGCACATATCTCTCGCAAATATCCCAGCTGTAAAGCGTCCCGATCTTGTCCTTGAACTCGTAGTCGAGGTCGTAGTCCTCGCAATATTTATCGTAAAAATATACCAATTCTTCATAGCCGTCGATGGCGTCCACAACCACCCCGGGGTTGCCGGAAATCGCGTCGGCGCGGTAGCAAAACGGCACAAACTCGGGATTATAGAGCCTGAAAAGGTCCGCGTCATAGGCTGAGGAATTCTCGCGGTCCACAACATCCTCAAAATTTATCTCGATCGGCTGATCCCCGACCGTGTCGAAATCCCCCTTGGCGCCCGTGAAAATCAGGTGGTACTCGGTGTCAAGAAGCGGCGAAGCCTCCGGCTCGTGACGGGTGATGTCGAACCTGATCGCCTCCGACGATATCTCGATCGGCGAGGCTGTGTGGTTGATGTAGCTCGACGGCTCGTTGATGACGAGGATCAGCACGTCGTGATCTCTTAGAAAATCGTCGTCGAAGGAAGCCATCGTTGTCGTGAAAAGCCGGGCGTAGACGTGCTCCGGCGAGGTCGCGTCATAATAGGCCTCGATCTCATCAAAAGTGCGGAAAACCCGCACGAACGGCAGATTCCGATCTTCGGCGGGGGCATGACCGGTGTACATCGTGAGGTAGCTGCCGTAGAATTCGCCGACGGTGATGACGCCTGAGGTCGCGGGAAGGCTTTCGGGAATATTGTTTTCGGAGATTATAGCCGCCGACTGCTCTGCTGAATCGTTCGGCAGGGTCCCTGTCCCGGGCTCGGGGAACTCGGGAATATCTATCCCGCAGGAGGTCATCAGGAAAATTATAGCAATAATTGCCGCAAAAACAGGCATTTTTTTCAAGATCATGACCTCCTCCCACAATTTTTTCGGCAAAGTTATTTTTTGCGTAATTATAATTATTATAACACGCCGGGAGTAAAAAGTCAAATCAGAGCTCGGAAGTCAGAAGGTCAGAAGTCAGAAATGTTTATCACCCGTCCTTAACTATTGACTATCCCCCAAAAAGTTGCTATAATAACCTTATCTATGTAAAAAGGAGCACCTACATGCCTTACAAATACGAAACGCACATGCACACCTCCCAGGGGTCCGACTGCTCGTCTACCCCGGGAGCCGAGATGGTCCGCAGGCTTTATGACCTCGGCTACTCCGGCTGCTTCATCACCGACCACTTCTTCGGCGGAAACACTGCCGTTCGAGGCGAGCTTGCCTCATATGACTGGGAAGTCCGGGTACGGCTGTTCTGCCAAGGATATGAGGACGCCCGCGAGATGGGCGAAAAGCTCGGCTTTAAGGTCTTTTTCGGTCTTGAATATGCCAGAAGCGCCACCGAATTTCTCACCTACGGCGTCACCCCGGAGTTTTTGATAGATCATCCCGAAACAGCGGACATGCCTCTTGACCGCTACGCGGCTCTTGTCCACGACAACGGCGGGTTTGTCGTACATGCCCACCCCTTCCGCGAAGCCGATTATATCAGGACTATCCGGCTCTTTCCGCATGCCGTGGACGGCGTCGAGATATATAACTGCAACAACCGTGATGAATACAACTCCCGGGCAAAGTGGTATGCCGAATCCTACGGGATACCCGTCACAGGCGGGTCCGACTCGCATCACTTCTGGTGCCACCCCTGCGGCGGGATAATCACCGAGGAGAGGCTTGAATCCCCCTCGGATTACCTCCGCCTCATGCGTGAAGGAAAGCTGAAAATCGCCGAGAGGGATCATTCAAAAGACCTTCCCGAGCCGCAAAATCCGTGGGCGCAAACCGTTCGCCCGAGCATAGACCGGCTCCCGAAGGAGGTTTACGGGAAATTTTTCGGTGGTGAAAAAAGATGATTTCTGTAGTCGTTCCCTCCTATAACGAGGAGGATAATGTCATTGACTGCGCCAAGGCGCTTTCGGAGGTATTGTCCGAAGAAGAATATGAACTGATCTTTGTGGACGACGGCTCCCGGGACCTCACATGGCAGAAAATCTCGGAAATGTCCGCAGAAGATATGCATATCAAAGGGCTGAGATTTTCACGCAACTTCGGCAAGGAGCCCGCGATAAGAGCGGGTCTTGAACATGCCTCGGGGGACGCGGTCGTCGTCATCGACTGCGATTTGCAGCACCCCCCGGAGGTCATACCGAAGATGATCGAGAAGTGGAGAAAGGGCGCCGACGCGGTCGAGGGCAAAAAGTCCTATCGCGGACGCGAATCCGCTTCCCACCGGCTCTCCGCAAAGTTCTTCAACGGGATAATGTCCTCCGCGACCGGCTGCGACATGTCGGACGCTTCCGATTTTATACTTCTATCAAGACCCGCGCTCGACGCGGTTTTGGAGTACGGCGAGGAGGGGAGCTTCTTCCGGGCGCTGGCGCAGTTTGTCGGATTTTTCCACGATACCGTGACCTACGAGGTCAAGCCGAGGCAGAAGGGCAGCGGCAAATTCACCCTCAAAAAGCTGATAGCCTATGCCCTGAAAAATATCGCCTCCTTCTCCTCCATGCCTCTTTATATCAGCCTGATTTTGGGAATTATAACTATAATTTCCTCCATAATCCTCGGAATTTTAAAACTATTCGACATAAATCTTCATTCTATAACTTTGGGTATAATAATTTTGATGATCATCGGCGGCATGATACTCTGCTGCCTCTCGGTCGTGGGCTTTTATATTTCGAGAATTTACGATGAAGTGCGCAGGCGACCGAAGTATCTCATCTCGGAAAAAACAGGAGGGATAAACGATGTGCGATAACCCCGAGCTTATGATCACGGAGCCCGAGGAGCCGAAGAAAAAGTGGTACTCCCGGATTTTAGAGGACACCGCAGTCGGCAGATTCATATATAAACACCGCCTCGGGCTCGGGCTTTTCTTCCTTCCCGTCGCGATAATGTATCTTGTATACTGCTGCTACGGCGTTCACCCCTTCGGCGATCTCTCGGTGCTGGTTTTAGATTTAAACGGTCAGTACGTCAGCTACTACGAGATGATGAGGGACGCGATCTGGGGCGACGGCAGTCTTATATACAGCTGGTCGCGGAACCTGAGCGGCGAGACCCTCGGCATGTTCGGCTACTACCTCGCGAGCCCGTTTATGTGGATAGTTATCCTCTTCCCGAGGAGCATGATCTTGGGCGCCATCGAGATAATGGAGCTTGCAAAGGTCGGCTGCTGCGGGCTTTCGATGGGGTATTATCTTCGTAAAAGCAAGGGCGCTAAGGAGTCGTCGCAGATAATCTTCGGGACGTCTTACGCTCTGATGACCTATATCGTGGTCGAGCTGATGAACCCGATGTGGATAGACGGCATGATCTGGCTCCCGGTGATACTTTTAGGCATCGAGCGGCTTGTTGATGAAGGGAAAATGCTCCCGTTTATCCTGCCTCTTACCGTCATGTTCATCTCGCATTTTTATATCGGCTACATGATCGGCTTTTTCTGCGCGCTGTATTTTATCTACTATATCTTCTCAAGACCCGGGCGCGCCATAGCTCCTCACTGGTTCATATCGGGACTTAAATTTGCGGCTTCGGCGGCAATATCGGTGCTCGGGTCGTCGATAATTCTGATACCGGTCTATAATTCCCTGAGCCTCGGTAAACTCGAATTCTCCACCCCCGACTTCACGCCGAAAAATCAGTTTGATATTTTCCAGTTTATATCTAAAATCTTCCAGAACACCTACGACACCGTGAAGCCGGAGGGGCTTCCGATGATAGCCTGCGGCACACTTGTTCTGATTCTGCTGCCGCTGTTCTTCTTGAATACCAAGATCAAGCCGAAGGAGAAGCTATCGATCGGCGGGCTTATGCTTGCGGTCTTTCTGTCGATGTATATCTCCACCGTCGATATCGCGTGGCACGGCTTTCAGGTCCCGAACTGGCTTCCCTACCGCTACTCCTTCACGTTCAGTTTTTTGATGATAATCTGCGCTTTCCGGGCTTTTGAGAATCTTGACGGCGTGAGCTTCAAGGAACTTTGTCTGACGGCGTTCGGGTGGATATGCATGCTCGCGTTTATCAATTCAAAGGAATACGAGCATATCTACCTCGCCGAGACCGTCTGGTACTGCGTGGGCGCCATCGTCGTGATTACCGGCGCGATATATTTCTGCAAGAAGAATTTCAGGACGGCGACGGTCGCGGTATGCGTGGGTCTTATGTGCGCCGACATCTTCATAAACAGCCTATGGACGGTATATTCGATAGATTACGACGTCGTCTACAGCACCTACTCCTCCTATGCCCCTTATTTTAAAAACGGCAGGGAGATTATAAGGCAGCTTGAAGATCGCGACGGCGGGCTCTACCGGGTAGAAAAGACATTCCACCGAACCGTCAACGACGCCATCGGCATGGGCTACGCGGGAATATCCCACTCAAGCTCGACCATGAACACGCCTGTTCTTGAGATGCTGAAATCTTTGGGATACGGAATGCAGGGGCACTTCACGAAGTACATGGGCTACACCCCGGTCACCGATATGCTCTTCGGCATCAAATATTTAATGTATAAGGAAAATAAGCCCGACCCCGACGTAGAGCAGTCGGAGGACGATATCAAGAGGATCGGCTATGAAAATCTCATAAAGCACCCGTATGATATCTATACGAAGATCATGAGTCCCGAGACGACGGGGGTAGATGACATCGAGGTCTATGAGAACCCCTATGCCCTGCCGATCGCGTATATGTCCGACCCCGATATCTTGGAGACAAGTCTTGATTCAAAGGACCCCTTCAGAAATCAGGAGGCGCTTGTTGCGGGTCTTACCGGCGACGCCTCAAAGAAGCTCTTTAAGGTCATCTACCCGAGATTTACAGACACCGTCAACTGCTCGACAGGGACGACGGGAGATCACATCATGTACACGACGACGGTCGAGGGCAAGGACAGCTACGTCGAGTTTACGGTGGACGTCGACTGCGACACTCCGATCTTTGCATTCTTCCCGACCATCTATCAGCGGCAGTGCAACATGTGGCTGAAAGCGGACAGCTGGGACGTCGAGAATTTCGCCTTTGTCGATTACTTCTTCCGCGGTGAGAATTACAGTATCTTAAACCTCGGCAGCTTCGAGCCGGGGGAGACGTTCAGGCTGAGAATGACCCTTGCAAACGGCGAGGCGATCTTCTCGGACGTGCTTTTCTACACCATCGACACCGACGTTTTAAAGCAGGTTTATGATCAGCTCCAGCCCGGCGGGTGGAACCTTATGGAACATTCCGACACGCATTTAAAAGGCACCGTTACCGCGGATAAGGACGGGATTTTGTTCACGACGATACCCTATGAACCCGGCTGGAATATAAAAGTCGACGGCGAAGAGATAGAGCCGGTAAAGCTTGTCAATTCGCTGATAGGGATAGAACTGAGCGCGGGCGAGCATGAGATCGAGATGAAATTCTTCCCGAATTATCTGATTTTGGCGATATTGGTGGAGCTGATAGGCTTAAGCCTTATCGCGATCGTTGCGGCGTTTGAGGTGAAGGACGGGGAGATTATAAAGAAGATTTGGGGGAGGAAAAGCAAGCAGAATGTAGGGTGACAGATATCTATCATCTAACCTCTTAGCGCGCTTGACTTTACACCCAAGCTGTGCTAAAATATAAACAAATCCGAACTAAAAAAGGAGAAGATAATATGAAATTCATCGTTGAAACATCCGCAAGGCATGTGCATGTCACCGAGGACGATCTTAAGACGCTTTTCGGCGAGGGTCATGCCCTCACAAAGAAAAAGGACCTTTCCCAGCCCGGTCAGTACGCCTGTGAAGAGCGCGTGACCGTCGTCGGACCCAAGAAAGAGCTTGCAAACGTCTCTATCCTCGGTCCCTGCCGCAAGGCGACTCAGGTCGAGCTTTCAGCCACCGACGCCCGCTCGATTGGCATCGCGGCTCCCGTTCGTGAGTCGGGTGATCTTGCCGGCAGCGGCGCCTGCAAGCTTGTCGGTCCCTGCGGGGAAATCGAGCTCTCGGAGGGCGTTATCATCGCAAAAAGGCATATCCACCTCACCCCCGAGGACGCCGAAAAGCTCGGTGTCAAGGACAAGGACGAGGTATGGGTCAGGATCGATACCGCCGAGAGAAGCGCTATTCTGGGAGATGTTGTATGCCGCGTGAGCCCGTCCTACGCGACCGCGATGCACATCGACACCGACGAATCCAACGCCATCGGCTCCGGCAAGGATCAGATGGGCGAGATCGTTAAGATCGGCTGATTTTTGCATCGGAAGCTCCCCGGAAGTTCTTGACGGTCTGACCGGTAATGCGATAAATCGGGATTTGCCGATTAAATTTGGGCAGACATGATATGTCTGCCCTTAAATTGCGGCAGCTCTCACTTTGCGTCGCGGTATTTATTGCGAAGCTGTGTTATGATTTTTGCGAAAGGAGGATTTATTGTGAATCTGCAAAAAACAGGCAAATTTCTTAAATCCCTTCGCAAGGACAAAGGGCTGACTCAAGAACAGTTGGCAGAGCTTTTCTGTGTTTCTCCCCGAACCGTCTCACGGTGGGAAAACGGAAACAATATGCCGGATCCGGATATTCTCATTGGGCTTGCAGGTTTCGCGGCAGAGTATATGAATACGGGAACAGAAAAATATTCTGAGCGCGTACACTTGCTTCTGCCGGCAGGGGCGATTTTGCTGTTTGCGGCGGGTTTGATCAGCCGCAAGGCGCTAAACAAAGCCATGTCCGAGCAATCGGGTATGGCTTTTGCTTTATGTAATTATATTTTCTTGAACGCCTTTCCCGTCTGCTTGTCCTGTTCTTTAAAATCGTTGACTTTTTCAAAATGTTGATCAGCCGAAAATTTTCCTTGACATTGTGATTGATATGCGCTAAGATATCTTTGATAAATTATCATGCGGGAGGCAAATATGCTCAAGCTTTCAAATAAAAACGCTTCGCCCGAAGCCGAGCGGCTGTACCGATTCATTCAGGAAAATTACGGCAAAAAGATGATCTCGGCGGCTCAGGAGTGCCCGGGGAAGGGACATCACGACATCGAGATGGAATTTTTAAAGCGGGAGACCGGAAAGCTCCCTGCGATGAGGGGACTTGACTTTATCCACGACGACTACGACGGCGTGACCGAGCGCGCAAAGGCTTGGGCTGCTCAGGGAGGCGTCGTCACAATCTGCTGGCACACAGGCGTCGAGGGAAATTCCTACCCCGCGTCCCAAAGCGAATTGCCGGATTTTGAAAAGCTTCTGACCCCGGGCGCATATGAGCACGGGCTGATGATGTCAAGGTGGGAGAGAGCCGCAAAGGCGCTTTCAAAGCTTCAGGAGGATAAAATCCCCGTCCTTTGGCGACCGTTTCACGAGTTTGACGGGCAGTGGTTCTGGTGGGGAAAAGGCGGCGGCGAGGTCTTTACCGAGCTTTGGAAATATATGTATAAAACCTTCGCGCTCGACTTCGGGCTCGACAACCTGATCTGGGTGCTCGGCTACTCCGGGGCTGTCAAGGAGGGTTGGTATCCGGGCGATGAATTTGTCGATATCGCGGGCTCCGACAACTACGACGGCACGGCAAACGGTTTGGCTTACGAAAAGCTTTTGAAGATCACCGATAAGCCGCTTGCTTTCCATGAAGTCGGAAAAATCCCCGATATTGATGAATTCTACTCTCAGGGCTGCATATGGAGCTGGTTCATGAACTGGCACACCCGCTATCTGATGGAGGACAACGGAGCCGAAAACATGCGAAAAATCTATCACGATCCGAGAATCATCACCCTTGAAGATTTAAAATAAGCAAAAAAATCCCGACCGAAAATCTCGATCGGGATTGATTTATTATAAGATTATAAAATCTCCACCTCGGCGGTCTTTAATATCTCAATTTTAGAGACCGCTTTCCGGATTTCTTTAACCATCTTATCGACCTGCTCGGGGCACCTGCCGGTGTAAAGCGTGGGCTCGAGGACCTTTTCCATCTCGGCTTCGGTCATGTTGAACTCCGGCTTGGAGCTGAGGCGCTTCAGAAGATCGCAGTTCTCGCCCTCCTTCATGCGAGCCGTCGCCTCCATCGAGCACTGCCTGATGATCTCGTGGAGCTGCTGGCGGTTGCCTCCGCGCTTCACGGCTTCCATCATGAGGTTTTCGGTCGCGATGAACGGCAGATATTCCCTGACGGCTTTGTCCACCATCTTCTCGTTGACATGCATTCCGTCGGTGACGTTTTGGGCAAGCCTCAGGATTGCGTCTGCGCATAAAAATCCCTCGGGAAGGGAAATTCTGCGGTTTGCGGAGTCGTCAAGAGTGCGCTCGAGCCACTGCACGGAAGCCGTCATCGGTGCGTTCATAGCGTCCGCCATCAGATATCTTGACAGCGAGCAGATTCTCTCACACCTCATCGGATTGCGCTTGTAAGCCATCGCCGAGGAGCCGATCTGGTTCTTTTCAAAGGGCTCTTCGACCTGCCGATCATGCTGCAAAAGCCGCAGATCGTTCGCCATTCTGTAGCATGATTGCGCGATCGATGAGAGCACATTTAAAATCCGCGAGTCGAATTTTCTCGGATATGTCTGACCCGAGACCGTGAAGAGCCGCTCAAAGCCGAACTCGGAGGCGATAAGGCGGTTCATCTCGTCGATCTTATCGCCGTCGCCCTCAAAGAGGTCCATAAAGCTGGCTTCGGTGCCGGTAGTGCCCCGGCAGCCGAGGAATCTGAAGCTGTCGATGACGAAATTCAGCTCCTCAAGATCAGCCATGAAATCCTGAGCCCAAAGAGCCGCCCTCTTGCCGACGGTGACGAGCTGTGCCGGCTGATAATGGGTGTAGCCGAGGGTAGGGAGGGATTTATATTTCTCCGCGAAATCCGAAAGATTCTTAAGCACCTTAGCTATCTCACCGCGAAGATATTTAAGCCCGTCGCGGTAGATGATGAGGTCGGCGTTGTCGGTCACATAGCAGCTCGTGGCGCCGAGGTGGATTATCCCGGCAGCCGACGGCGCGACCTGACCGTAGGCGTATATGTGCGCCATGACGTCGTGGCGGACCTCTTTTTCGCGCGCGTGCTCGACCTCGTAGTCGATGTCGGCGATGTGCTCTTCAAGCTCCTTCACCTGCTCCTCGGTGATCGGCAGACCGAGCTTCATTTCCGCTCTTGCAAGAGCTACCCAGAGCTTTCTCCAAGTCTGTATGCGGGTGTCCATCGAGAAGAGGCGGAGCATGTACTCCGAGGCATAGCGCGATGAAAGAGGGGATTCGTAAACATTGGTAGGCATGATTTATGTCCTTTCTTTCTGTCTTTTAAAATCTGTCGCCACAGGCGACACCTTGCAAATCCGATATCTGATTTCCGATATCTGATTTCTGTAATACTTCGGTAATGCGAAGCGTTAGCGAAGTATTATGCTCTCACGCTCGGGTCCGACGGAGACGTAGCCGATCTTGCAGCCGATCTCCTTTTCGACATATAAGACGTAGTCCCGAGCCTCTTTGGGAAGTTCCTCCCATTTGCGGCACTTTGAGATATCCGTCTTCCAGCCCGGCATATACTCCGTGACGGGCTTGCAGGAGTCAAGAAGCGTCGGGAAGGGGAAGCGGTCGATGATCTTTCCGTCCAGCTCATAGTGCGCGCAGACGGGGATTTTATCCATGGTCGAGAGAATATCGAGCTTTGTGAGGGCGACATTTGTAAGCCCCTGACATTCGACGCCGTAGCGTGTGGCGACGATGTCGATGGGTCCGACCCTGCGGGGTCTGCCGGTTTTGGCGCCGTATTCGTCTCCCGCTTCTCTCAACTTTTCAGCCTGCTCGCCGAACCATTCGCAGACAAAGGGACCTTCCCCGACGCAGGAGGAATATGCCTTGACAACACCGATGATCTCATCGAGCTTGGCGCCGGGAATTCCCGAGCCGACGGGCGCATATGCCGCGATGGTGTTTGAAGATGTCGTATAAGGATAGATTCCGTAATCGAGATCGCGAAGGGCTCCGAGCTGGGCTTCAAAGAGAATGCTCTTGCCCTCGGCGGCCGCGTCTTTTAAGAATTCACCCGCGTCGCAGACAAAGGGACGGATTTTCTCGGCATAGGTCTCAAGCCAGACTTCGAGATCGTTCATCGTGACCTCGGGCGCTCCGTATACCCGATTAAGGGTCAGATTTTTCCATTCAAGCAGGTCTTTAAGATGAGCTCTTAAATGATCGGGATAGTTGAGTTCCCCCGCCATCACCGTCTTTTTGGAATATTTATCGGCATAAAAGGGCGCGATGCCCTGCTTTGTCGAGCCGTATTTTTTATCCGCAAGGCGGGCTTCCTCCAGAGAATCGAGATCGCGGTGCCAAGGCAGAAGCAGCGAGGCGCGGTCGCTTATCTTCAGATTATCCGGCGTGACTTTTACCCCTCTCGATCTGACCTCTTCGATCTCCTTAAAGAGGTTTTCGCAGTCGAGAGCGACGCCGTTGCCCAAGACGTTTACGACGCCGTCGGTGAAAATGCCGGACGGCAGAAGGTGAAGCGCGAATTTTCCGTAGTTGTTGATGATGGTATGCCCGGCGTTTCCGCCTCCCTGAAATCTCACGACGATATCATGTTTTGAGGACATCAGGTCCACCATTCTGCCCTTGCCCTCGTCTCCCCAGTTCACGCCGACTATTGCTGTGTTCATTATTGTGTTATCCTCCTGAAAATGATTAGTGGTCGGGCTTTTTAAAGCCGCTTCGGTTTACACATACATGTGCATTATATCAGATTTTTCTCGGGATTGCAATAGCTTCGTGGGAATTTTATCATAAAAACTGTAGGTTTGTCAATGATATGTTACACTCGCCTCAAAAAAAGTTGAACCTTCTTCCCCGCCGAGGAGCCGTAGGCGACGAGGAGGGGAAGAAGAGGGCAAAATGATGGCTTTGCCGCTTCACCACATTATTGCAAGATAATCATTTAATACCTCTTCCGGACTTCTGTATTTAAGGCAGGTTTTCGGTATGCTGTTCGACAGCTTATTGTATCTTTGGAGCTGCTTCCTGCCGTCCTCAAGGCTGTACATTCTCATCTTTGAATAAAACCTCTCACCGTCCAACCTGTGCTGCCTCTCAACCTTGCCGTTATGCCTTGGGGTTGCTACTCTTATCCGATGGTAAATTATATCCATATCCTCCAAAGCTTTCTCAAACAATGTTTTACACTTCGGATCTTTGACAAGCAGCTGAGTCGTCCATTCCGTTCCGTTGTCGGTCTGAACCTCTCTTATCGGAAAAGGAAACGCCGCTATCAACTTCATCAGAAAATCCCTTGAGCTGTACGTGCTGTGCTCGTCGTACATCTCCCGAAAACAATATCTCGTGCACTCGTCAATCGCGGTGTATTGGTAATATTTCTGCCCGTTTGCGACGCATACAGACGGCACGAATTTGACGTCTATCTG
>CANQYD010000037.1 GCA_947627985.1 uncultured Clostridia bacterium
GGCGTTTTCGGAGGGCTTGATAAGGGTTCAACTTATGAGATTCACGTCCGCTATAAGGAGACTGCGAGCGCGTTTGCATCGTTTGCGACGAGCAAGACCATCGTTACCTCCTCGACCGCTGACGGCACCACAGAGCTGCTGCCCGGCGAGACGGTCGCGGCGGGCGATGGGTCGATCAAAAACCTTGGCGGCGAAATCATTATCGATGACGGAGCAGGCAACGTGACGACCGTGACCCTGCCCGACGGCGGCTCGGTCGAGGTCGATGAGCAAGGCTGCGTGACTGTTCCTGACGGCGGCGAGGTTGCGGTCGGGGATAACCCGGCGGTCAGCCTGCGCGAGGGCGGCAAGGTCGAGCCGGACGGCACGGTAATTGCCGACGAGGTCAAAATCGGAAATACCGATGTTAATGGCGATGATGTGACTGTCGCGCCCGATGGTAATATAACTGTACCCGGCGAAGGTTCGGTCAAGGTCGGCGACAATCCCGAAATTATTCTCCCGACCGGAGGAACGGTCGAGCCGGACGGAACGGTAACGGCTGACGAAGTCAAGGTCGGAAATACCGAGGTCAAGGGAGAAAATGTGACTATCGCGCCCGACGGAAATATCACTGTACCCGGCGAGGGTCGGGTCAAGGTAGGCGACAATCCAGAGATTACTCTCCCGAAAGGTGGAACGGTCGAACCGGACGGCACAGTAATTGCCGATGAGGTCAAGGTGGGCGATACCGACGTCAAGGGAGAAGATGTAACCGTCACACCCGACGGAAATATAACTGTACCCGGTGAGGGGTCGGTCAAGGTCGGCGACAATCCAGAAATTGCCCTCCCGACTGGAGGAACGGTCGAGCCGGATGGCACTGTCACAGCCGATGAGGTCAAAGTCGGAAATACCGACGTCAAAGGCGAAAATGTGACAGTTGCGCCCGACGGAAATATAACTGTCCCCGGCGAGGGGTCGGTCAAGGTCGGAGACAATCCTGAAATAATTCTCCCGACCGGTGGAACGGTCGAGCCTGATGGCACAGTAATTGCAGACGAGGTCAAAATCGGAAATACCGACGTCAAGGGCGAAGATGTGACTGTCGCGCCCGATGGAAAAATCACGCTCCCCAAGGGCGGGAAAGTGTCTGTCGATGGCGAGCCGGAGAAAATCGTTCCCGCAGGTACGACCGTCGAAAATGGCGAGATAAATGCCCCTGCGATTGCCGAAGCCGAGGACGGAAGCAAAAGCTTGGGCGATGATATAATTCTCAAAATCGAACCGGCTGACGATCGTTTGGAGACATCAGACCGCGAGAATCTCAAGGACGCGGCAAACGCGATAGTGCGCGAGGTTTATGACATTGATTTGCTCAAAAACGGCGTTGAAGTCGAGCCGGAAAAGTCAATCAAGTTGACGGTTTCGGCAGATGTCGGCGGCGCAAAAATGAAAGTTTTCATGCTCGATAATGACGGAAAATTCAACGAAATTGATGCGGAATTTGACATTGAAAACGGCAAGTTTATCGTCGTCACCGACAGCTTGGGAATCTTCATTTTGGCGAGCGAAGAAGGGCAAATTTCGGCTGAAGTCGTGACATCGGGCGGTGCTCCCGAGGTGGGAATCGGCGACGATGACAGAAAAATTCTCGAAGAAAATCTGTTCACCGACGACGATGAAGCAGCGATTGAGAACGGCGATAATGTTAAAGTAGTTATGAATGTTGAAGGCGTTTCGGAGGATGATGTTTCGGCGGACAATCTCGCCGAAATTGAGGCATTTTTGGACGATTTGGAAGGCTGCGAGGTTGCGGAATATGCCGACATTACGCTTACAAAAATCACCGAGGACGGCGTGACCGGCGACGAGATCAGGAGCGAAGCAATCTCGGAAATAAATAACCCGATTAAGCTTGTAATCGACATTCCCGAGGCGCTGCACAAAACCGGGCGAATTTTCTCTGTAATCAGGCTTCACGACGGCAAGACCGAGCTGCTCAACGACACCGACCAGAGCGACGAAACTGTCACGATTCTGACCGACAAATTCTCGCTTTACGTGTTGATTTATCGCGATCCCGCGAGCAAGCCGAGCCATGTTCACAGCTTCACGGCGTGGATCAATGTCGGCGCTGGCGGACATCTTGCAAGGTGCGCGATTTGCGGGAAAGTGATGTCGCTTATGCCGCACACGATGTTGAACGGCGTTTGCACAGCATGCGGATATTCGGCGATTTTCTCCCAGCCGTTTGACGAGAGCGACGTGATTGAAATCGAGGTTCCGACCGAAGGCATGATCGCCAACGAGGAAGTTGTGGAATTCTGAAAAAATATGCGGCAACCGCCCCGGCTTTATTCAAGCCGGGGCGTTTAATTTTGGCGTTTCTACGGCTTTGAAAAGCAGCTTCCACACCTCGTTCATGCGTTTTCTCAACTCCGCGACGTTCTGCTTTTTGCGGGGCTCTTTTGTTATGCTCTTTTTTATATCATGACGTATTTTCTTTCACGCTAAACCTCCTGTTCACATTTGGGGATTGCTTGTGCGGAAGATGATTCATTCATGTCTTATATTATACCATCTTCTGTACAAAATCTACCCCCTACGTGTACGATTTTAGGATAGCACTACACTTGTAGTAAAGCGTAACCCCCTCCCCCTGAAAGGGGAGGGGGCTGCGAAGCGGGTGAAAAAATTAAGTCCAAAAATAGCAATATATGCACTGCTTTAAAATACTAAATCGCGCCTTTCCCATTACCCGCTCGCACTAAATCCCCGCCAAAAAACTACGCCATCCCCACATAATCCGCAATCCACCCATCCGCCGCGCGCTTGATTTCCTCCCAATCCCCTTTTGACCTCTCCTCGAGCACCGCCGTGCACCTCATTCCCGCCGCTTTTGCAGCGAGCACGCCGGGTAAAATATCCTCAAAAACCTCGCACTCCTCGGGCGGGAGTCCCAATTTTTTTGCCGCAAGAAGATAAATCTCCGGCTCGCCCTTGGAGCAGCCCGCCTCGGCGGTGGTCACAAAGGCGTCGAAAAGCCCGTAAACCCCGTTGCGCTCGAGGCAAGGACGGTACAGCTCCTCCTGATTTGAGGTCGCAAGGGCGATCTTCCCGCCGGAATTCTTGATTTTTTTAAGATATTCCCGAGCCCCAGGAACAAGGGAAATTTCATTCGCATACTCGTCTCTCACGATCTCCAAAAATTCCTGCTCCGCCTCCTCGGCGGTCTCGGGAAGTCCGAAGAGCCGCACGATATACTCCGACGCCTGTATGAGATTCATATGCGAAATGCTCTGATAAAACCCCTCCGGCTCGGTCAGTCCCCTTGCGCTCAGAAATTTTCGGTCAGCCTCCCGCCAAACCGTTAGCGAGCGCGCCAACGTGCCGTCAAAGTCGAAAATATATCCCATGATCATCTACCTGAAAACGTACCCTCTCTCTTGGTCCGACTGCTTATAATGCTGCCAGCCGGCTCGGTTGTAGGTCTGGGTGAGATTGCGGAGCTTCTCGGCGATCCCGGGCGCGAGATCATCTTCCGAAATCCTCCAACGCCAATTCAGACCGACCGTCGCCGGGACATTTATCCTCGCCTCGTTTCCGAGCCCCAAGAGGTCCTGCATTTGGGTGATCGCCGTCTCCGCGACGCTCGACCACGCAATCCTCAGCATCGCCTCCGGTATCTCCTCTTTGGACTTCACGCCGCAGTAATCAAGGGTAAGCCGAAGCTCCGAGCCGCTAAGCTTCTCAGCCCAGCCCTTTGCGGTGTCGCTGTCGTGGGTGGAGGTATATACCACGCACCGCTTATCCTCAAAATTGCAGGGCATATATGGGCTGTCGCAGGAGGGATCGAAGCCGAACTGCAAGACCTTCATACCCGGATAGCCCGTGTCTTTTAAGAGCTGGACGACGTCTTGGGTGATGAACCCGAGGTCCTCGGCGATGATCTTCTTGGGTCCGAGCCAGTAGTTAGTGGAGTTAAAGAGTTTCATTCTCGGACCTTCCCGCCAGAACCCGTTGACGGCGTTCTTGTCGCCTCCCGGGACGGAGTAGTAGCCCGCAAATCCGCGGAAGTGATCTATCCTCAGAACATCATAAATCTCCGTCGCAAAGGCGATGCGGTCGATCCACCACTTGTAGCCGTTTTGCTCCATTCCCTTCCAGTTGTAGATGGGATTGCCCCATAGCTGACCTTCGGCTGCGTAAGGATCGGGCGGGCAGCCTGCTACGAATTTGGGTCGCTTGGAGCCGTCGAACTCAAACAGCTCCGGGTTTTTCCAGCACTCGACGCTGTCGTATGCGCAGTAGATCGGCATGTCCCCGATGATCTCTATCCCCAAGGAATTTACATATTTTTTCAGCTCAAACCACTGCCTGTAAAATTCATACTGCAAGAAAAGATAGAATCCGACGTCGTCTTTGAGCTCCGCTTCGGCTTTTTTCAGCGCCTCGGGCTTGGCAAGACGCAGGTCGTCTTCCCAATCATACCACGGAGCCCCGCCTTTTTTGTCCTTAATAGCCGCAAAGAGCGCAAAGTCGTTGACCCAGTCGGCGTTTTTCTGTATAAAATCCTTATAATCCTGCCCCGGCTTGAATTTTGAATATGCCTTTCTCAGGACCGGGAAGATCGCCGAATAGAGCATTCCGTAGTTTATGTATCTCGGATTGTCGCCGAAGGGCTCGTTTTTATAATCCTCCGGCTTTAAAAGTCCCTCTTTTTCAAGCGTTTCGAGGTCGATGAAGTAGGGATTCCCCGCTCTTGTCGAAAAAGACTGATAGGGGCTGTCGCCGTATCCCGTCGGCGAAAGAGGGAGAATCTGCCAATATTTCTGATCCGCGGACCTAAGAAAATCCGCAAATTTTCTCGCCTCTTTTCCCATCTTCCCGATACCGCAGTTGCCGGGCAGGGAGTTTATTCCGAGTAAAATTCCGCTTGCTCTCATAAAAATTTTCCTTTCATAGATCGTGATTGCTTTATATTGTATCACATTACACATGAAAATGCAACTATTTAATTAAAATTAAGCCAAATTGTCTATTGAAAGAATTTCCGGGTTATTGTATAATAACGTTGTCACTCTTTATTTTTACGTCAATGAAAGGAGCAGGAAGTGTCACCCTTTAAATTCCTGATGGGATATATCCGCCGTCACAAATGGCAGTATATCGGCGGCATAATCACGCTGTTCGTCGTAGACTATGCTAACCTCTTTATCCCCGAGCTGACAGGCGTCATCACCGACGGCTTGGCGGCAAGGACGATGGACATAAACGGCGTAATATCCGTTCTTTTGAAGATTCTGATACTCGGCGCGACCCTCGCAGCCGGGAGATTTCTCTGGAGATTTTTCCTCTTCGGCTCTGCAAGGTCGATTGAAAAGGAGATAAGAAACGACATGTTCCGCCATCTTGAGGGCATGAGCGTGGAATACTACAACTCCCACAAGACGGGCGATCTGATGACCCGCTTCACCTCCGACTTAAACTCTATAAGAATGTCCATCGGTCCCGCGATCATAAGCATCTTCGACGCCACCGTCATGGCTGTGATGGTGATCGTGCAGATGATGGTCTATGTAAACGTCAGACTCACGCTGATGGTCTTGGTGCCGATGTCGGTCATCATGATCGGCGAGATCTACTACGGCAAGATCATGCACGGAAAGTACAAAAAGCGGCAGGAGGCGGTGTCAGATCTTACCGACTTCGTTCAGGAGAGCTTTTCCGGCGTTCGGGTCATAAAAGCCTTTGTGCGCGGGAAACAGCAGATGAAGGAGTTTTCCGAATATAACCGAAACGCGATGAATAAAAACCTCGACATCGCAAAGTGGCAGGCGGTCGTGAACCCGCTTCTGACGGTCATCATCGGCTCCTCAAGCCTAATAACGCTCATCTACGGCGGGTATCTTGCGATAATCGGCGGGATAACCTTGGGAAGATTCGTCGCGTTCAATCAGTATGTCGGTATGCTCGTATGGCCAATGATCGCCTGCGGGGACGCGATAAACATGTTCTCCCAAGGCTTTGCCTCGGCAAGAAGGGTGCAGGAGATATTTGCCGAGCAGCCCGAGATTACCGATTCCGATAAGCCTGCCGCTGTCCATGAGCTGACGGGTCACATAGAATTTAAAAATCTCACATTTATCCACAAAGGCTCCAGCGAGCCGACTATCAGGGACCTCTCCCTCGACGTACCCGCAGGCACCACCCTTGCCATCATCGGCAGGACCGGAAACGGCAAATCGACGCTCGTAAACCTGCTTTTACATCTATATAACACCCGCCGGGGAATGATATATATCGACGGCACGGACATAAACGATATTCCCTTGAATGTCCTTCGTGAGAACATCGCGTATGTGCCGCAGGACAACTTCCTGTTTTCCGATACGCTCGCCTCGAATATCGCCTTCGGCACGCATGAAAAGAGCATGGAGCGCATCGTCGAGGCTTCGCGGGCTGCATGTATCCACGACAACATCATCGCCTTCCCGGAGGGCTATGAGACCGTCGTCGGAGAGAGGGGCGTGACGCTGTCGGGAGGTCAGAAGCAGCGTTCCTCCATCGCAAGAGCGCTCATAAAGGACGCGCCTATCCTGATTCTGGACGACGCTCTTTCGGCGGTCGATACAGATACCGAGGGTCACATACTTGAAAATCTTCGGCAGAACCGAGCCGGAAAGACAAATATCATCATCGCGCACAGAATCTCGACGGTCAAAGAGGCGGACGTCATCATGGTCCTTGAGGACGGAAGCGCCGCCGAGGTCGGAAGTCATCACGAGCTGATGGAAAAAGGCGGGATTTATGCCGAAATGTTTGAAAGTCAGCAGCTTGAGGCAGAGCTCGGCGAACAAAGAGCCGCTCTGGCAAGGGATTTACAGGGAAGGGGTGATCGCTCATGAGAAGGCTTTTGGGATATCTTAAGCCCCACAAGTGGGCGATGTTTGCGGCGACGGTGCTGGTCCTCTTCATCATCGCGGTCGAGCTGTACAGACCGATAATCATCGGCGACGCGATAGACGACTACATAAACGGCTACTACCAGCCCTTCACCCAGAGCGAGAGCGGTGAAAGCGTTTATCGGGGTATCAAGCTGACCCGCCACTACGGCGAATTTTCGGAGGCTGAGCTTGCGGATAATGATCCGAAATATTATCAGATCCTTCTTTATGAGGATAAATATTACATGGCTGAGGGTATCACGGCTTCCGAATCGGCGGCTCTTGTCGAAGCCGACCCGGAGGCGGTAAAGAGCTGCATTGACGAAAAATCCGACGGTCGGGCTTTGACGGGCGATGAGCTTAAAAATCTCAGAAAATCCGATTTTTACGGGATAATGAGGGCTGCGGCTCTGTATCTTGCGGTGCTCGCCGCGGGGTTTGTTCTCAACTGGGCTGACACATGGATACTCCAAAAAATGGGGCAGAAGATCATCTACTCGATGCGCGAGCAGGTATTTTCCCACATTCACAGCCTGTCACTTAGCTTCTTCAACGTCACCCCCGTCGGCAAGCTCGTGACGAGGGTCTCAAACGATACCGAGTCGGTAAACGAACTCTTCACGACGATTTTAGTGCGGCTTTTCAGAAACGTCATCATGATATTCGGATATGCGGTCATCATGCTCTCGCGCTCCCCCGGAATGACTGCGGTGTCCTTCGTGCTGCTGCCTGTCGTGGCGGTGCTGACGTTCTACTTCAGGCATGTCTCCCGCAAGGCGTATCAGATCACGAGAAACCGCATCACCGAGCTCAATACGTTTTTGTCGGAGCACATCTCGGGCATGAGGCTGATACAGATTTTTGCCCGCGAGAAGGAAAAATATAAGGAATTTGAGGGAAAATCGGGCGCTCTCTTCGACGCGGGCTGGAGGGAGATGATGATCTTCGCGATCTTCCGCCCTGCTATCTTCTTCGTGTCGATAGTAGCTAAGATCATCGTTATCGGCGCGGGCGCCTACTTCGTCTTAAACGACAGGATTTCGTTAGGTACATTATTTATCTTCATCACCTACATCGGCTCCTTCTTTGAGCCGATTCAGGAGCTTGCCGAGCAGTTCGGAACGCTGCAATCCTCCCTCGCCTCGGCTGAAAAGGTGTTCTCGGTGCTCGACGTAAAGCCGGATATCGTAAACGTCCCGAATCCGAAATCACCCCCGATGACCGGAAACATCGAATTTAAGCACGTCTGGTTCGCGTACGAAAAGGACGACTATATCTTAAAGGACGTCAGCTTTACGATAAGCCCCGGCGAGAAAGTCGCATTCGTGGGCGCGACGGGCGCGGGGAAGACATCTATCTTAAACCTGATCGGGAGATATTTCGATATCCAAAAAGGCGAGATACTCATCGACGGCGTGGACATCAAAGAGGTCGATACCGACGTCCTAAGAGGCGCTATAGGTCAGGTGCAGCAGGACGTGTTCCTCTTCACGGGCGACATCAAGAAAAACATCTCCCTCGACTCCGATGACATCACGATGGAGGACGTAAAGCGCGCCGCAGAGACGGTCAGGGCTTCGACATTCATCGAGAAAATGCCGGACGGCTACGACTCAGCCGTTACGGAACGCGGCTCGACGCTGTCGGCAGGTCAGCGGCAGCTAATCAGCTTCGCGAGGACGCTTGCGCGTAAGCCGTCGATTTTGGTGCTCGATGAGGCGACGGCGAATATCGATACCGAGACCGAGACGCTCATCACCGAGGCGCTTGAGAAGCTGATGGAAGGTCGCACGGCGATAATGGTCGCGCACAGGCTCTCGACGATCCAGCACGCCGATAAGATCATCGTCATGCATCATGGGCAAATCCATGAGCAGGGCACCCATCAGGAGCTGCTGAGGCAGAACGGGCTGTATAAGAAGCTGTATGATTTGCAGCTGGTGGAGGGGTAGGTTTGGAATAATCCCTGTGCTTTTGCACGGGGATTTTTTATATATTTACCGCATCAAAATACGCCGACATCAGGTGCTCGCGAACGCGAGGGTCATTTGGAAGATTTTGATATGCCTCCTGCCAGATTTTCAGATGATTTTCTCCGCGATCCCCTGCCCTGAAAAGCTCCTCGGCGCGGCGCTCAAAATCGGTGTAAAGCAGCTCATTATCGGGCTTTGCCCCGCATAGCAGCTTGTCCACGCTAACCCCGAAAAACTGCGAGATCGACGGCAGGAGCGATATGTCGGGCATTGTCTCGCCCCTTTCACTCAGTTAAGGATATAAACGTGTATTTTCCCGTCCGTCAGTCTATTTTGCCGACGAAACGGTAGTAAATCTCGATCTCCTGCTCCCGCATACCGTCTGCGTCTTTCGTTGCTTCGTGTACGACAATCTTTTCAATCAGCGTATTGAGCATTTCAGCAGTCAGTTCAGTCGGGTTAGCGTATTGCTTGATTAAAGCAATCCACTTTTCAGCATCGGCGGTTGTCTGCTTTTCAACCGATAATTCGGTTTTGAGTCTGTTAATCTTCTCGACCAAATCCTGTTGCTCCGTCTGATACTTCTGTGATAGCATTTTAAAGTTGTACTCAGTAATACGCTCAGATGTCCAATTCTCATAGAGCTTAACGAAAAGCCGATCAACCTCTGCCTTTCGCTTTTCAGCCTTAGCAAGCTCGGCAGACTGCTTTTTATGTGCTTTTGCTGCCTCTTTATCGCTTGATTTAAGCAACTTTGAGAGTAGCTGCTTTTCATCGGTATGTGCCTGATAAATCCAATCCTGCAACCTTGCGAGAACATAGGCGTAAAGCGTATCATACCTGATGTAATGTGCAGAACATCTTCCTCCGACTTTCCCGAGTTTCCGAAACCGCGAGCAGTTAAAGAATCCTGTCGAGCAAGTCTTATATTTTCGCTCGGCATAGCTCATTGACCAACCGCAGTCTGCGCACTTTACGAGCCCCGCAAAAATCTGCGTTCTTCCCGATTTCATGGGTCTCCTGCGGTTTGCAATTTGTTTTTGGACTTGATTGAAAACGTCTTTTGAGATGATCGGTTCATGCGTATTCTCAACGCGAAACCATTCGCTCTCGGGTCTGCGGATTGACTTCTTATTCTTGTACGACACATTCGTCTGCTTGCCGTGGACGCTGTTACCTATGTACGTCTCGTCTTTCAAAATGTCGCTGACGGCTCGGATATTCCAAGCATAGGCTTTTTCGGCAGGTGCATTTTCGTAAATTTTCGCAAACTGACCACATTTCTTATAGTTGATGTACCCCGACGTTGGAATTTTCTCTTGAATGAGGATTTTCGTGATTTTCCCTGCTCCTGCACCATGTACCGCAAGATCAAAAATCTTTTCGATTATCCAAGAGGTGTCGGGATCAATCGCAAGTTTATTCCGATTTTCGGGGTGGCGCATATAGCCCAAAGGTGCGGTCGTGAATGTTCGCTCGTCTGCTGCAAACTTAGCATGGAGCGCGATTTTCACCTTGCGGCTGGTATCCTTGGCAAGCCATTCGTTAGTCAACCTTTCATAAAGAATGACGGCTTATAATTCTACAAACCCCACGAAATTGTAGTAGATATTGATGTCGCACTCAACATGCCCGTCAACTTCGTGCTTCTCTCCGATTTCAATCTTCTGAATCAACCTCACAAGCGTCGCGCGGTCGAGCTCTTCAAGCTGAGCATAGTCCTGAATCAAATCGAGCCATTCATCGACAGATTTCTCGCTTTCCTCACTTGCCGCCAACTTCGCCGAAAGTTCCTTTTTGCGCTCAAGCTTTTCGGCACGCTCGGATTCGTACTTGTTAAGCAAGTTAATGCAAACACTTTCGGGTATGCGACCCATGACCTTATCTTCATATGCGGCTTGAATAAGCTTTTCAAGCTCGGCAAGGCGCTTGTCAATCGCTGTCAACTCAGTTTTCAGCAGGCCTGTCTTTTCCTCATTCGAGGTCTTTTTCATGGCGAGAATCAGCTCTTTCAGCGCTTCGCGATTTCTCTGCGCGAGGATTGCCTTGCTTCGAATATCTGTCAGCACGACGGCAACGAGCGCTTTCTGATTTATGTAGTGCGTCGAACAAGCATCTTTGCCGCCGATAGCATAGCGGTTGCAAGCATACGACTTAAACTCCGGCTCTTTTCCCGATCTTGTCTTGCGGTAATCGCGCATATATCGCAGCGACGAGCCGCAGTCCATGCACCTCAAAATTCCGCCAAACAAGGCAATCATCCCGCTTTTTCCTGTTCTTCCGCGCCCGGGGTGGTTGTCCATTCGTTGGACCGCGTCCCAGACATCTTGTGAAATCAATGGCTCGTGTGTGTTCTCAACCTTAATCCACTCGCTTTGCGGCTTGGTAATTTGCTTATGGTTCTTGTAGGACACCGTTCCTGTCTTATTCTGCACCATGTGGCCGAGGTATACTTCGTTACGGAGAATCGACTTGATAGCCTATTTCTCGGTTTGACATATTACTTAATAGGTCTGCCTATTTTCATTTTCTGTCGCCACTGCGGAGGAGCGCCATCGTCAGCCCAATACTCATCTACAGATGCGATTTTATCATCTTGTATTCGAATAAAAGAAATAGCATGAAAAGAGGCCGAACCGTCCTTTGAGTATACACGCACTACCGTAATTGTGACGTCGCCAACGGTTTCAACGCGTTCGATCTCACCATTCCATTTGCCGGGATATTCACAATTTGCGCGTATGAACTCGTCAACGGTGAAGTGCTCGTTTGTACAGTGCCAGTTCACATATGCGTCATCCTGAAAAAATTTCTTGATGCTATCCCTGTCCTGATTTAAAACCGCCAGCCAAAAATGATTTATCATAATGTGCCCTCCATAAACAGTTTCCTATGTTGTGTTTTGAATTTTGGCTATTGCAATTATAGCATATTAAGGGGTATATTATGTTGCCGGCAAGGATTGGGGGTGCAAGAGATATTTGTGCATGAAATATCTTGAAGAAGCTGCAGAATAGTTCCAAGGTGGTGCTTCACATTGTTAAATCGCCCCTCGGCATGCCGAGGGTGATAACCTAAAAATATTACTTCATTCTATGGAAATTTGCGAAAAAGGGTTGACAGGACCTCTGCTCATAATTTAAACCTCCATTGTGACGTCTCTATTATACATCACTTTGGAGGTTTACACAAGATTTGGGAGGTCGATGGAATAACAAATTGCCCTGTCGGCGTTAAACCGATAGGGCTTTGCTTTACCTGTTTCCATACATCTTCTCATAGTAGTTCTGGTACTCCCCCGAGATAATGGTCTCCCACCACTCTCTGTTATCGAGATACCATTTAATTGTCTTCTTAATTCCGTCCTCAAACTTAGTCTCGGGCAGCCAGCCAAGCTCGGTGTGTATCTTCGTCGGGTCAATGGCGTAGCGCATATCGTGACCCTTGCGGTCGGTCACATAAGTAATTAAACTTTCGGGCTTGCCGAGTTCTTTGCAAATCAGCTTAACAATCTCGATGTTTTTCATCTCGTTATGCCCACCGACGTTGTAGACCTCGCCGACGCGCCCGTTGTGGATAATCAAATCTATTGCCTTGCAGTGGTCCTCGACGTAGAGCCAGTCGCGGACGTTCTCGCCCTTACCGTAAACCGGCAAAGGTTTATCATTTAAACAATTTGCGATCATTAGTGGAATTAACTTTTCAGGGAAATGATAGGGTCCGTAGTTGTTCGAGCAGCGGCTGATTGTGACAGGCAGACCAAAGGTGCGGTGGTATGCGAGCACTAAAAGGTCAGCGCTCGCTTTTGAGGCACTGTAGGGGCTTGACGTATGTATCGGCGTTTCCTCTGTAAAGAAAAGGTCGGGGCGGTCAAGAGGAAGATCGCCGTAGACTTCGTCGGTAGATACCTGATGATACCGCGTGATCCCGTACTTTCTACACGCATCCATCATCACTTGCGTGCCGAGGATATTTGTCTGCAAAAATACCTCGGGATTTTCTATACTGCGGTCAACGTGACTTTCTGCCGCGAAGTTGACGACGATGTCAGGGTGCTCCTCTTCAAAGAGGGTATAAACCCCTTTACGGTCGCAAATATCTAACTTCACAAACCTGAAATTTGGGTTTTGCATTATGGACTCAAGTGTTGAAAGATTGCCCGCATAGGTGAGCTTGTCCAAGCAGATGATGCGGTAATCGGGGTATTTTTTCAGCATATGGAAGATAAAGTTTGAGCCTATGAATCCCGCGCCGCCGGTTACGATTATTGTCATATTATTCCTCCGTAAGGGACAGCAGATACTGCCCGTATTCAGTCATTTTGAGTTCCTCGCCTAACTTTCTGAGCTGTTCGGTCGAAATAAGCTTTCTACGCCATGCGATCTCCTCAATACACGAAATATAAAATCCCTGCATTTCCTGAATCGTCTTAACAAAGCCGCTTGCCTTGTGCATGCCCTTCGGCGAGCCGGTGTCGAGCCAGGCCATTCCCCTGCCCATGAGCGTGACCTGAAGCTGCCCGCGCTCAAGATACTCATTATTTATGGCGGTTATTTCAATCTCGCCTCTGGCAGAGGGTTTGACGTTCTTCGCAATCTTCACGACGTCATTATTATAGAAGTAGAGCCCCGGAACGGCGTAGTTTGACTTCGGGTGAGCGGGTTTTTCCTCAATTGAGATAACCCTGTTATCGCTGTCAAACTCGACCACGCCGAACTCCTTCGGGTTCTTCACCGGGTAGCCGAAAATCGCCGCGCCGGAAGTTTCCGCCTGTTTTTTCGCCTGTTCGAGGATGGATGAAAAATACTGACCGTAAAAGACGTTGTCTCCAAGAACGAGGCTAACGCTGTCGGTGCCGATGAAATCAGCACCCAAGATAAACGCGTCGGCAAGACCGCGGGGCTTGTCCTGAACCGCGTATGTAAAGTGAACGCCGATTCTCGAGCCGTCGCCCAGCAAATTCTTGTAGTTGTCGATGTCCTGCGGGGTGGATATTATAAGTATATCCGAAATGTTTGCCAAAAGCAAGACCGACAGCGGGTAGTAAATTAGCGGCTTGTCGTAGATGGGCAAGAGCTGTTTTGACACTGAGATGGTATTCGGGTAGAGCCGGGTCCCTTTACCGCCGGCGAGGATTATGCCTTTCATTTTAGTCTCTCCTTTATTTCCTCGAATTTTGAAAGCGCGTGCTCGATGCAGACGTCCATATTGTAATACTTGAACTCCGCCAAACGCCCGCAGAGGACGATGTTGCCGTATTTTTGAGCTTCGTCAAGATACATCTTGTAGCGCTTCTGGCTGTCGTCGGTAAGAACCGGATAATACGGAATATTCGCATTGGGATCATCCGGATCATATTCAAGCGGGTACTCCGTTGCAATCATAGATATGGGAATGTCCTGATCAAGACCGTAGGTTATCTTTTTGTATTCGGTACTTCTTGTATAGCCGGGTGCCTGGGGATATGATACAATCTCCTCGGGGAGAATGCTCTTTTTGTTTTCGTATGTATATTTAATATTGAGAGAACGGTAGGGCAGCCTGCCGTATTTTAATCCCAAAAGTTCGTCTATGTTGCCCGAGAATACAAGAAGTTCAACTTCCTCGCCGTCATACTTTATAACTCGGTTTTGCTCATCAAACGAGATATGTTCCAAAGCGTCGGTGTTGAGTTTAACGTCTATATTCGGGTGATTCAGCATGTTGCGGAATATCTCGGTAAAGCCCTTTTTAGGCAGGTACTGGAAGTCTTTATTCAGATATCTTGCGTCAAAGCTCATAGCCATAGGAACGCGCTCTAAGACGCTTTTGTCTATCTCCTCGGGTTGTAGGCCCCACTGTTTTGCAGTGTAGGTTCTGTATGCCTTTTCAAACAAAAGATTTCCGTATTCGCTGATTTCGGCATCGTCGCTGTCTACAAGTTCAAAGATAGGTACACGGTCGCGGCCGGCAAATCTCTCGCGGAGCTTTCTCAGCAGACTTTCGGATTTCTTAGCCCCTACGAGTTGTTGCATGGTTCTGAAATTAAACGGAAGCTGAACATAATTTCCGTCGATGAAGCTTAACAGACGTACATCATGCGGAAGCATTTCATCATACTGCTCCAGAAATTCAACTATTGAATATTTATTTGTGGTTATAAAATGCGGTCCGTAGCGCTGAATGAGTATGCCGTTTTCGTCGTATTCGTCATACATATTTCCACCAATGTGCGGGCGCTTTTCGATGACTTCGACCTTTCGGCCGCATTCTTCGGCTATCTTTCGGGCGAGTATGCTGCCTGAAAAGCCCGTGCCGACAACGATGATTCTTCCCATTTTACTCCTCATTTCATAAGTTTTCTTTGACCCATTCAGCGGTTTTTAATATGCTTTCCTTGAAGTCTGAACGACACTCGAAGCCCGTATCTCTGTAAAGCGCTTCGGTGTCAATATTTTTATAGTCCACGCCGGACGGCGAATCGGGATATTCGCCGAAAAGAAGCGGACAAGACGGATTCAGAATTTTCGTAATCTGTTCAATTATCTCGCAGAAAGTCCCTATTTTTCGGTGCCCGACGTAGTAGCTTTTCATGTTCACTCCGCTCTCACCGATGGCATAAAACGCCTCGGCGATGTCGTCGATATAAATCATATCATAGAGGTTTTTACCCTCAATTAGCTTGCAGGGAGTATTTGTAAGAAGATTGGTTATGACAACATTAGGTAGCGAAGTCAATGATTTAAATCCTTCACCGTACGCCATGGCAATTCTGCCGGCACTATACTCTATCCCACTGTTATATGCAATCGTTTTGCAAACGGCTTCACTGACCTGCTTGACCGCAGAATATACATAAGTATATCTTGGTTCAAAATAATCTGCGCCGATGTATGTATTCATCTCATATTCGTTTACCGTTCCCGCAAAAACGAATTTTTTACAGCCTACTCTTATTGCCGCGGAAATAGCGTCGCAATCGGCGATTGAATTGCTAAGCTGAAGACGATAGTCCTTAAAAGCCGCGCCATAACCGCCTTGACGTGCAAAATGATAGAAAACATCTATGTCGTCTTTAATCATCTCGTGCAGATGCTCGTACTTCGTAAAGTCCGCGATTATGGGGATAAAGCCATCTTTTCCCTTATGACGCGCGAAAGATTTTTCGGATATATCCACGCCGTAGACGGTAACGCCTTTGCTCAGAAGAAGCTCGGTCAGCGCCCCGCCTATGAACCCACCTGCGCCGGTGACTATTGCTGTTTTCATCAGGAATTTTCCTCCACAGTAAGATTTACATCGCTTTCTCTTAAAAACGGCGCTTTGCTGTCAGACGCAGATAAGACAGGATTGTCAATATCCCATTTTAAACCTATCTCTGGATCGTTCCAACGAATCGCCCTGACAAGCTCGCGGTCATAATAATCGTCAAACTTATACAACACAACAGTCCCCGGCTCCCGCGTGACATAAGCGTGTCCAAAACCACTCGGTAAGTAGATCTGTTTGCGATTTGTTTCTGAGAGCACCATGCTTGTCCACTGTTTGTATGTTGGAGAATTTCTGCGAAAATCGACCACGAAATCCAAAACTTCACCGTGCAGAACACGAACAAGTTTCACCTGCGGGTGAGGATTATTCTGAAAATGGATGCCGCGCACCGTTCCCGCTTCTTTGTTAAAGCAAACATAGTCCACAACAAATTTTGTGTTTATTCCGCAATCCTGTAAAGAACGGACATTATATGTCTCCGCACTGTACCCACGGTTGTCGTCGAAATATGTAGGCTCGATGACCTTTACGCCCGGGAGCTCAAGCTCGGTTATTTTTAGTGTTGCCATTTTATACATCCTTTCATCATTTCACATTTTTAAGCTGCTGAACAATCCTGCCGTTTTGGGCAGTAGTTTCCATGATGAAACGGTGTATTCTGTTGCCGGAGGCGATGATTATTACTTGGTAATTATACCCCCCCCCCGCTGAATTTTGCGGGATATTCGGATTTAAGCCAGTTTGCGGTTTTCATAATGCTCTCCTTGAAGTCGGATAGGCACTCGAACTCTGCCGGAATCTTTTCCGTCAGCTCGGTGTAATCTATATATGTATTTTCAGGCATTTCGCCGAAAGTAAACTGTCTTTCGTGGCAAATTGCTTCACCCATTTTCAAGATTTTATCTTTAAATGTTGAGATAATTTTATGCCCAATATAATATTCCCTGTACGCTTCGCCTTGCTCGGCGACATGTATTAGTCCCTTAACTGTGTCGTCAATATAAACCCAGTCGTTCGGATTATTTCCCTCAACAAGCTTTAGCGGCAAGCCGTTTTGCATGGCGTTTATGATCGTGTTTACCGCCTTTTTTGATCGGTCGCCAATCCCGTATGTATTTGTCAGCACAGCTTTGACATATTCAATGCCGCTTTTAGATGAAATCTGCGCGCAAATATCCCCAGCCGCTCTCTTCGCAATTCCATATATATTGATCGGGAAATCCTTTGTATCGCGGCTTTTCATATGCTCATAACTTGAACTTACAAAGATAAATTTTTTGCAGATAATTGAAGCGTCTCTGCATACTTTTGCCGCGATTTTTATGTTATTTGTCTGCAATTCAACGTCATATAAATCTTTCCCGCCGAGTGAACCTCCCCAAGAAAGATAAAACATAACGTCAGCCTTTTCGGAAATTTTGTCCGAAAGATTTTCGGTAGATAAATCCACTGCAACCGGAACAAATTTGTCAAAACGGCAGAGAGGTTCAAGACATTCCGTTTTTATGTCCGCGCCGTAAACCTTATACCCGGAATTCAAAAGCTCCTTTGACAGTGCCCCGCCAATAAATCCTCCCGCGCCGGTGACTATTGCAATCTTCATCAGAAATTCACATCGCTTTCTTTAAGGGTCGGAGCATTTCTATCCTTTTCGGAAACTATAGGCGTTATGCCTCCCCAATCAATTGCAATATCCGGGTCGTTCCAAGCAATTGCCCGGTCATACTCGGGATAATAAAGCTCGTCAACCTTGTACTGCACCTCAGTGTCGTCGACCAGTGACATGCAGACATGCCCGAAACCCTTAGGGATAAAAATCTGCTTCTTCGAATCAGCGTCAAGCTCCACCGAAACATACTTTTTATATGTGGGCGAGTTTTTCCGCAGGTCGACCGCTATATCCAATATTTTGCCCCTTGTACACCTCAAAAGTTTTGCCTGAGCATAAGGTGCGTTCTGAAAATGTATGCCCCGAATCGTGTATCTTTTGGCGGATAAGAGGTGATTATCCTGCACAAATACCGTATCTATACCTATTTCAGCCATCGTCCGCTTTGAATATGATTCCATATAATACCCGCGGTAGTCCTCAAAAACTCTCGGAGTCAGCAGCAAAACCTCGGGAATTTCAAGCCGTTTTACTTCCATTATCCTTTCACCTCGTCCACAAGTTCAGCCTGTTTAATTATCTTTTTATAGTTATCTTCCCTGACTTTTTCATCCCTCACGCACCTGCAAAAATGTTCAATCGACTTACCGAAAGTGTCGTCGGCGCTGAGCTTGACCGTTTCGGTCTCATTGCCTATCGTTATCTCGGCAGTAGGCTCAAACCCGTCGGGAGCGGTTAAGATTCGCCCGGTTCTCA
>CANQYD010000038.1 GCA_947627985.1 uncultured Clostridia bacterium
TACAGGATAATGTTCAAAGATTACCCAGACGTTCTGAACATCGAAGAAATGTGCGGCATTTTAGGGATAAGCACAAAGACAGGCTATCAGCTTCTTAAAGACGGAAAAATTCAGAATCTCAAAGTCGGTCGGTCGTACAGGATTCCAAAGATACATCTTCTGACTTACCTTGGGATAGGAAATTGTGAGAATTGATAATTTTGCACAAACAGGCAGCAGAAAAATCGTCACTTTAAAGTGATAAATTTACTTCCATATTCAAAGCGTTTGTGATATAATTTAGATAATGCGCAACCTAAAAAATGCGCTGAAATCTTAAAATGTATCAGGCGCGAGAGGATCTGCTGCCTTGAAAGGAGCATTGAATATGGTAGCAGGTCATTTAAGTGAAAAGAAAGGTTATTACTATGCAGTCTTGAATTGCCATGATGCTTTTGGCAAAAGAAAGACTAAGTGGATAGCTACAGGACTGCCTGTTAAGGGCAACAAGAAAAAGGCTGAACAGTTTCTGATTGAAGCTCGCAGAGATTTTGTTGAGGAAAAGCAACTGACCGACGAAAGCCTGCTGTTTTCGGAGTATCTTGAACAGTGGCTTGAAATTGTCAAAGGCTCGATTGCGGTAACTACATATTCTTCATACTGCAACGCTGTTAAAAGCATAATCTCTCCGTATTTCAGAAAGAAAAGGGTAACGCTCAAAAAGCTCACGGCGAGAGATATTCAAGAATTTTATCTCGATGAGTTAAAGAGAGTGAGCGCGTCGTCAATCAAACATTACCACGCAAATATCCATTCGGCATTAAAGTATGCCATCAAGCTTGATTTGATTGATTCCAATCCCTCTGAAAAAGTTACTCTGCCAAAGAAAGAACGGTTTGTCGGGCAGTATTACGATTCGGGCGAGATGAACAGGTTGTTTGAGGTTTCCAAAGGAACAAAGATTGAAATTCCGATTCTCTTAGGCGCGTTTTACGGACTTAGAAGAAGTGAAGCGTTAGGACTTAGGTGGGACGCGATTGACTTCGGCAAAAACACCATTACAATCTGCCACACAGTCACGGTCTGCAATGTGGACGGCAAGCTGACGCTTGTTGAATCAGATACTACCAAGACCAAATCAAGTCTTAGGACGCTGCCGCTTGTTCCGTTTATGCGGGAAAGGCTGCTTGAGCTGAAAGAGGAGCAGGAAGAAAATCGCCGACTTTGCGGGCGCAGCTATAATAAGGAATACTTAGGCTATATCTGCGTTACGGAGATAGGAGATTTAATCAAGCCGCACTATCTGACCGACAGCTTTCCAAAGCTGTTAGAGGAAAACGGTTTGAGACGGATAAGGTTCCACGACCTCCGGCACAGCTGCGCGTCACTTCTTTTGGCGAACGGCGTTCCGATGAAGCAGATCCAAGAATGGCTCGGACATAGCGATTACAGCACAACGGCTAACATCTATGCTCATCTGGACTATTCTTCTAAGCTTGATTCAGCGGGCGCGCTCATGAGCGGTTTGGGCATTAAATCGCTGTAAGAAGATATGCGGCTTGCGACAGGGGTCCCCGCAAACGCCTGCGTTTGTGGGGGTAAAGGCGTATGCAGAAGCATTATTTCTTGCCGCTCGACTGCCCTCGGCGACAACGATTGCCTCGGTTGTCTCACGGAGAAATAATCGCGTCTGCGCGCGGAATGAGTGAAGCGGCGATTTCAAATGCGAAGCATGAAGAAAGCGCCGCAAGCGATATGAAGCTTGCGACGCCGTGGCGGAGACGGTGGGATTCGAACCCACGGGCAGGCTCATCACCCGCCAAACGATTTCGAGTCGTTCCCGTTATGACCACTTCGATACGTCTCCAAATTTATTCAATTTTAGTCCCTCAAAATCAGGAGAGAACTGATAGAGAGAACAGAAAAATTGCCAAGCCTACAAAGTCCCGAAAATAAAGCACTTTCCGAGAAATTTTCCAAAAATATCCAATCAGTTTTCGAGTCGAGCCCGTTATGACCACTTCGATACTGCTCCGTGTGACACAAGCAGTATTATAACACATTCCTTTCAAAAATGCAAGTGCTTTTTTGAATTTATTGATTTTTTATTAAATCTGCCTAATCAGCCCTTTGCACGCTCTTCCCCCGCCGTCGACAAATACACCCTTTCAATCACAATATCCTCCGCCGGCTGGGTGGAATCGAGCGCCTCGGTCGCCATTATCTTATCAAACGCCTCCCAGCCGTCATAAACCTGCGCAAAAATCGTGTACTTCATTGAGAAATTCGGGATACCCCCGACCTCGCTGAAAACTCCTCCCAGCTCGTCTCCGTAAGCCCTTTTCAGCGCGTCCTCGTCCATATACGCGGCGTTCACGACCGTCACGTCATTGACGAAGATAAAGCTCGATCCGGCATAATTTTTCCCCCATTTTCCGCCGATATATGAGCATATCGCGCCCCTTACAGGCCATAAATTGTCGGATATTTCCGCCTTTATCTGCGACTGATCGCTCTCTTCGCCGACTGTAGCCTCCGGGTCGGGGGATTTTGTCCCGCCGATTGCATATGCGCCGTCGACCACCGAGCAGAAGTGGGTATTGTCATAGTAGCCGTTCTCGACCAGCGTCTTGAAATATCTGTAATATTCCGGGGTCTCGTCGGGAAAGAGCATCGCCCGAACGGTGCCGAAATTGGTCTCGAAAACAGCCACCGGAGCGTCGTCGGCGGGGTCTTTGAGCTGAATGAAGTCGATCGTCTCCGGCACGCCTTTTTGCCGGCTTCCCGCGAGCCAGATGAACAGCGCGAACAAAAGTATCACAAAAATTCCCACCAGCGAGAACCCGAGATACCTCTTAAAAGCCCTGTTTTTCATGGGATTTACCTTGTGCGGATTTCTGTATTCTTCTTCCATTTTCATATCTCCTTGAGGCTAAGCCCGCTTTACTTTTTCCTGACTTTGGTGCCTTCTCTTGTCTCCTCGACGGCATATCCCATTTCCGAGATTTTGTCCCTGATCTCGTCCGCGAGGGCGAAGTTTTTGTCCTTTCTTGCCTGTTTTCTTTGGGACAAAAGCTCCGCGATCTCTTCCGGAATATCGTCTCCCCCGGGTTTTGCGGATTTTAATTTCTCGGCTTCACCGATGATCCCGAGTGACAAAACGGTCTCAAATTCCTTAATGAGTTTAAGCTTTCCGGAGCCCGACAGATCGCTCTTAAGAACGTCATAATAAGCCGTCACCGCAAGGGAAGTGTTGAGGTCGGTATCCATCGCCGAGCGGAAATTATCTTTAAGTTTATTATATTTTTCTTCATCTATATCGCCCGAATCCTCGATCTGAGCGACCCTTGCGGCAAGCTTGGAATATGCAGCCGCAGCATTATCAAGATTTTCCCAACTGAACATCAGACCCTTTCTGTAGTGGCTTTGCAGGCAGAAGAATCTGTAGGCAAGAGGGGAGTAGCCCTTTTCTTCCAAGAGCGACACCGTCAGGAATTCGCCCTTTGATTTCGACATCTTCCCGCCTTCGGTGTTGAGGTGGTGGACATGGAACCACTGCGGGCACCACGGGTGTCCCAGATAGCTTTCCGACTGTGCGATCTCGTTGGTGTGATGGGGAAACGCGTTGTCTATGCCGCCGCAGTGCAGGTCGAGGTACTCGCCGTTGTTTTTCATCGATATACAGGAGCATTCGATATGCCAGCCGGGATAGCCCACTCCCCACGGCGAATCCCACTTGAGCTCCTGATCCTCAAATTTTGATTTAGTGAACCAAAGCACAAAATCGGTCTTGTTGCGCTTATTGCCGTCGGCTTCAACGCCTTCCCGTACCCCGACCGCGAGGCCCTCCTCCGAAAAGTCGTTAAATACATAATATTTTTCAAGTTTAGAAGTATCGAAATATATATTCCCCCCGGCTTCATAAGCGTATCCCTTCTCAATAAGAGCTGAGATGACCTTGATGAACTCATCAATATAGCTCGTCGCCGGAACGATGACGTCCGGCTTTTTGATATTGAGCTTGCGGCAGTCCTCAAAGAAGGCGTCGGTGTAAAATTTTGCAATCTCCATCACCGTCTTATGCTCTCTTTTAGCGCCTTTCAGCATCTTGTCGTCGCCGGTGTCGCCGTCCGATGTGAGATGCCCGACGTCGGTGATATTCATCACCCTGTTGACGTCATACCCCGCAAATCTGAGATATTTTTCCAAAACATCTTCCATAATATAGGAACGCAGATTGCCGATATGCGCGTAGTGATAGACCGTCGGACCGCAGGTATACATCTCGACCCGACCGGGGGTATGTGTCTTAAACTCGTCCTTGCTCCTTGTTAGGCTGTTATACAGATTCATGCTCATTCTCCTTTTCCTTCCGGATATTTTCGATCTTGCGCTCAAGCTCCTCGATCTTAGCCCGCTGGCGGCAAAGCTCCTGAGATACGGGGTCGGGAATGTGTATCTGATCGAGGTCCTGACTGATCCTGACTCCGTTTCTTCTGACTACTCTCGCCGGCACTCCGACGGCAGTTGCGTTTGCGGGGATTTCCTCCAAAACGACGGCGTTTGCGGCGATTTTAGCATTATCCCCGACCTTAAAAGGTCCCAAGACCTTCGCGCCGCAGCCCACCATGACGTTGTTTCCGAGCGTTGGATGGCGCTTGCCCTTGCCTTTGCCGGTGCCCCCGAGGGTGACGCCCTGATATAAAAGGCAGTCGTCTCCGATTTCGGCGGTCTCACCGATGACGACGCCGGCGCCGTGGTCGATAAAGAGCCTCTTGCCGATCTTTGCTCCGGGGTGGATTTCGATACCGGTGATCAGCCTGCCGAACTGCGACAAAGCCCTTGCGGCGGTCTTATAGCGGTGGATATAGAGCCGATGCGCAAGGCGGTATATCATGACGGCATGAAGCCCGGAGTATGTCAGAAGTATCTCGATTGACGATCTCGCGGCGGGGTCCCGCTCGCGGATATAATCTATCTCATCATTTATCCGCCCGACAATTTCCTTAAAAGTCATTCCGATTTCTCCTTATATAGATGTATAAAAGCCCCCCTGCACCCTTGGGCGCAAAGAGGCGTGTTCACGCGGTTCCACTCTTTCTTGTCACTTTACTGCCTTAACGCGGCACACGCAGCGGCATACTCAGATTCCTCCGCCGGGCTCACGGGCGCACTTCACTTTCTCCTCACGTCGGACCTTCCACCGCCGTCCGCTCGCTCATCGCTCGGAAATAAGCTACTCTTCCCGCTCACAGCCTTTGATTATTATATGAAGTATATCACAACCGAGTGAGAAAATCAAGAGGGGGGAGAAAATTTTGAAGTGAAAGCGTCGGTCGACGCTTGTTCTTGCGAAGCTCCTGCACACGGTTAAATGTTTCCTCATCGACAATCGGCTCGTGAGTATTCGGAAAAATTTTCCACTGCTCTTCGGGATTGTTTACGGTCTTTTTGATTTTGTAAGACTGCTTGTGCGTCTTAAAGTTGACCGTATGACCAAGGCGGGTTCGTACAAAGGTATTCGCCTGATTCACCTTTTGACTTCATCACAGCTCGTATTTTCTTTGAGGTGTCCTTGGCGTACCATTCGTTAGTCAACCCTTCAAAAAAATGACTGCTTATAATTCGACGTAACCGACAAAGTTGTAATAGATATTGATGTCGCGCTCGATCTGTCCGTCAACTTCGTGCTTCTCGCCGATTTCAATCTTCTGAATCAGTCGAACAAGCGTCGCGCGGTCAAGTTCCTCAAGTTGAGCGTAGTCCTGAATCATATCGAGCCAGTCATCGACGGACTTTTCGTTCTCCTGACTTGCCGCCAACTTCGCCGAAAGTTCCTTTTTGCATTCAAGCTTCTCGACACGCTCAGCTTCATACTTGTTAAGCAAGTTAATGCAAACGCTTTCGGGTATGCGACCCATGACCTTATCCTCATAAGCCGCTTGAATCAGCTTTTCAAGCTCGGCAAGGCGTTTTTCAAGGGCTGATAGCTCGGTTTTAAGCAGGCTCGACTTTTCCTCTACGGCGATTTGCTGCGGATATTTTCTCGACCCGAATGTTCTCTGGGCGGGTACGCCCTCGGCATTGAGCTGCGTAGCGATTTTGCAGAAACTGTCGCCCTGCAAGCGCATATCAAAAATATGCTTAACAACCGGAGCCGTTATCGGGTCAATCTCTAAAACGTGCTTGTCTGCTTCGCTTTTCTTGTAGCCGAGAGGAGCATAACAGCCGACGTACTTGCCGCTTTTGAACGCAGATTGTTTAACCTGCTTAATTTTGGAACCGGTGTCACGAGTGTACTAATTCCAAGGGAAGTCCCGCAACAACAAAACCGGCTTCATCGGATTCATTCCCTTAATAATGAGTATCATGTCTTGCATTTCCCTCTCAAATATGCTATAATTACCTCACTAAACCAAAGGAGCCCCACCATGAACATCTTCCTCTGCGACGACAACGCGCAGGAGCGCGCATACATCAAAAACCTCGTCCTTGACTGGGCTGCGCAGTCGGGGGCTTTGGTCTCTGTGTGCGAATATCCGTCGGCTGAGGCGCTGCTGTTCGACTACCCCGAGCGCTGCCCCGACATACTGCTCCTCGACATCGAAATGCCGGGCATGAATGGGATCGAGCTCGCGAAAAAGCTCCGTGCGCAGGCTGAAACGGCTCAAATAGTTTTCATCACCGGCTACCCCGACTTTATCTCCGAGGGGTACGATGTTTCAGCGCTCCACTATCTTTTAAAACCCGTCTTCCCGGACAAGCTCTTTGAGGTGCTTGACAGGGCATATAAGGCCGTTTGCAAGGGGAAGCCGCCCGAAACTGTTGTCTTTAGGGCAGGGACGGAAACGCTGCGTTTTAAGCTTTCGGATATAGAATATATCGCGGCTTTAGGGCATTCGACCGTTTTATTGTCAGGCGGCCGGACGTATGAGTCGAAAATGTCGAAAATGTCGATTGTGCATGATAATCCGCAAAATTCCGGCGCGGCATTTCTATTCTCTGTCCGTCTGACTTTCTATCCTCTGAAATGCCGTTCGTGCAAAATATCGGCATTTCGTGCAGAAAATATTCGCTCGGGGAAATTTTATGCTATACTTAAATAGCGGTTAGAGAATAGTTGTTAGTAGTTAGATTCAAGGCGTCGCCTCGCGGCGACGGTTCCGATAGTGCAAAAATAAATTACTAATTACTAACAACTAACAACTATTAACTATCAGGGGGGGTAAAAATGTCAAAAAAAGAAAAACCAACCTACTCGGGCATATCAAATATTCTCTACACTCTGCGGTTCAACTGGCGTAACGCGAGGGAGGTCGTGATTTGCAGCCTGCTTTTATATCCCGTCGAGCTCGTTTTAAAGCTTGCGGATATGTATTTTCCGAAGCTTCTGATCGACGGCATAACCGCCCGAAGATCGGTTTTGTATATCGTTCTGACTGTAGTCGTATTCCACGCGGGAACCGCACTTATAGGCGTTTTGCAAAGCTTTTTCAATTCGCGCACAAGCGCCGGCCACTACCACGTCTCAAACGTCGTACAGAACCGCCTTTCCCAGAAAAGAATGCGGGGTGATTTCCAAAAGACCGACGACCCCGATGTGAATTTAAAATACGACAGGGCGGTGAACGACGCGTCGAGCGGCCAGTGCGCGGTGGAGTTCCTGCAGTCGGATTTAAGACGCGTCGTGAGCGCGTTTTTAGAGATGTTTTCCTGCGCCGCAATAATTTCAATAGCGTCGCCGTGGATAATCCTGACCGTGATGATCGAGGCTGTTATCTCTTATATTTTAAGCCGCGCTAACATGAAATATTCCCGCAGCCTTTCCGACGAAAACGCCGATATAAACCGCAGAAAAAACTATATCGCCGGCTTTTCTTCCGACTTCGGCTACGCAAAGGACATACGCATATACGGAATGCGCAGGTGGATAGACAGTCTTTTCAGAAAGTATCAGCATGACAGCCTGATTCTCTATAAGAGTGAGCAGAAGCGGTGGTGCGCGCAGTCGCTGACCGACGTATTTTTGGGTGTGGCAAGAAACGGAGTTTCATATTTCTTCCTTGTAAAGACGCTCTTTGACGGCGGGATAACGGCGGGATAACGGCGGAGATTTTGTATTTATGTTCTCGGCGGTGGGAGCGCTGGCGGCGGCTTTGAGCCAAATATTCGGGCAGATAAACTCGCTGCACGACAAGACGGTGAAAATCGGCTGGTACAGAGAATATTTCGATATTCCCGACAGGTTCAACCACTCGGCGGGTCAGACTTTGCCTGAAAAATCGCAAATGCCGCTCGATATAGAATTTAAAAACGTCAGCTTTAAATACCCCACCGCTGACGGAGAACACTATGCCCTTAAAAATATAAATCTTAAGATAAAAGCGGGCGAACGGCTTGCAATAGTCGGGCGGAACGGCGCGGGAAAGACCACGCTTGTAAAGCTGCTCTGCGGGCTGTATTACCCATCCGAGGGGGAAATTCTGCTCGGCGGGATAAATATAAAGAAGTTTAATATAGATGAATATTACGGTCTTATTTCGGCGGTTTTTCAGGACATCTATATCCTGCCGCTTACTGTCGCTCAGTTTGTCGCGGGAACGGATCTTGACGAAAACGTGAACAGACCGAGGGTTATGCAGTGCCTCGAAAAAGCGGGGCTCGGGGATAAAATAAAATCGCTCGCAAAGGGGATAGATTCTCGGCTGATGAAGGGAATCTATGACGATTCAATCGAGCTTTCGGGCGGTGAAAAGCAAAAGCTCATGCTTGCCCGGGCGATATATAAAGACGCGGGGATAGTGATTTTGGACGAGCCTACCGCCGCGCTTGACCCCATAGCCGAGAATGAGGTGTATCGGAAATACAGCGATCTGACCGAGGACGCGACTTCGCTTTATATCTCCCACCGCCTTGCTTCGACCCGCTTCTGCGACAGGATAATATACCTTGAGGACGGCGAAATAAAGGAAATTGGCAGTCACGCCGAACTTATGAGCAGGGGTGGGAAGTACGCCTATATGTTTGAGCTTCAGGCAAAATATTACAGGGAGGGCGAAAACGATGAAAAAGAGCGATAATATAAACGGTCGGGCGCTGAAATTTCTCTACAGCCTTTGCCCGGGATATTTCAAAATGACGGTATTTAACACCCTTGTCGGCACTTTCCTGCCATATTTCGACATATTCATGTCTGCGGAGATAATAACCGAGCTATCGGGAAGGCGCGATCCGAAAAGAACCCTGATTCTGATTATAATTGCCCTCGCGGGAAACCTTCTGATAGGCGTTTTCGGAGAGCTGGCGAGCCGCCTTGCAAATATTTACAGCCGAAAATTTGACGACGCCGAAAGCGCGGCGTTTAACGATAAAACGCTGTCGCTCGATTATTCCGATTCAGAGGAGCCGAGCGTGCGGCAGCTTCGGCGAAAAATCATTGAATCGGCATGGATAAACAACCACGGCAAGGGACTTCTGATGAACGACTTCTTCAGGCTTGTCGGATATTTTTCCGACGTAATAATGGCGTTTATATTCTGCCTCGGAATGGTCATAAGCGTAATAATAAACGGTTTTAAACCGATAACCGCCATTTTTTTAGTTCTGTTCATTGCGGCGACCGCAGCGGGCGTTATGTATCAAAAAACAGCGACGGATAAAATGTCGGACTTCTGGAACCAAGGCAGTCGGCTTATGCTCGAGGAAAACAGAATCTCGGGCGAGATGAACGACTACAATCTCGGGAAAGATATACGGCTTTACAATTTGGCGGATTTTTATGACAGGATCGATAAAAAGCTCATCACGGATCACCGCACGCTTTTTAAAATGCTCAATAGCAAAAGATTTTTAATAAATATCCCGAACGACGCGATTACTCTTGTAAAAAACAGTTCTCTTTATCTTTTGGTATCGCTCTGCGCTCTTGGGGGAGCGTTCGGCGCAGGAAGCGTGATAAAATATGTATCGGCGGTCAGAAGGCTCTCCGGCGCGGTGACAATGATAATATACCTTCTTAACGATATCCGCTCAAACACGCCTTTTGTTGAGGATTATATGCGGTATTTCGATCTGCCGAGAAAGATGTATCAGGGCAGCCTGCCGATAGAAAAACGTGCATTCTGCGACGGCGGGGACTATGACTATAAAATCGAGTTTCGAGACGTGAGTTTTAAGTATCCCGGCTGCGAGGAGTACGCGTTAAGGCATTTGAATCTTATGTTTAAAGTTGGCGAGAGGCTTGCGGTCGTCGGGCGAAACGGCTCGGGAAAGACGACGTTTATAAAGCTTCTCTGTCGGCTGTACGACCCGACCGAGGGAAGAATATTGCTTAACGGAATTGACATTTCAAAATACGATTACGACGAGTATATGCGGGTGTTTACAGTCGTGTTTCAGGACTATCGGCTGTTCTCGTTCAAGCTTTCAGAGAACGTCGCGGCTGGGTTGGAGATTGATGAAAATTTCTGCATTAAGTGCCTTGAGGAGGTCGGCTTCGGGGATAGGCTCAGCGAGCTACCGGAGGGAATAAATACCTATTTATACAAGAATTTTGACAAAAACGGCATTGAGATTTCGGGCGGCGAAGCCCAGAAAATAGCGCTCGCGCGGGCTTTATACAAAAATGCGCCGTTTATAATCCTTGACGAGCCTACGGCGGCCTTGGACCCGATATCCGAGGCGGCGATATATGAGCAGTTTAACGGAATAGTCGGTCAGAAAACCGCGGTTTATATCTCCCACCGGCTTGCAAGTTGCCGCTTCTGCGACGAAATAGCGGTGTTTGAAGAGGGAAAAATTGTCGAGCGCGGCACGCACGACGGGCTGATCGAGCAGTGCGGCAAGTATAAAGAACTCTGGGACGCCCAGGCGGGGTACTATGCAGAGGATAGAGGGTTAGAGGATAGAAGATAGATTGGAACGGCGGGTGAGCAATGGCAGAAATATGTAAAATTATAACAAAATTCGCCTTGCAATCTCGATGTTCTCCTCAACGGAAAATTCGTTTTGCAAGGCGATTCTTTTTGTATAGCGCATCTAACCTGCGATCTCGATAGAGCGGGATATTATTACTCCGCCCTCAGCGTAGCGATCGGACAGAGGCTCACTGACAGTCCCAAAAATACATTGAGTTCACTTTTGCACTTTCATTTTCCCGAAAACCACCCTCCGAAAATCGGCGACAGCGGTATCATGAATATCGAAAAAATCATTGACGACATCGAGATCAGCGTCGCGCGTTGGTCGGACGGGAACCTCTCGTTCAGCTTTTTGCCGCTGACCAGCTCAAGGCTGTCGTCAAGAAATCCCGACATCAGACCCGCGATCATCAGCGTCGGCAGGCACGTCCCTCTCGCCGAAAATGCGCATAGCAAAACGCCTGCGCCCGTCACCGCCGCCGCCTTCGGATAGGACAGCCGGTCGAGCCTGCCGGTCAGAAGCCCTGCCAGACCGCCTCCCAGCCCGAGCACAAACAACGCCGGTCCCAGCAGTGCGGGCACCGTCACCGCCGCCTCGACCTTCTCTTGCAGGTAAAATCCCGTCAGCGTCGCGCATGCGCCGACAAGTGCGTTCAGTATCATTATGCGAACCGCGGCGCCGTCAGATCTGAGAAGCGCCCAAGCCTCGCGGACGGTTTTCACTAAGGCTTTGGGTACGGTTTTTAGCGATATTTCGGGATTATCCCGCATCGGCTCGGCGACCGTCAGCACTGCAATCAACCCGATCCCGGCGATCACCGCGTCCAAAAGATATGCCGATCGCCAGCCCAAATGTACGGTTGCCCCTGCCAACAGCATGGCTCCACCGCTGGTGAAACGGTAAACCGCGTGTTGAATTGAAGAAAATTTCAGATATTTATCTCCCTGCTCAGCCTGAAGCATGGACTCATAGGTGAGGGCTTCCCGCGTACCCGATTCAAAATTATATCCGAGAGCGGAAACCGCCAAAGACAGGCATACCCCGACCATTCCGCGGGACGCCGCCATCAGCAAAGCCGAAAGCAGGAACATCGCGTGGCTTGCGACCAAAGTTCGATTCCGCCCGAGGACGTCCGCAAGGAGCCCCGAGGGAAGCTCGCAGCAGAGGCTAACGGCATGAAACACCGCCTCCGCAAAGCCGATTTCCACCAGCGAAAACCCTCGCAGCGCCAAAAGCACCACCCAAACGCTTCCCGCAGGTTGAAATCCCACCGACCACTCCAAGACGAGGAGTGCGGCTTTTTGTCTGAATATGGAAAAAGTTTTTGTATTTTTTGGCATAAAAATTGCGCCTTCCTTTCTTTTTAATGAGAAAGGGATCGGCGCGACCACTTATTCTGACACAATGTCAGCTAAAAAAGGGCGCACTGATCTCGCAGGCGGTCATATCATAGCCGTTAAAATGCAATATTGAGCCGTTCACCCACTGCATATCGCGCCCTCCTTTCTGACTGATGAGAGAATTATAGCATGAAATGGCGGCGGTGTCAAGCCGGAATTCTCAGACTTTCGGCGCAAATAATAAATATAGTTATTTAATTAAATTTCCGCTCATCTTCTCCACCGCTTCGTTGTAAAACACATTCAGCGTCCCGAAATAATTCTCCTTCCACGGCTTATTCCTCCCGCAGTAGTGGATCACGACAGAATGCGCGCGCACCCAGTCGAGGTCAAGACCCTTTTCAAATGCGCTGTGCATGATAAACAGCCGCTCGGTCATGTTGTACCTAAACGGGTCGAGCGCGTAAATCCGGCTCCCGTAAAGGCTGCTGATTATGTCCTGATCGGGCAGCATCAGAAGCGCCTTGTGTTTCTCGATAAACTTGACGACCTCGCCGCAGTCCTGCTCCTTTCGCAGCAGTTCAAGATTCATTAAAAGCACGCCCGAGTTGATATATGGGCTGTTGTCGTCCATGTCGAGCCGCAGTTCGTTAAACTTGTGAATCAATCCCGGGTTGACGATATGCGACGCCGCCGCGTAAAAATAATCTTCCATCGGCAAATCATAAAGCGGCAAAATCGAGCCGTTTATAACAAGATCGGGGTCGAGATATAAAATCCTATCAACCGTTTCGGGAAGATATTTCGCTGCGAAAATGCGGTAGTAAATTTCTTTCGGATAGCGTGAAGTTGTCGGAGCGTCCGAAAGCGGCATATCGCCCGCATCAATAGGTATCAGCCGACCGCGACCATAAAGCAGGTTTTCGGTAGATATCAGAGCCTCTTTTCTTATAGATGTATGCAAGAGATACACGTCAAAATCGCAGTCGGGATTGAAGCGCAGGAGCGTTGACAGCATGACATTCAGCTGCGGGATATAGTTCTCGTCGAGGGTGACTAAAATGTTGACAAGCCGGCTGCCGGCAAATTTTTCGTCCATATCATAACTTCCTTTCGTTTAAATTATAGCACCTTAAATTTCCAAAGTCATTTTACAAAATCAGGCGAAGAAACGCCTGCTTTTGTATTAGAGTATAATTTATCAGGCGGATAAACGGGTATTTACTTTTTCCCCGTTTTGATAAATTCAATAAGATCCTCAACCTCATTAAAGTCATCGTAATCGCCATGAGTTCCTTCTCGATGATAAACTATTGGCGACGCGTATTTTTATCAGCGGCGACAGGTGCTCCCGCATGTGATCGGACAGCGAATTCTGTCCCCTGACGGCGAGCGCCTTGCGGTAAAAGCCGCGGTTTTGATAAAAATGCTCACAAGCGCGTTCAATGAGTTCCCGCAAAGCCCCCGCCAAAGCTGTTTTTGTGATGTTTGAATCCGCCATGTGACCGCCTCCCGAGGATATTATAGCAGAAATCGCAAAGTTTTTCAATGGGGCGGGGGGAATTTTTGCGCCGGCGGCGAGACGGAAGAGGTCGGGGGCTTTTTCGGTTGAGACATATAAGGTCGGAGCTGAGGGTGTCTGAAGCTCTTTAGTTTCGCTGTAGGGAAAACGGAAGCATAAAAAGCGTAAGAATTTTCCATAGTTTTTTCGATGATGTCATATATAGGTAATCGTCAGAAGCAATGTCAATTCATTAAATAAGATAAGCAAAAACCATACCCGATTGCTCGGATATGGCTTTGTGTAAACTAATGAAATTAGTTTTGCACCCATGACGGCAGACCGCCGCAATAAAATTTTTGTTTTGCTGTTTTATGCGGAGCTGCCATACGGTGCTCTTTTATTTGGTCTGAGTGACGGGACTTGTAACCCCATCAGCAGCGTTAAAACTTGCTTTTCGCCTTCCCACGGCAAACAAAGCGTTAAAACTAACTTTTCGCTTTCCCTCGGCGTAAACGCTCGCCTCGGTCAGCTCAAAGAGTTTTAATCGCAGCTGTACGATTCAAAGCGCCCGAACCGTCTGCATGTTTAATAAATCCATATTGCCGTACATTTCTGCGGCTAAAAATCCTTGATGGCGCTTTGACGTGATTTCGTCGCCCATCTACCTATACCAAATAAAAAGAGGATACTGAAGTATCCTCTTTTTATTTGGTCTGAGTGACGGGACTTGTAACCCCATCAGCTGCGTTAAAACTATCTTTTCGCCTTCCCTCGGCGTAAAAGTTTGCCTCGGTCGGCTCAAAGAGTTTTAATCGCAGCTGTACGATTCAAAGCGCCCAAACCGTCTGCAACTTAAATAAATCCATATTGACGTTCATTTCTGCGGCTAAAAATCCTTGATGGCGCTTTGACGTGATTTCGTCGCCCATCTACCTATACCAAATAAAAAGAGGATACTGAAGTATCCTCTTTTTATTTGGTCTGAGTGACGGGACTTGTAACCCCATCAGCTGCGTTAAAACTATCTTTTCGCCTTTCCTCGGCGTAAAAGTATGCCTCGGTCGGCTCAAAGAGTTTTAATCGCAGCTGTACGACTCAAAGCGCCCGAGCCGTATGCCTCTTAACGATTTTGATAAATTTAAACTTCAGCATGTCTTTATTTCCTTTGAGGCGCTTTGACGTGACCTCTTCGCCCATCGACTGATACCAAATAAAAAAGCACCTATACGGTGCTTTTTTATTTGGTCTGAGTGACGGGACTTGAACCCACGGCCTCTACCACCCCAAGGTAGCGCTCTACCAAGCTGAGCTACACCCAGACATCTGTCGGCGTCATTTGGCGCCGCTGATTATTGTAGCACAATCCGAGAAAAAATGCAAGCCCTTTTTGCAAAAAAATTTTAATAATTTTTTCTCGCGGCTCCTATTGCGCTTTTGGGCAAAAAGTAGTATACTTAAATCTGATAAAATTAGTTGTTTTGACGAAATATAAGGGGGACATTTTTATGAAAGCACTGATCCTCAGCTGCAACACCGGACAGGGGCACAATTCCGTCTCGGCGTCGGTTGCCGAAGCGCTCGAAAAAAGGGGAGTGGAGACCGTAATCACCGACGCTCTCGCCTTCATCTCGGAGTGGGCTTCAAAGACGGTATGCGACTGGCACGTCAGACTTTACCGATATTTTCCGAAAGTCTCGGGGACCGGCTACAGCTTCGTCGAGCAGCACCCCGAGCTGTTCGATCGCCGTTCCCCCATCAACCGAATCCTGAATTTGGGCGTGGATAAGCTCTACAAGGCGATCTCGGAGCGCGGTTACGACATCGTGATCTGCCCGCACGTCATCTCGGCGTTCATGCTGACCGAGACGCTTCGGCAGTACCCCGAGGCAAAGCCGAGAACCTGCTTCATCGCGACCGATTACACCTGCTACCCGATGACGGAGGACACTGAGCTCGACTACTATTTTATCCCGTCAAAGTCCCTTGCCGACAACTTCAAGGCGATCGGCACCGACCCCGATAAACTGATTGTGACCGACGGCATACCGGTAAGGCGGGAGTTTTATACATCTAAAGAAAAATCTTCCGCCAAAAAAGAGCTGGGGTTGCCGGAGGACTGTCTGCACGCCGTCGTGATGTTCGGATCGATGGGCTGCGGAAATATGCCGAAACTGAGCGGGATTTTGTCCCGAAATCTTCCCGAAAACGCCTTTGCCACCGTCGTCTGCGGCACCAACGAGGCGGTTTACAAGAAGATGATGTCAAGCTTTTCGGGTTCAAAAAATATCCGGGTCGAGGGCTTTGTCAAGGACGTTTCGACGCTGATGGACTCGGCTGATCTGTTCCTCACAAAACCCGGCGGGCTCTCGACGGCTGAGGCATCGGTGAAGCGGCTCCCGATGCTTTTGGACAACGCGGTCTCGGGCTGCGAGCAGTATAATCTTGAATATTTTTGCTCGATCGGTGCTGCCGTCACTGCCGAGGGCGAGGAAGATATCGCGTGCGCCTGTGCCGAGCTGCTGAAAAGCCCAGAGACTTTAAAGAGGATGCGTGACGCCCTGACCCCGCGGGAAAACTCAGCCGATAAGATCGCCCAAATTATGACGGAGGGCGAAGATCATGCCGAAGCCCCGAAGATAATCGATAACGACTTTAAATATTGGCGCGAGCGCACAGGGCTCACCCAGAGCCAGCTCTCGAAGGTGCTCGGCATACCCCCAAAGACCCTCAAAAACTGGGAATCCGGCGCCAGCACGCCTCCCGATTATATAAAGCGCCTCATCATCGCCGAGCTGAAGAGAATGGAGAGAAGGATCAAGAGGGCTGAAGAGGAAAATATAAATCCGTAAAATTTATCAAATTTCCCAAAACCCCTTGCCTTTTTCCCAAAAACATGCTATACTAACATTTCAGAGTGTCCCGAAAGGAGGGTTTATCATGCTTAACGTCGGCGACAAGGCTCCCGAATTTGAGCTTTGCGATCAGGACGGCTCGTTATGCCGTCTCTCAGACTATCTCGGCAGGCGTGTCATCGTCTACTTCTACCCGAAAGACAGCACATCGGGCTGCACCAAACAGGCGTGCGGATTCACCGAGCTTCTGCCACAGATCAGGGAAAAGGGCTGCGACGTCATCGGAATAAGCCGCGACAGCATAGAATCGCACAGAAAATTCATCGAAAAATACAGCCTCGGCATTCGTCTTTTAAGCGACCCCGACCGCAAGGCGATCGAAGCCTACGGGGTCTGGCAGGAGAAAAAGATGGCGGGAAAAGTCTCGATGGGGATCGTCAGATCGAGCTTTCTGATCGGCGAAAACGGGCTGATCGAGAAGGCGGTCTACGGGGCAAAAGCTGCGGACAACCCCTCCGAAATGCTTGCGGCGCTTTAGATTTTCCCAATATTTTTTGGGATTATCATCTATCCGTCATAATTTCGGGGTAAAATATTTTTATCTTATTTTCAAGGAGCAATATCAATGAACTTTAAAAAAATCCTTGCGCTGATGTTGGCGCTCATCATGACATTCACCCTTGCCGGCTGCGGAAACACCGATGATGAACAGATTCCCGCGGTATCGGGTGATCAGCAGGTCGGGGATATTCCCGAAAATCAGGAAGAAACGCCGGCAGAAACCGAGACCTACCCGCTTTTGCAGATCGACGGTAAAGAGGTAGATACCGACGGGCTCATCATGATGACCGTGAACGGGCTGGAAATTCCCTTTGACGAGTGGAGATATATGTATATGTACTGCGACGTCAACGGCTTTTCCGCTGGAAGCGTCGAATACTGGGAAGCCCATCCCGAGCAGTTTGAAAATCTTCTTGCGATGACCGAACAGCAGGTCCTTGAAAGCCACTGGGGACAGCTCCTTGCCGATCCCAACGGCGTTACCCTTACCGACGAGGACTACGACCTCATCGAGGAGAGCTTGCAGGAGCAGCGGGACATGTTCGACTCCGTCGAGGAGTATGAGCAGACCCTTGCGGATTCCGCTATTTCGGAGGACTTGCTCCGCAGACTTATCACCCAGTCGGTCCTCGGTCAGAGAGCGTATCTTGATCTTTACATCAACGAAGGCGCTAAGTTTGCTCCCGACGACGAGACCATCAGGAAGGATTTGGATGAAAACTTCGTCAGGGTCTATCATGTCCTTGTCTCTAACGATCACTTTGCCGAGGACGAGGAATATGCCGACGCCGACGAAGATCAGCTCAAAGAGGCTGCAAGAAGCTATGCTGAGGAGCTTTTGGCGGAGCTTCAGGGCGGAGCCGACATCTACGAGATGGCTCAGACCGCCGACGACCCCGGCATGATCGACAATCCCGACGGCTATTTCTTCACCTACGACTACATGGTGAAGGAGTTTGAGGACGCCTCCTTTGCCCTCGAACCGAATGAACTGAGCGGCATCGTCGAGACCGACTACGGCTTCCACATCATCAAGCGCCTCGAACAGGACGACTATATCGACGAGCACTGGGACGCAGTGCGGGAATCATATCTCAACAATCTCTTCAACAACGACGTCAACGAGCTCTTAGCCAATGCCGAGATCACCTACTGGGAGGACTATGACAAGCTCACCTACGAGAGCGTCCACTGATCTTAGGAGGATAGCGTGAAAGAAAATACGTCATGATATAAAAAAGAGCACAACAAAAGAGCCCCGCAAAAAAACAGGAAGTTGCGG
>CANQYD010000039.1 GCA_947627985.1 uncultured Clostridia bacterium
ATCAATTTTTGCTACTCTCGACATTTTTATCACCTCAACCATATTATATCATGTTGTGGGCGGTTTGTACACACCCAAAAAGAGGGGAGTGTACAAATCGCCCTCATTATTCTCACTAATTAAATCTGTCGCCAACGGCGACACCTTGAAATTCTGATATCTGATTTCCGACCTCTGTCCTCTTGATGCGGTCGCTTCGACCACATCTAATATGCCTTAGTCCTTGACACCCCGCTCCTCCCATGCTATACTAAAACAAAAATTCCCGGAGGCACTTCATGAAAATCATCGACACCTACCCCGCGCTTCTTTCCTCCTTTGCCGGCTCGGAATTTTCCTTTCCGCTCTGGAAAAAATACATCGATTCCTCGCTGCCGGGGCTTTATCATAAGCTCGTCGCGGACGTAAAGGACATGCTTTCCTGCGGCGCGTCCGAGGAAGATTGCATAAAGGTATTAAACAATGCAGTCCAAAATTACGGACAGTTAGAGGCAGCGCATGAATCATTCATAAATGTAACTAACAATCTTGACCAAACCGTCCGAAAGCGCTTCGGGAAGGGCGTTGACGTCACGGTCGCCTTCTATCTCGGGCTTTGCAACGGCGCGGGCTGGGTGACCGACTACCTCGGGGAGACCTCGATACTCCTCGGCGCCGAAAAATTTTGGAGCTGAATTGGTGCCGGACCGCAGACATGCACGGGCTGATCTGCCACGAACTGGGGCACGCGTATCAAAATCAGCACGGGGTGCTCAGGCGGGTCTTTGACAATAATGAGGACTCGTTTCTCTGGCAGCTTTTTACAGAAGGCGTGGCGATGTGCTTCGAGCAGGCGATTGTCGGCAATTCCGAATTTTTCCATCAGGATAGGTGCGGCTGGAAGACGTGGTGCGACGCGAATTTTGGGCGGATCAAGGCGGATTTTGCGCGCGATCTGAGGACGGTGACTCCCGCCAACCAGCGCTATTTCGGTGATTGGGCGGATTATTTCGGCCGCGGCGACGTGGGATATTACCTCGGCGCGCGGTTTGTGCAGTTTATCCTGAAAACCCGCGAATTTGACGATGTCATCGGGTTCGACATCGATGAGGTGAGGGAGTGGTTTGGGAGGTTTACGGATATTTAAAGCTCTCGACTTGTTGAAAATTTTGGATAAAATTTTGCACTTGCCCCGATTCGGACAAGTGCATTATATTTTTGTAAGGTATTTAAGCAAACAATTTGAATAATAATATTATTTATTTCTCTTCATCTCCGCAATCGTCCCGACATTGTCAACCACAAACTGCTGAGCCTCGCGGTCGTACAGCACGGCGATATAACTTCCGTACTTGCCGCTCCTCTCCTCGGCGCGAATGCCCAGCCCTTCGCCGTCTTCGGTCGGAAGTTTGCCGGTCCTGCCGTTGCCGACAGGCTCCTCGGAAAGCGCGCCGATGCTCATCAGCCACTCGTTGACCGACCGGGGCGAGAGCGGCTTCATGACCTCTGTATTGATGAGGCTGTTCAGCCTTTTAGTTAATTCGGTTACAGTTATCGGATCCGTAGAGAAGGGAAACTCGTCAAGCTTATCGCGGGAAATTTCAAAATCAGCGCGGTCTGATCTTCTGCTCGGGACAATGCCGCCTGCGTCGATAACCTGCCGTAAAATGTCCGAAACGTAGAAGAAGCATCTCGACAGCCTGATGTTGTTGACGACGTCGTTCTCACCGACTGGCTGACCGCTTAGGGGATTGATCCCGTTTGCAAGCTTGTCTATAAAGCCCTTCGCATAGGCGATTTTCTCAAGCTCTGTCATGATATGCCTCCTGAAAAATACATTATCTATACAATTATGCATTACCCGAAAGATTCAAAAAATCCCGCCGTTATACTTGATCTGCACGGCGATCAGCATCGCAAAACCAATCGCGAGACCTGATATCAGCGCCGTAATCGAGACCTTTTCCCAACCTACGAGGGCGAGAAGCGCGCTCGCGAGGGGACCCGCCGACATCACAAAAAGCGCCCGCCCGAAAGCCCGACCGTAAGCCTCTTTGTCCCGGATATTCCGCTGATGGTACTCGTGGATCAGGTCGGTTTTACCGTTGCAGACGTTCTCGCCGGCGACGAACAGCAGCCCGGCGACGATGAAATTTGCGAGCGAATAGATAAGTATGCTTTTCATTTTTGCGCCTCCTTGCCGATTTTTCGGGCTTTACTCCCGCGTGACAAAGTGATTTGGCGGGTCGTTAAGATGATGTATCTCGTCCTTCAAAAATGCGGGAAATACGGTCATTTCCGGGATTTTGCCGATTGGCAGCCAGCCGATGAGCACGTTGCAGTTGTCTTTCTGCGAGACAAATTCTCCGTCGGGGATATGCGACCCGCCGCAGAGCTCGATCAGATAATAAAACGCGATTGTGTGCGCCAGTCTGCCGTTCCAAGTCCAAAATGATTCCTCGGTCCACAAAAGGCGGGTGCACCGCACTTCGGCGCCGGTTTCCTCCATCATCTCGCGGATCAAACCGTCCTCCATGGTCTCGCCGATTCTGACATGCCCGCCCGGCAGAGCGTACTCGCTTCCGCCTTTATCATGCTGAACCAAAATCTTACCATCCTTAACTAAAACTCCCGCGGCTCTGAGTCCGCAGACATATTCATCATCCGAAAATATCCAATCTTTATTCATAAAATATACATCATACGTTAAACCTGAAGAGCACGACGTCGCCGTCCTGAACGACGTAATCCTTGCCCTCCGAGCGCACCAAGCCCTTTTCCTTTGCGGCATTCATCAACCCGCAGGCTTTCAGATCATCAAAAGCCACGACCTCGGCGCGGATAAAGCCGCGCTCGAAATCGGTGTGGATTTTTCCCGCTGCTTGCGGGGCTTTGGTGCCCTTTTTGACGGTCCATGCGCGGCACTCATCATGCCCGGCGGTGAGGAAGGAAATGAGCCCCAAGAGGGAGTAGCCCTCTTTGATGATGCGGTTGAGACCCGAGGTGTCGAGCCCTAAGTCGCTTAAAAACATCGCCTTGTCCCCGTCGTCCATCTCGCTGATCTCGGCTTCGATCTGAGCGCATATCGGCAGGACCACCGAGCCCTCGCTGTCGGCGATTTTTTTGACTTCAAGATAGTTGGGGCGCGTCTCATAATCCGCTGAAAAATCGTCGTCCGAGAGGTTTGCGGCATAGATCACCGGCTTCTGAGACAAAAGGGGAGTGGACTTAATCATCTCCGCCTCCTCGTCGGTGAAGGGATAGGAGCGCGCAGGTTTGCCGTCGGTGAGATGAGCTATCAGCGCCTCGGTCATGTCGACGTCGGCTTGGAATTTTTTATCCCCCTTGATCGCCTTTTTTGCGCGGTCAAGACGTCTTTCCAAAACCTCAAGATCGGCGAAGATCAGCTCCAAATCGATGGTCTCGATGTCCCGTTTCGGATCAACGGAGCCTTCGACATGGATTATGTCGTCCGACTCAAAGCACCGCACGACGTGAATGATCGCGTCGCATTCGCGGATATTTGCAAGGAATTTATTCCCGAGACCTTCGCCTTTTGAAGCGCCTTTGACGAGCCCGGCGATATCGACAAATTCGAGAGTTGCGGGCTTGAAGCTGAGCGTGTCATAGAATTTTGCAAGCCAGTCGAGGCGCTCGTCCGGTACCGAGACGATGCCGACGTTGGGTTCGATGGTGCAGAAGGGATAGTTTGCGGACTCGGCGCCGGCGTTTGTGAGAGCGTTGAAGAGGGTGCTCTTGCCGACGTTCGGCAGCCCTACCATGCCTAATTTCATTTTTATGTCTCCTTTTCGGGGTTTTAGATGATTATAGCATACCTTGGAGAGATTTTCAAGGGGTAGCCGGAGATTAGATGTGGTCAAAGCGACCACATCAAGAGGACGGAAGTCAGATGTCAGATTGTCAGAATTTCAAGGTGTCGCCGGTGGTGACAGATTTAATTAGTGAGGATAATGAGGGAGATTTGTACACTCCCCGGAGATTATGCTCCTGTCGGGGCATGGGAAAAGGGGAGGGGGATAAAAATCCGGGTTCGGCATACTGTTTTACGGGGTCTGTGCAGACGGAGGGGTTACCGGGCGAAGCCCCCGCAGACGAAGTCTGCGGCTGCCACGGCTTCGCCGTGGCAGCGACCGCGCGCTTCGCACGCGGTCGGGCTTCGCCCGTGTTCTGTCCCGCACATAGCCGCTAAAGGATAGCATTCAAAGGTCAGGCTTTCATCTTGCCCATCTGTTTCCATCATAGTTTCGGCACCGCACTTCTATCGGGGCTTTGCATGGCATACAGCCTTTGCGGCAGGGCTTAGTGGTTCTTATCGGGGCATGGGAGAAGGGGAGGGGAGTAAAAATCCGGGTGCGGCATGCTGTTTTACGGGGTCGGTGCAGACGGAGGGTTTACCGGGCGAAGCCCCCGCAGACGAAGTCTGCGGCTGCCACGGCGAAGCCCGACCGCGTGCTTCGCACGCGGTCGGGCTTCGCCCGTGTTCTGTCCCGCACATAGCTGCTAAAGGATAGCGGTCAAAGGTCAGGAGTTCATCTTGCCCCTCTGTTTCCATCATATGTCCGTCCCCGCATCATAGTCAATAATTCACCCAACCCCCGACAGAAGCACAAGCCAAAAGCTGATAATCTATCTTCTAACCCTCTACCCTCTATCTTCTAATTCCCCCTTGCATTAGTAAAAAAAACGTGCTATAATAACAATATATAGTATACCACACCCTGCAAGGAGGATAAAAAATGCCGGCAAAAAAAGAATACGGCAACGAAGCGATACGCTCGCTCAAGGGCGCCGACAGAGTCAGGCTGCGCCCTGCGGTCATCTTCGGCTCGGACGGGCTCGAGGGCTGCAAACACTCGGTCTTTGAGATCATCTCAAACTCCGTCGACGAGGCGCATCAGGGCTTCGGCAAGAAAATTTCCGTCACCCGCTACAACGACAATTCAATCGAAGTGGAAGATCAGGGACGCGGCTGTCCGGTCGATTTCAACAAGGCTGAAAACCGCTATAACTGGGAGCTTGTCTACTGCGAACTCTACGCCGGGGGAAAGTACGACAACGCTCAAGGCGGTTCGAGTTATGAATATTCCCTCGGTCTGAACGGTCTCGGAGCCTGCGCCACCCAGTATGCCTCGGAGTATATGGACGTCGAAGTCTATCGCGACGGGTATAAGTATAATCTGCATTTTGAAAAGGGGGAGAATGTCGGCGGGCTTCAAAAGGCTGAGACAAGCCGCCGTCAGACGGGTACCAAAACCCGCTGGAAGCCCGATTTAGAGGTCTTTACAGACATCGTCATCGAGAAGGAATACTTCTGCGACATGCTCAAAAAGCAGGCTATCGTAAACCCGGGGATACAGTTTGTCCTTAGGTATCAAAACGACGGCGGGGACTTTGAAAGCTTTGAATATCTCTATGAAAACGGGATTCTTGACTATGTCAACGAGATCGTGGGGCTTGATTATCTCACGGCTCCGCAGCTCTGGACGGCTGACCGAAAGGGTCGGGACCGCGAAGATATGAACGATTATAAGGTAAAATATAACTTTTCCTTTGCGTTTTCAAAGACGGTCAGGCTTGCGGAATATTTCCACAATTCCAGTTTTCTGGAGTATGGCGGCTCCACCGAAAAAGCCGTGAGACAGGCGTTTACGAGCTTCATCGACGGCTATATGAAAAACAACGGCAAGTATCTTAAAAACGAATCCAAGATCATTTATCAGGATATCGAGGACTGCCTTGTGATGGTCTCGAGCTCCTTCTCCACTCAGGCGTCTTATGAAAATCAGACCAAAAAGGCGATAAATAACCGCTTTATCTACGACGCCGCCGTGGACTTTCTGAAGCACCAGCTTGAAGTGTATTTCATTGAGAACCCCGAGGACGCCGGGAAGATATGCGATCAGGTCCTCATCAACAAGCGGAGCCGCGAGAGCGCCGAGAAGACGAGGATCACCCAGAAAAAAATCTTCACCGAAAAGCTCGACATGGCGAACATGGTCAAAAAATTCGTCGACTGCCGCTCCAAGGACACCGACAGGCGCGAGCTCTATATCGTCGAGGGAGACTCGGCTTTAGGCTCGGTAAAGCTTGCCAGAAACGCCGAATTTCAGGCGGTTATCCCGGTCCGGGGCAAGATTTTGAACTGCCTCAAGGCGAGCTACAACAAGATTTTTGAGAGCGAGATCATCACCGACTTGATGAAAGTTCTCGGCTGCGGGGTGGAGGTAAAATCCTCCAAAAATAAGGACCTCTCGAGCTTTAATATCAATAATCTGAGATGGTCAAAGATCGTCATCTGCACCGATGCCGATTACGACGGCTTCCAGATAAGAACGCTGATTCTGACGATGCTCTACACCTTGGCGCCGACGCTGATTGAGAAGGGCTATGTATTCATCGCCGAATCGCCGCTCTACGAGATCAACACAAAAGACCGCACCTACTTCGCCTACGACGAGTCAGAGCGAGCCGACATCATGCAAAAAATCGGGGATCAGAAATTCACGATCCAGCGCTCAAAGGGTCTTGGAGAAAACGAGCCGGACATGATGAGCCTCACGACGATGAACCCCGAGACCCGGCGGCTCATCAAGGTCGGACCCGACGACGCCGAACACACGAAATTCATGTTCGAGATGCTTTTGGGCGACAACCTCTCCGCAAGGAAGGAATTCATAAACAACAACGGGCACGACTATCTTGACATGGCGGACATAAGTTAGAGAAGGGGAGAATAGAGCCCCCTTCCCTTCAGGGAAGGGGGTTGGGGGATGGGTCACTTTAAATAGCATGAACAAATTTTACCTGTAAAATTTGTGAATACCTTTTGGCAAGTGCACCTCCCGATCAGCATTCCCCTCCGTTCAGCACCCGCCCCGGGCTCGCCACCTGCTCGCACAGTCCCTCCGGGACGCGCTCCGCAGACGGCTCGCCCTCCCGATCAGTATCCTAAAAATTCAGAAAGAGGACCCCTATGCCTAAAAAATCAAAAGACAAAGAACCAAAACAGCCAAAACTCTCGGAACGCCACGCGCAGGCTTATATCCAAGGCGCCGGAACCGTCGTGGACGAGCCGATCACCGTCACCCTCGAAAAAAATTACATGCCCTATGCGATGTCGGTCATCGTATCCCGCGCATTCCCCGAGATCGACGGCTTCAAGCCTTCCCACCGAAAGCTTCTTTATACAATGTATAAGATGGGACTTCTCACCGGACCCCGCACAAAATCCGCAAATATCGTCGGTCAGACGATGAAATTAAACCCCCACGGCGATCAGGCGATCTATGAGACGATGGTGAGGCTCGCGCGCGGAAACGAAGCCCTCCTGCACCCATATATCGACTCAAAGGGCAACTTCGGCAAGGCGTATTCGAGCGACATGCAGTACGCGGCTTCAAGGTACACCGAGGCAAAACTTGAACCGATCTGCAACGAACTCTTCTGCGACATCGACAAGGACACCGTCAACTTCGTCCCCAACTACGACAACACCATGCAGGAGCCCGAGCTTCTGCCGGTGACGTTCCCGTCGATTCTGGTGAATTCAAACGTCGGAATAGGAGTATCGATGGCGAGCTCCGTCTGTCCCTTTAATTTAAAGGAATTATGCGATGCGACCATCGCCCTCATGCGCGACCCGGATACCGACGTCATGCAGTATATGAAAGGTCCGGATTTTCCCGGCGGAGGATACCTGATCTACGACGAAGAGAAGCTTCGGCAGATATTCAACACGGGACGCGGCTCGGTGAAGGTCAGGGCAAAGTACAGCTACGACAAGTCCGCAAACTGCATCGAGATCACCGAAATCCCCCCGACGACGACGGTCGAAGCGATCATCGAGAAGGTCATCGACCTCGCAAAGACGAGCCTTAAAGAGGTCTCCTATATCCGCGACGAGACCGACCTTTCGGGCTTGAAGATCGCGATCGATTTAAAGAGGGGAGTGGACCCCGACGAGCTGATGCGAAAGCTCTATAAACTCACGCCTTTGCAGGACAACTTCTCGGCAAACTTCAATATTTTGGTAAACGGCTATCCCAAGGTCTTGGGAGTGACGGACATCATCAAAGAGTGGGTGAAATTCCGGGTCGGCTGTGTGAAGCGCCGGGTCTCCTATGATCTCGGGAAAAAATCCGAGCGGCTCCACCTCCTTGAAGGTCTTGAAAAGATTCTTTTGGATATCGACCGCGCGATCAAAATCGTCCGCGAGACCGAGGAGGAGGCGGACGTCGTCCCGAACCTGATGATCGGCTTTTCGATCGATGAGATTCAGGCAGAATATGTCGCCGAAATCAAACTTCGGCACTTAAACCGCGAGTATATCTTAAACCGCTTAAAGGACGTCACCGACCTGATAAAAGAGATCGCCGACCTACAGGAAGTTTTAGGCAGCGAGAGGAAGATCAAGCTCATCATCATAGATGAACTGAAAAAAGTCGCCGAGAAATACGGCATGCCGAGGAAGACGATGATCGTCTATAACTACGACGAGCCGGACGAGCCGATAGAGCCGGACGTACCCGATTATCCCTGCCGGCTGATCCTGACCCGCGAGGGCTATTTCAAGAAGATCACCCCTCAGAGCCTTCGCATGTCCTCCGAGCACAAGCTCAAGGAGAGCGACGTCATCACGACCGAGATAGACCTCTCAAACCGTGCCGATCTGCTATTCTTTACAAATAATGCCAAATGCTACAAGGCAAAGGCGTCTCAGTTTTCCGACTCAAAGGCGAGCGTTTTGGGAGATTTTATCCCCGTCGCGCTGAAATTCGAGGAGGGCGAGAACGTCGAGGCGATGGCTGCGACCCTCGATTATTCGGGCTGCCTGCTGTTTGTATATTCAAACGGCAAAGCCGCGAAGGTGCCGCTTAATTCATATGAGACAAAGACCAACCGAAAGGTGCTCCTCAAAGCCTATTGCGAGAAGCAGCAGCTCGTCGCGATCCTGAATATCGGCGAGGGCGCGGAGGTCATGCTTCGCTCGTCAAACGGCAGAATGATCATCTTCAACACCGGCATGATCCTGCCGAAATCGACTCGCGACACTCAGGGCGTGCAGGTGATGACCCTGAAAGCCGGCTCGAAGGTCGAGAGCGCAAGGGTGATATCCCAAGAAAAAGCCGAGGAGCTCTCGAAGTACCGCACCAAGACACTTCCCGCCGCGGGACCCTTTGCCAAGGATATCCCCGACCCGGATCAGTTCACGCTTTAATGCAGTAAAGGAGACGTCATGAAAAAAATCACGGTAAAAGTGGAGGGAATGATGTGCGGCATGTGCGAGGCGCATATCAACGACGCGGTCAGAAGCGCCTTCCCGATAAAAAAGATCACCTCCTCGCACACAAAAGGCGAGACGGTGATCATCTCCGAGCAGGACATCGACCCCGAAAAGCTTGCAAAAACCATCGAAGCCACAGGCTATAAGGTGATCGGCGTGGAGTGCGGGGAGTATGTGAAGAAGGGGTTATTCGGGTTCAAAAAATAAGCAAAGCCCCGCAGCAAGCCGCTGCGGGGCACATTTTATATATTCTCCCAATCGATCTTAAGATTTCCCCGATAAAACTCCCGGTCCCGATCACTTATCTCCCTCATCACTTTACACGGCACCCCGACAGCCACGACCCCCGGCGGGATATCCCGCGTGACGACGCTTCCCGAGCCGATCACAGAGTTGTCGCCGATGGTGACTCCGGGATTGATGATGACCCCGGCTCCGAGCCAGCAATTTTTCCCGATGCGAACCGGGAGATTGTACTGCAAGCCCCTTTCTCTGAGCTCCGGCAGTATCGGGTGCCCCGCGACGGTTATCGTGACGTTTGGTCCGATCATCGTGTGATCCCCGACCGTGATCTCGCAGTCGTCCACCAAGGTGAGGTTGAAATTTGCGTATACTCCCTTCCCAAAACGGCAGTTTTTGCCGGCCCAGTTAGCCCGAAGAGGCGGCTCGATCCAGCTTCCCTCACCGAATTCCGCAAACATATTCCGCAAAAGATTTATCCTCTTTTCACCCTCGCTCGGTCTTGTCGCGTTGAATTCATATAAAAGCTCCATGCAGCCCGCTTGCTCGGCTGAAATTTCGGGGTCGAGGGGGTCGTAGATCATGCCCTTAAGCATCTTTTCACGTTCCGTCATGCTGTTCCTCCATCAGCTCGTCGATGAGCTGTTCGGTCTTGGTAATCGGCTCCCGAAGGCGCTTCGCGGCTGGTATATCCTCTGCGTCCACCGCTTTGCCGAGCTGTTCTTCGTAGTCGATGATGTCCTTACGCAGGACCGCAACTTTTTTCTTAAGCCTTTTATTTATCGGCATTTTTTCCTCCGCTTCTTTATGTTTGTTAATTATTTAAATCCGATATCCGATTTCTGAACTCTGTTTTCTACATGTTCTCAACCGTGCCAATTCCGAGGCAGTCGAGCAGCTTGATCATCGCTCTTCTTGTGAGCGAGGACAGCCCGAGCCAGCTGTTTTTCTTATCGGGGTCCTCCTCGGTGAGAATTCTGTTGTCGCGGTAAAATCCCGAAAACGCCGAGGCGATCTGATAAGCGCTGTCGCAAAGCGCCGAGGGCGCGAGGTCGGAGCAGGTCTTTTCATAGCTCTGGCAGCTCATGATGATCGCCAGCGCGAGCGTCCTCTCGCCGTCCGAGAAGATGCCGCCGATCTCGGGGGTCTGCTCATATCCCGTGCCGGATTTTTTCAGGATCGAGTTGATCCTCGTGACGGTGTAGAGGAGGTATGTCCCGGTCTTGCCGTCGAAGGAGAGGAATTTATCGAGGTCGAAGATGTAGTCCTTGGTCGGCTGATTCTGCATATCCCCGAACTTCAGAGCAGCCATGCCGATGGTGTGGGCTGCCTCGGTCTTGTCGCCGGCGATATATTCGGAATCTTTAAGCTTCTCAAGAGCCGCGCCGTCCACCATCTCGATAAAGCTCTTTAATGTCATGACGCCGCCGTCGCGGGTTTTAAAGGGCTTTCCGTCGGGACCGGACATCGTGCCGAAGCCGAGGTGCCGAAGATCGGTGTTTTCGGGTACCAGCCCCGCCTTTTTGGCGCATCTGAAGACCTGCGTGAAGTGCAGATTCTGGCGCTTGTCGGTGAGGTACCAAATGCCGTCGGGGTGGAAATCTTTTTCGCGTTGGATTATCGTCGCAAGGTCGAAAGTCGCGTAGATTGAGCTTCCGTCCGACTTTTTGACAATGACGGGGGGCACCGAAATCTTGTCCCCCTCTTCCGATACGTCGACGACCTGCGCGCCCTCGCTTTCATGCAAAAGACCCTTCTCGGTCAGGCGCTCGATCAGCTCGGCTGTGTAGCCGTCGGAATCCGACTCGCCGTACCAATAATCAAAATCGACTGAAAGGCGATCGTAAATCTCTTTAACGCTTTGCACCGACGTGTCCTTGATCTTCTTCCAGAGGTCGAAAATGCCGGGTTTGCGGTTTTGCAGATCGACGACGGTCTGCCGTGAAGCGACCTTGAACTCCTCGTCCTCCTTGCTCTTTGCTGACGCGAAGGGGTAGATTTCGTTCATCTCGTCCTCGTTGATCTCGGGGATTATGTCGACCGCAGGGTCAAAATCATCCTTAAAACAAGCCCAATCGGGGTGACGGACCTTGTATTCCGCGATGGTGAGACCGTAGGGGGTGCCCCAGTCGCCGAAGTGGACGTCGCCGATGGCGTTGTAGCCCAAAGCACGGGCTGTGCGCTTGACTGATTCGCCGATGACGGCAGACCGCAGGTGCCCGATATGAAGGGGTTTAGCGACATTAGGTCCGCCGTAGTCGATGACGACGGTTTTGCCCGAGCCCGTCTGAGGCACGCCGAGGTAAGGGTCGCGGGACATCTCGTTTAAGATCGAGACGATGTAGCCGTCCGAGAGGGTGATGTTGATGAATCCCGGAGCCGCGGCGGACACTTCGCGGAATTCGGGACGGTTTAGGAGATGAGAGATCACCGAGCCCGCGATTTCCATCGGCGGTTTTTTGTAGATTTTAGCGGCTGGAAGAGCTCCGTTGCACTGAAAATGGCAGAGCTCGGGTCGACCGGAGACGGTGACAGCTCCGAGAGCAGGGTCAAATCCCGCAGCCCCGAAAGCCTCCGAAACCAGCCCGGTGAGAATATCGATTATGTTTTTCATATGATCTTCCTTTGTGTGGAGTTATTTTGTTATTATAGCATACAAGTGGGGAGGGTGTCAAGTACAGAGGGCAGATGTGAGAGGGCAGAAATCAGATTTTGTGAGAGGTGGGTAAGAGACAAGCCAAAAAGGTTTTGCCCCGCTTTTCCTCAAGTGAACAAGCCGGTTTTGTAACCAATCCCACTTCGCAATCAAAAACGCATGATTGCTCGTGCTCTTGGACAAAACTCCGCAGGGGTGCCCCACACTTGCCGAGCGAAGCGAGGCACACCCCTCCCTTGAGGGAGGGGTTGGGGTGGGTGTATTTAAACAGCATTCTCATAATTTTGTCTTGCAAAATTATGAGAATACCTTTTATTTAGGCAGGCAGGATAGTAGTCAGCACACAATTTAATTTGCCAAGCATGATACAGTATTCACACTCTTAGCCTTATCATGCCTATTCCTCCCCCCAAAACTTAATAAAATCTTAAGATAATACCACTTGTTTATTTCCCCCTTCCGTGGTATCATACAGGTAAGAAGTTTGTTTATGCAAAGGAGCAATCACATGTACAACATCCTCATCTGCGACGACGAAAAGGACATCGTCTCCGCCCTGCGAATCTATTTACAGGGCGAGGGCTACGGGCTCTACGAAGCCTACAACGGCAGCGAAGCCCTGAAAATCCTTCGCAGCGTAAAAATCCACTGCGTCCTTATGGACATCATGATGCCGAAGGTGGACGGCATATCCGCGCTTTCCGAGCTTCGGGCGTTCACAAACGTCCCGGTGATCTTTTTGACCGCAAAATCGGAAGATGTGGATAAGATTCTCGGGCTGAATCTTGGCGCCGACGACTACATAACAAAGCCGTTCAACCCGATCGAGCTCTTGGCGCGCATTCGCTCTCATATCCGAAGATATGTGACCCTCGGCAGCCTTCCCGAGTCGCCGGACGTTATCCGGGTCGGCGGGGTCGAGATTAACGACGTCGACCGAATGGTCACGGTTGACGGCGAGGAGATACGCCTGACCGCCAAAGAGTACGACATTTTGTATTTTTTGATGTCAAACGCCGGCTCCGTTTATTCCCCGTCGGAAATCTACCGAAAAGTCTGGGGCAACGTGCCTGTGGGAGTGGACAACGCGATAGCCGTTCATATACGGCATTTGCGCGAAAAGATCGAGATCAATCCCGCCGAACCGAGATACCTGAAAGTCGTCTGGGGACGGGGCTACAAATTCGACAAGGAAGCTTAGGAGGACGATACCGTGAAAAAGAAAAAACTCACCGAGCGAAGCGGTCTGAAGGTCTTTGCCGCGGCGCTTTTTGCGATACTCTTTTCCGCATGCTTTTTCTGCGGGATACTGACCCTCATCTGCCTTCAGAACAACGTCTATTTCGACGGCGGCGACGAGCTGATGCAAAACGAGCTCTATTCCGGCGGAATGCAGGGCATAACATATTTGGAATCAAACATTAACCGCTTCGAGACAGACGGCGGCAGCTATAAAGCCCTCGGAGATCAGGGGGAATTTGAAAAAAGTTCCGTTCCCGACGGCAATTTTATCTATGTGATAAAATCCTCCCGAGATGAGGGCGGCGCGGTTTTATACACCACCGGCTCCTCCTCGGCTGAGCACACGTTCGGCTATCAGAAGATCGTCTTCGACCGCCGCGCCGTCATCGACACCGTCGACCCGAGCGACCGCCTCGACGCATATCACGGCTTTGAATCGGTGCCGGAAGCCGACGTCGAAATCGAAAGCGGCTCCGTTGACGCCTATCTTTCGGGAAACCTGATGATGAAGATCACCGGCGCCGGAATCCTTGAAGGCTCGGAAGCGGAGTTCAGCCTGATGAGTATCGACCCCGAGACCCATGAAGTCTCATATTCCGACAGAATGCGGCTCTTTGCCGAATCTAAAGTCGGCGACATCTTGCCTCTCGGCATTTTTGCCGACAATCCCGACCTCTGGGCTGAGGACATGTTCACGGTTGAGCCGAAGCTTACGGTATATTCCTCCGACCTTGCCGAGAACTCGGAATATCAGGTATGGCAGACTATGATCGGCTCAGTCAACATCAACATGCTCACAAACACCGCAAACATCGGCGGCAAGACCTATACCCTCGGCACCGAGGAGGCGGGCAAAGCCCTTGACGATTACCTTCGCGCCGTCTCACTTCCGCTTGAGCAGAGAGCGGCTCTGATATCCACCGTAAACAACGGTCTCTGCCACGTCTCGGACATCTATTTCAAAGGCACCGGTGCTTCCGGTCAGGCTGTGACATACTACATCGACGCCTACGCCGACCTCACTCCTTCGGTGGTCAATTCCTCGATGGTGACGATACAGGCAGTCCGCATGATCTCGGCTCTTCGGGCATTCTTCCCGGCGCTCCTCGGGGTATTCGGAATACTTCTGACAGTATGCGCCGTGTTCATAATTTGCGCCGCGGGAAGGCGTGCGGGCGCAGACGGGGTCTACCTCGGATTCCCCGACAAAATCCCGTTTGAGATTTATCTTGCGCTCTGCGTATGTGCGGTACCGCTCGGCTGGGCTGCATATAAATACTTCGCTTACAGCCACGTTTTCACGCAGTTTATGAATGTGCGGATTTTTGAGGCTATAATCGGCGTCGCCATCGTATTCGGGATAGGGCTTTTGCTGGCGATAGTTATGCAGACCCTCTCGGCGCGCCTTAAATCCAAAAAATTCTTTAAATATACAGTCGTCGGCGCCGTCGCTTCGCTGATAGTCAAATTCTTCAAGCTCATCTGGCACCTGATTTCAAGCCTTAGACAGACATGGATCACTCTCCTTATAATCGCGGCTTACGCGGCAGTGATCGGCTTCGGGCTGCTTGCGGGAAATGTTTACATCTGCTTGGCAGCACTTGTATCCGCCTCGTTTTTGGTGATGATATGGTCGGCGGGATTTGACAAGCTTCGGGATTATGCGAAAAAAATCCGGGACGGCGATCTCGATACGTCGGTGGACAGAAAATATCTCTTCGGAAATCTTCGGAAGATGGCTGACGATCTTGAGGGCGTAGGCGGGGGAGTGAAGCTTGCGGTCGATGAGAGAATGCGCTCGGAAAGGCTGAAAACAGAACTCATCACCAACGTCTCACATGATCTGAAAACGCCGCTTACTTCCATCGTAAACTACGTCGATATCCTCTCAAAGGACGACATCTCGGACGAAAACGCCAAGGAGCACATCGGCATTTTAAAGCGGCAGGCTGATAAAATGAAAAAGCTGATAGAGGACCTTGTCGAGGTCTCAAAGGCGACGAGCGGGAGCATAAACGTAAATCTTGAAAGAACCGATTTAAACCTTTTGATAACTCAGGCGGAAGCCGAATATCAGGACAGATTTCGGGACTGCGGGCTTGAGCCGATAGTCAAAGTCCCGAAGGAAAAACTCATCTCCGAGCTTGACGGCAGGCTTATGTGGAGAGTTTTGGATAATCTTTGCTCCAACGTCTGCAAGTACGCCTTGAGCGGCACCCGGGTTTATATTTCCGCGGAAAAGTCGGGGGAGAGGGCGATCATCTCCTTCAAAAATATCTCAAAATCAAGCCTTGACATCTCGGGCGAGGACCTGATGGAGAGATTTGTGCGGGGCGACTCCTCCCGAAACACCGAAGGAAGCGGCTTGGGACTGTCGATCGCAAAAAGCCTCTGCGATTTGCAGGGCGTCGGGTTTAACGTCACCATCGACGGCGATCTCTTCAAGGCGATAATGGAGATAAATCTTTCGGACGACTCCGGGCTTTTGGAGGACGAGCCGACCGACGACGCCGTTCATGAGGAGCAGGCTGAGGAGCCCGCGGAGGAGGCTGATGAAAATGCCTGAGCAAAAGCGCCGTCGGGTGAAGCCGCTTCGGGTGATCCTGATAATCATTATTTTTGCGGCTTTTGTATACGTCGGGCTGTGCGTTTTGCAATTCGGGTATGAAACGATCCTCCCGCTTATTAAAAAAGATGACATCGAGGCGGAATCGGTCCTGCCCGAGCTTACGGAATTTTCCGGCAGTACGTCGGAGTACATGATCGGGATACTCTCGCAGGACGAAAAATTCACGGTAGACCAGTCGATGATGCTTATAAATAAGGAGCACCCGCTCAAATCGGATTTTGAGCCGCAGGTATCGGAATATAAGGAGACGGGGGTATGGTTCAACGACTGCATGCATAACGGGTTCAGCGAACTGTCAGCCGAGGTCAAGGACAGATTTGAGGAGAAGCTCTTTGTGTCGTCGGCATACCGTACAGCCGAGGAGCAGCAGCGCGAGATCGAGGAAGAGGGGAGCGATATCGCGCAGGCAGTCGGGGCTTCCGAACATCAGGCGGGGCTTTGCGCGGACGTATATATTCTCTATTATGCGGGAGAAAACTTCACCAAAACCGAAGCAGGAAAATGGGTTGACTCCGACTGTTGGAGATACGGCTTTATCGTGAGATATCCGAAATACGGCAAAAGCTCCACCGGAATAGGCTTCGAGCCGTGGCACATAAGATACGTCGGCGCTCCGCATGCCGAATACATAATGCGAAATTCCACGACTTTGGAGGATTACTACGCCGAGCTTTCGGACGGGATACTGTATAAAATAACCTGCTCGACAGGGGAATATGCGGTAATAAGATCGACTTCCGACGGAATCATCGGTCCCAAGGAATATAAGAGAGGGATCATCTCTGACGACAACGCCGGCGGGAAGATCGTCACGTTTGTGATCTCGGAAAATGACGCGGAATAAAAAATAATACGCCTTCCGTCTATTGCATTTTCGGAAAAAATGAGGTATAATATAGAAAATGCAAAAAGGAGGCGTGTTTTTTTGAAAATTTGCGTATACGGAGCCGCGTCGCCGACCATCAACGCCGATTTCATCAAGGAAGTCGAAAAGCTGGGCAGGGAGATGGCTGCAAGAGGTCACAGTCTTGTCTTCGGCGGAGGCGGAAACGGTCTGATGGGAGCCGCCGCAAGAGGAGTGCGGGACGGCGGAGGTGAGATCACCGGGGTAATCCCGAAATTTTTTGACGACGAGGATATCGAAGCGATCTGCGATTTCTGCACCGAGCTCATCTTCACCGAGACGATGAGAGAGCGCAAGCAGAAGATGGAGGACCTGTCCGACGCATTTATTGTGGTTCCCGGGGGTATCGGCACCTTCGAGGAATTCTTTGAGATCCTCACATTAAAGCAGCTCTGCCGCCATTCAAAACCGATCGCGCTCTATAATTTACAGGGCTACTATGACGAGCTCAACCGGGTGATGGAGCATGCGATCAAAAAGAACTTTATAAGACCCGACTGCAAGAGTCTGTATAAGACCGCCTCGAGCCTTGAGGAGCTTTTAGAATATATCGAAGCCCCGGTGACGGATTTGAAGTCGGTGAAGGAATTGAAGGACGGGTAATAGTGAAAAATTCATCGCTCATCGCTGGGGGCGGTGAATTTTTTTGGATTTTTTAGGCGGGGCGGGGGAGAACCCCTGCGGGGTTTCCTATGTCCTTTTTCGGGCTTTCCATCTACCCCCTCCCCCTTTTAGGGGGAGGGGGGTTACGCTCAACTATAAGTCTGCACAAAAGTAAACCGGGGGGTGGGGGTCTGCTTAAAATAGTATATCAAATTTCCGCTTCTGCGGGAATTTGATATACCTTTTGACCAAGGGCGCGGTGGGTATGGGGTACTAAACATCTTATCAAGGGCTCCTGTATTTCCCTTGTTATGAGGGACAAAGCAGTTTTTATGACTGCGCTGCTGTTTTGCCGAGCTGCGCTCGGCAAATCCGAGGGGAGAACCCTTTTTGCAAAAGGGTTCTCCCCTTAAACCCCTTTTCCAAAATCTTTCCCCCTCCCCAACCCCTCCCCTAAAGGGGAGGGGCTTCCCCTCACCCCCAATCCCCCTCTCCCAAGGGAGAGGGGGCATTTCGAGCCTCGCTTCGCTCGGCTCTGTGGGGCACCCCTGCGGGGTTCCCCACACCCCTCCGGCTCCCGAGCGACTTCGTCGCCGGTTTTTTGTTGGGGGAACCCCCGGCGAGGGTTCCCCCGATGAAAACAGTCCACCGGACTGT
>CANQYD010000040.1 GCA_947627985.1 uncultured Clostridia bacterium
TCAAAGCGGTCAAACACTATATTCTGCTGCGCAAAATGCTGCGCAGACTTCAACCGCCATGAAAAGACCAAGAGCAGGGAGCGCGAGCGCGTTTGTTTAAATTGCGGGCAGACTTTTGCGACGTCGAGAGCGGATAAGAAATACTGCTCGGAAATTTGCAGAAATAGCGCGCATATCGCCAGACGTAGAGCGAAACGCTCAAAAGAAAAAACAGAATAAAATTTTATCGCGAGGTAGAGTCATCTGCCTCGCTTTTACTTTATCTCAAAGCCCAAAAGGCAGAAAGGAACAATTATGAACTATACTAACAATCAAATCATCATCGGAATAGACCATGGATACGGAAATATCAAGACTGTTTTTCAAAACAGCCTTACTTTTTCACATGAATTTGGTATGATATATTTATAATGTAAATCGTTATATGTACAGGTGAGTGAAAATGGTTAAAAAACTTGTTATAGTCCTGCCCTATGATAAGGTATGGGAACAGAATTTTATAAAAATAAAAGATGAGATTCAAAGCGCTCTCGGCGAATTGGCTATGGGCATTGAACATGTCGGCAGCACTTCCGTGCGAGGGCTGTCCGCAAAACCGATCATTGATATTGACGTCATCATAAGAGATTACTCTTTGCTCAATGACGCAGTTGCCGCCTTGAACAGTATCGGGTACCGCCATGAAGGAAATCTCGGCATTATCGGGCGGGAAGCGTTCGATTATGACGGTAAAGATCATTTGCAGAAACACCATTTATATGTTTGTCCGCAGGATTCTGCGGAGCTGAAAAGGCACATCGCTTTTAGGGACTATTTGCGCTCCCATCCCGAAGCCGTATGTTAATACAGCCGGATCAAAGAAGAAGGGGCGGCGCTTTATCCGTATGATATGGATAAATATATAGAGCACAAATCTCCCTTTATCGAGAGAATATACAGGGAAATAGGGATATGGTAAATTCTGATTTATCTAACGAAAACTCATATAAAATATCAGCTTTTGATACCGCTTTTGCCCACCCGATTGGTATTGCCGTGATACCGATTCGGGGCGATTTTGATATCAATGTTTTTCACAATAACTATGATACTGCAACTCTCTTCCCATATATTCCGGCAGTTTCGTCATCGCGGGCGTACCGCAGCTTTGCCTTGAATCATGCCTTTTGAGTTGCACGTTTGACGGCAGCAAGTTTAATTTCGCAATTCCCGTTGAATTCTTGCCGATAACGTGATACAATCATATCAAGGAGGCTTCAAAATGATTAACAAAGTTGAGCTTATAGATGTCCTAACGCAGCATGCAAAAAAGTATCCGCTGATTCAGCCCTGCGATCCGGTAAAGCTGATCTATCAGAGTGAATTTCTGGGCGGTCATATGATAAAAAGCCCTGAGCAAAGCCTTTTGCGGCTGATTGAAGAATTTAATCATGTTGAGAAAATTCCGGGCATGGAGCTTTTTGAGTACATAGGCAACGGCGTGTCTCGCGTGAATCTGGCGGCACTTGATCCCGAAAAATATCCGCTTGAAATGCTGAACCGCGACTTTTGCGAGTCGGCAAATATGCGGCACGGCAATATGGAAAATTTTATGAAAAAGTTGGACATTCTCCTCTCGGGATTTCCGCAATTCGGGTTCAATTTTTCGGAATCCGAGCTGCGCGAATATCTCAAAAAATATCGTGAGGCGGGCTTCCCGGCGGTCTCGCACAGCGACGAGTATCGGCAGGCGTACAAGCCGGCGTACAGGGTGGTGCTCAAAAATCGGTGATTATAATTTTCGGCTTCAATCAATGTGCACCCAAAGTATAGCCGCCTGCTTCATCAACAAAAGCCCTGTCGCTATTGACTTTTTTCAATAGTTTGGTATAATTTATTTATATTGCAAATCGGGATTTGAGGAGATTGTTTTATGAACGGAGTAATCCTATATCAATCAAAATACGGTGCTGCAAAGAAATATGCTAATTGGCTGTCTGAAGAAACGGGATTTGAATGTGTTGAGACAAAGAAAGCTGATATTAAAGAAATTGGTAAGTTTGATATAATTATTTTAGGTGGAGGAATATATGCCTCCGGAATCGCAGGCTTGTCTTTTCTTAGAAAGAATATAGACAAATTAACAGGCAAAAGAATTATTGTATTCTGCTGCGGCGCATCTCCTTATGAAGAAAGTGCATTTCAGCAAATCAGAGAGCATAATATGCAAAACGCTCTATCTGATATTCCTGTCTTTTACTGTCGTGGTGCATGGGATATGGATTCGATGTCGTTCGGGGATAGAACATTGTGCAATTTATTAAAAAAAGCTGTAGCTAAGAAGGACCCTGCTGATTATGAAATATGGGAAAAAGCGTTAATGGCAGCCGGAGAAAACAACTGTGACTGGACAGATAAAAAATACATTGAACCGATTGTGGAGTGTATTAAACAGTAAATTCCTGTTTATCCGCCGATTTATATCCCCGCGCTCTGCAATCATGGCAGGGCGCTTTTTTGTACAACCGTAATTATTACAAAAAATTTTCTCATTTCAAATCCTCCTCAAACCACATTTCCTGCCTTTTGTTTCCCATTCTGCGCCATCACGCCGACCAGCGCGTGAGGCGCATAAAGTTCTTCAAGATAGTTAATTTCGTCCTGCGACAACTCCAAATCGACCGCCCTTGCCGCGCCCTCGACGTGCGAGATTTTTGTCGCCCCGACGACGGGCGCCGCGACCTTTGTGAGCAGCCACGCAAGCGCGACCTCGGTCATCGAAACGCCGCGTTTATCGGCGATTTCCGCCACCCGCGCGATGATTTTTCCGTCAGCCTCGGCGGTGGAATCGTACTTGAATTTCGCGTAGGAATCCTCGATCAAGCGCTTCGACGTCTCGCCCGGGTGCTTCGAGAGCCGCCCTCCCGCAAGCGCGCTGTAAGGCGTCATCGCGATGTTCTGATCGCGGCAAAACGACGCCATTTCGCGCTCCTCCTCGCGGGCAATGAGGTTGTAGTGCCCCTGAATTGATACAAATTCTGTCAGATGATGTTCCCGCGCGTAGAAATTCGCTTTAGCGAGCTGCCACGCGAAGCAGTTCGAGATACCGATGTAGCGCGCCTTGCCGGCTTTGACGACGGCGTGCAGTCCCTCCATTATCTCCTCCATCGGCGTGTGGTAGTCCCACATGTGGTAGATATAGAGGTCGACATACTCCATATTTAGATTTTTGAGGCTCTGGTTGATGTAGTTCTCGATGTGCTGCTGCCCTGTAACTTCGCCGTCGATTTCCTCCTGCGTGCGCGGGGTGAATTTCGTCGCGACGACGACCTCATCGCGCTTGGCGAAGTCGCGGAGCGCGCGCCCCAAAAACTGCTCGCTGGTGCCGTTTTGATATACTATTGCGGTGTCAAAAAAGTTGATTCCGAGCTCAAGCCCGCGCTTGATGATTTCGCGGCTTTGCGCTTCGTCCACCGTCCAGCTGTGCTGACCCGTCGCGGCGTTGCCGAAACCCATGCAGCCCATGCAGATTCGCGAAACGTTGAGGTCAGAATTGCCCAATTTTGTGTACTTCATAACGTAATCTCCTTAATTATAATTTGCTATATTATTAAATTAACAATTATCCCCGCCGCGAAGGAAAACGCCATCACGAACAGAAGATAGATTGTAAAAAAGTCTCAATCATCAATATTCTCCAACCGATATTCGCGGCTTCCGAGACCGATCTCCTCGGCGTGCTCAAGCGTGTGCAGACCGTTTCGCGATTCTATTCGTTTGATGAGCGATTGACCATCTTTTGCCGAATATACCAGATCAATGCAGGCTTGGTCGAGCGCGACCGGATCAAACGACGCCAAAATCCCGATGTCGTGCATATCGGGTTCGGCAGGGCTTGTGTCGCAGTCGCAATCCACCGACAGACGGTTCATCACGTTAATATACAAAATATTCCCGCCGAGCGCGTCGACGACCGACTTTCCCGCTTCGGCCATTGATTCCAAAAACGCGTCCTGTTCCGCGCTCCACATGCTGCCGCCCTCGACCGCAAGGGTCATCGAACCTTCCTCGTCCATAATGTCGACGTCGGCGATGTCGGTGTAGCCGTGGTCCTTCGCGAGTTGATAGTGCATCGCAGTGTTAGCGCGCTGCCCGCCGTAAGCGGTGTTGCACTCGACGATTGTGTCGTCAAGCGACTGCACAAGCTCGCCGATCAGGTCGGTACGAAGATAGTTGCTCCCCGGCTCGCCCGTCGAAATTTTGACCGCGATTTTTCCCCCCGGGATTAGCGCCCAAAGCCTCATAAACCGCCGTAAGACCGTCGGAGCTGATGTCGGAGGTCATGTAGACGACGGGCAAAGAGGGTTCAGATTCGCTGTCGGGCAACTCTTCGTCAACTAAATCAGTAAAGCTTTCCGCTTCATCAGTCGGCGCAGTTTCGGCTTCAACCGTTTGAGCCTGCGTTTGCGCTTCGGCAGGTTCTGTCGTGTTTTCGTCGTTCGGTTTCGTTTCGGAATCATTTCCGACCCCCACAGACCCGCAGCCGACGAGCATCAAAGCCGCTAAAAATGCGATCAATAGGCGTTTCATGGGCGTTCTCCTTTCAGATTTGTAAGGTGTAAAATTATTCTGACATCTTGTCAGCATAATTAGTATAGCACTGTTCTGACATGATGTCAATAGTTTTTGAAAAAAATTTTGCTTTTAGGGCATGGGGGGGAGAGGGGCAATGACCAAAAGCCTGATATAGTATGTTTTGAAACAAAAAATTCTGGTTTGGCAGAAAATGAATCAAACGCATACTAAGGCATATCAAATTCCCGCAGGTGCGGAAATTTGATATGCTGTTTAAAGCAGACCCCCGGAGGGGCTTGCATAAAGATGAAAGCGGAGAGGAGCCCCCTCCCCCTAAAAGGGGAAGGTGTTCCCCGTACTTAAAGACCCGAAACTATTCCCACGCTTACAATATACGTAAAACTATCTCCCACCCCGCTTCAACTCGTACACTCTAAAATGATCCAAGTGTCGATTTTTATGCTTGAACAATAAATCAAGAGCGCCGTCAGAAAATCAAAATCTATCATTCTTATGTCAGCAATGTCGGCTCCGGCCGATGCCGACAACTCCGGAGGAAAATGGCAAATTTTTTCACTTCTTTTGCTTTTTCATCTCACATAAGCTAATTCGCATGGCATGAAGCGGCAGACGGCTAAATAAGTGAATTATAACGATAATCACCCGAAAGCGGGTCTTGCTCTCGAGTGATTTTTTGTGATTATGTGAAATTCTTGCGCGTGAAAAAGTTAGTATAGTCAGTATAAATTATCCCTCAACCAAATCCTTTACCCCGACCCTATACATCACCTTATTCTGCCCATCCTCTTCCTCACCGATCAGAATTACTTCTCCCTCCTCGTTGGATACAATATTATAGCTCTCAAATCGCAGACTATCCGGCACGTCAAGCTCTATCGGGGTCAGTACTCCCTCTACAGTATCGAAAATCAGAAGATCTATATCATCTCTCCCAGAACCCATGATAAGGAATCGGTCGTCCGAAGCGGCTTGGTGCTGAATGAGTTTCGGCTTGTATTCGCTGATATCTATATCTTTAAATGAAGCGCCAGAACGCTTGCAGAGCCGCCACTGCCACGGAGCGTCGTCGCCCAAACTCAGCGAATACCAAACGTCATACACCAGCAGATAATCGTTGATACAGCTAAAATCACGGACGCTCATCGATTCAATATCCGGACAGGAATGTTTAATTGTATTAAGAAACTTCAGATCGCAGTCGCTGAGTATATTCCCGTCTGAATCGTAAGTTTCAAGAGAATAGATAAGCTCGTTATCTATAGACTGATATTTCAAAAGATAAACCGTGTTGTTGCGCGCTTTCATGCCCGCCACGTTTTCGGAGGTCAACGTAAGATCGTCCCAGTCGTCGGTATAGTCCTCATAGAACGTCGACAGCTCCTTTGTTTCGGTATTATAGCGATAAATCAGGTCAACAGAGCTGCCCTCAAAGCTTTTGTAAGCAAAGAACAGAACTTCTTTTTCATTGAGCCGGCAGATGTCGACCAACGGTGTTTTGGCCTCAAATGTGACAAGCTTTTCCGGCGAATGCGTGTTTTCGTTTAAGTCATAGCAATAAAGGCTCATTTCAAGCCCGCCGTCATCGGTCATTACGCAGGGAGCGGTAAAGAAGCAGCCGTTTACTATTTCATATGCTGAATCTGCCATATCCCAACCGATTTCAAACAAGAGCTCCGACTTGTCCTCGCCGAGCCTATGCCGAAAGAAATTCATCACATCGGATTCGACTTCGGAATCAGTGTAATACAGGCTGTCGTCGACAAAAAGATAGGGCTGATATATGTCGTTTTCGCATACCAATATCCCTCTGACGTTGTAGGAGGAATACTCCATCTGAGAAGCGGCTACCTTTTCGGCAGGCACCTTTCGAGCTTCGGATGTGCCGACGCTTAAGTCCTCTGTTTTCTCTCCTGCGGCAGGCGTAGCGTTTGCAATAGACTCCGTATCACTTGCGGTTGTGATTTCGCTTACCGAAACTTCGCCGACCGTATCGGAAACCCGAGCGCCGCTTTCATCATCCCTGACACTCACCTTGACTGAGCAGGATGTGAGGAAGATTATGGAGGTTAATATTAGTAAATACTTCTTTTTCAACTGCATTTGGATTCGTCCTTTTTGGGGGTAATTTGTTATATTATTATATCATATAAACTGATTTTGTCAACTGGATTTGTGAACTCCGTTTTGGGCAGATAACCGAATCGGTTTTGCAGAAAAATAAATTTTTTAACACAACGAAAAGCGATATAACGTAGCATGGCTTGGGGCATAAGATCGTTGCAAGTATTGCGGAAAGGTATGGCGGAATGGTTAATTACTATGAGGAACGGGATATGTTCGGGGTACAGATTATTCTGCCGAGGGGCGAGAAATAATTGAATACTGATTAAGCGCGCAGAGAAATCAGCGTGCTTTTTTGGGTTTCAGAAAACTGAACTTCGTCAGCAAAACAGGGGTTTTGTCAGGGAAAAAGTTTTACCCATCGCGGAATTAGAAAACTACATAACCGGCGAGAATATGTCAACCCTGCCGGTTATAACTATCGACCCTAAATATCACGACAGTATTTCGCGAATGGTCGATGTAACGCCCGAAAAGGGCGCGGGGTTTGAACATTGGGCTAAAGTATTCAATCTAAAGCAGTCTGCCGAGCTTGCCAAGGCAGGGTGACTGTCTGCTCCAAAAAATCAACCCGCAGTTAAATCGCGTTTTCCTGACAATGCCTTGCGCAAACCTTAAAAAGCGCTATAATAAAAGCAGATGCAGACGTCGCGTCAAAAATATCAAAACTGGTCGAAAATATCAAAATTGGAGGAATTCGTATGAAAATTCATATCGGTTCAAACATCAGGCGGCTGCGCGGCGAAAAGGGCGCTACTCAGGAGCAGCTCGCCGAGGCGATGAACGTCACCTGCGCGGCGGTTTCAAAGTGGGAGCGCGGCGAAACTCTTCCCGACATCACCCTGCTCCAGCCGCTCGCGTATTACTTCGGCGTGACCCTCGACGAGCTTATGGGCTATGACCGCGAGCGGGTCAGAGCGCAGATCGACGAGGCGCTTGACGAATGCCAAAGACAATATCTTACAGGAACGCCCGCCGGCGTCGAGGCGGCGCGCGAAATCATCACGAACGCATACCGGGAATATCCCGGCGACTACCGCGTTATGTCGCGCTATATGTGGTTCGTCGCGGGGGATATGGCGGACAACGACCCGGAAATTCTGCTTAAGCATAAGGACGAATTTTTGTCGATATGCGAGAAAATTCTTGACGGCTCAAGCGATGACCGGATACGTCTCGGCGCGTGGAATATGCGCGCGAAAATACTTCATGCGGAGGGGAAAACCGATGAAGCGCTTGAAATATACAAGTCCAAATTTGCGGACTGGTATCAGACCAAAGGTCAGAAAAGCGAACAGCTTTTCGCCAAAAATACCGATGAATATTATCATTGGGTGAGGCTGAATATGTATGAACTTTTTTGGTTCGCCGCAGATAAATTGGGTCGCGCCGTGTACTTCGACAAAGGTCTGACGTCCGGCGAGAAGGCTGAAAAGGCGCTTTTATACGGTAAAATTCTGACCGAAGCGTATCAAAAAACGGGCGACGACGCATTTCTGATAATTGCGCACGGCTTCCTCGGGCGAATGGAAAACGACCTTTGCTGCCGGGGCGGGGCAGACGGCGATGTCGCAAGGGTCATGGAGAAAAATCTGCAAACGCTTGAAATTCTAAGCGAAAACGCTTGGGAAAACAGCGTGATGAAGGAGGCGGTTTTTGCAAAAAACAGCTTTTGGGCAGGCGCTGAAGATGACCCGGCAGGGCATCTGGCGGCGTCGCGCAGGGCAGCTAAAGACGGTCGCAAAGCCGAGCTTTTGAAATGTCCGGAGTATCTGAGGGTGATTGAAAAGTATGCTCCTAACAACCGGGGATAACTGTTGAAATATTATGCGGCATGGCTCAGGTCATGCCGCATGGTATTTGAGGAATCTTTGAAAACCTACAAGCAGTCTTCCGAGCTCGCCAAGGCTGAAAAGCGAAAGATAGAAGTAGACCGGCTTTTCGTCAGGCTGATGATTGGGCGAGCGGACATATTACGGAGTACAACTTCAAGATGTTGTCACAGAAATATCAAGCTGAACAGCAGGAATTGGTCGAAAAGATTGACAAGCTCAAGTCAAAGCTTACGACTGAAAAGCAGACCACAGACGACGCTGAAAAGTGGATTACCCTAATCAAGCAGTATTCCAACCCCACGGAGTTGACTGCCGAAATGCTCAACACGCTGATTGAAAAGATTGTCATACACGAAACGACAAAAGATTCTGACGGCACCAGAACTCAAGAAATAGAGATATTTTACCGATTCGTAGGTAAAATTGATTAAAACACAAACAAGCGTCTTTAAGTTTGTTAAACGGGGGTTGGGAGGGGGATAAGCCGGAGGGACGTGGGGAACCGTGCAATGGCGCCCCACAATGCCGAGCGAAGCAAGGAAAATTAGCAGCAGGCATTCTGCCTCTATCATAGCCTAAGCTGTATGCAAACCTTGGCGCAGGCTGTGTGCCCCTGCCTAACCTTAATGGAAGCAGTAGGTAAAAGATCAGAATCTGCCCTCTGACTTCTAACCTCTGTCCTCTGTGCAGCCGGAGGGGAACGGGGGCGAAGCCCTCGGCACCTTCGGTGCCGACTGCCTCAGCTTCGCTGAGGCAGAAGCCGTGCTTCGCACGGCTTGGGCTTTGCCCGTCCCCTGCGTTTGTACTTCGCCCGTATCCCCTTGCATTTGGGCTTCTCCCCCGCTCTATCACCCACCCCGCATTCACGCCCCAAAGTCACTTCCCCCTCGCTTCCTCCCTCTTCCTGACCTCCTCGAAGCTCACCCCGAACTTCTCATAGATCGTCCTCGCGTAGCCGAATTCCTGCGGCTCGGCGCGCTCGATGCGGTACAGCCTGCGATTGTCGTCGGTGGTATCGACGGTCGTGATGAGGCTGACGAGCTTCGTATCACCCTCGACCTCCCGATTCAGCCTCTCAAGGCTCCTCGCAAGCTCCAAGAGGTGGGTGGCATATATCCCCCTGACGCCGACGCAGCGGAAGATTTTAGTGAGCTCCGTCGCGATGTAGACGCACTCGGTCGGCGTGGTGGATTGGATCGACTCGTTCAGAAGCAGCATGCTGTAGCGGGTCGCGGTGTCGATCGTCTCCTTGAACTGCTTGCACTCCTGAGTGAACCGGGAAGTGTTGAGCCCGACCTCTTCCTCCTTCGGGAAGTGAGTGTAGATATAGTCGACCGGGGATATCTCACACTCGGAACAGGGCACGAAAATCCCAGCCTGCGCAAAGACCTGAACGATCCCGATCGCCCTTGTATACGTCGTTTTGCCGCCGTTGTTGGCGCCGGTCAGCACGAAAAATCTCCCGTCGTCGTCAAAGCGGCAGTCGTTCAGGATTATCTTGTTCTTGAGGCTTCCCATCGGATCGGCGGAGACCATCTGGATATAAAACGAGAGATCGAAAACGCCTTTGGCATTCATCTTGCGCTCTTCCATCGGGAGATATTTCGGGCGGCACATTTCAAGACCGCGGGCTTTCACGGCTTCGACGATCCGCTTGGCTCCGATATAGAAGCTCATCTGCGTCTCGAAGGTCAGAACGTCCTCCGTCGACTTTTTGTAGTAGGCTCTGATGGCGGTGTCGATGTGGGCGATGTACTCGGCGTTGATGTCCTTGAGTTCCCTGAAAAGAGGGGCTTCGAGGTCGTTGGTACCGCCGTTTTCGTTATACAGAGAATGCGTCTTGCCGATCGCTCTGCCGGAATCCCCCGCACGCTTGAAGAGCCAGTCGAAGCGACCCTTTTTCTTGATGGTGTCGGTCGATACGGTAAGCAGCATCGCCTCGACGGGTCGCATCATGTCGTCGAAATTGATGCCGACCGTGACGCTTCTCGGTCCCTTTGCAAGGATTTTGAGACACTCATCTGTCTCCCTCTTCACCTCTTCAAAATAGTCGGATTCATAGACCGAGGCGAAGTAATCGCCAAGACCCGCAAGAGCCTTGGAGCGGAATTTATCGCGATTTTTCTGCAGGAATTCGTGGCAGTTTGTGATGCACTCAATAAACGTCTTTAACGATTCAAAACGCTGATTCAGCGCGAAGAAGCTGTCTGCAAGTCCCAATTTTTGGACGTTCACATGCTCGTTTATGTAGAGCTTGTGGACGTTTTCATAGAGCACAGCCTCAAGAGCCGGGACGTTCAGAAAATCCTCCAAAATATCAAGGCGGTAGTTGAGCGTTTCGGGATCGGTCGAGAGCTCGGTGAAGACCTTAAGCGCGTTCTGAGCATACTCCGGACAGATCAGGCGGGCGAGCTGCTCAAGTTCAAGGTTCGTGACGTAGTCCTGCGGCAGTTTTGAGAGCTTTGACCCGCGTTCGGTATGAGCTCTGCGGCTCTCTTCGGACGGGTACATCAGGTCTACAAGGTGAATTTCATCCGACATATAATTTCCTCCTTATTCGGCATATTTTGCTGATATTTCTGTCCAGACCGGTTTGAATCCCGATCTTAAAGCGTTTTTGAATGATGCTAAATTATTCCAACTACATGAATAGAACGGGGTCTTCCCGATTCCGATGATTTCATGCCCGAGAGCCGACGTGAGAGCCGCCGCGATCCCCTTTTTGCGATACCCGGGGAGGACGTCGATTCCGATCTGAAGCATTTCTTCCGCGTCCTGAGAAGCCCCGGCAAGCCCGATCAGCCTATCCCCGTCATATGCTCCGACCGCGATTTTGTCGGCATACACCCGCTTTTCGGACAGCGCGTTCGACCACTCGGGAAGATAGAGCCCCGAGAAATCCTCCGGGTCCAAAACGCGGGTCGCATAGGGGCAGGGAAGCGGCTCAATATCGCTCTTTGCCGGGAGGAAGCAGAAGGTCTCAAATGTCGTGGCGAAGCCGAGGGGCAGGAGTTCCACCGCATGTATAAGTCCCGAATTTTTCATCGCTTCCGAGACCGCTTTAAGCCTGTCGTCGCGCACCGTTATGACGCTTCCGAAGCCGTAGTTTACCGCGAGAAAATCAAGGCGATCGGGGTAGAAAATCTTTGCGCCCTTACGTTCTGAGGAGGCGGTGAAGGTGTTTTCGGGCTTGAGGAGGTCGTCCGGGCGGCAGGCGAGGTCGCGGGAGGATTGGAGAAGGGCTGTTTCTAAGAATTTGGTGGGCATGGTGGGCTCCTTTCGGGGGGATATTTTTGTGGTGTGCGGGAGGAGGGGGACGGGGGCGAAGCCCCGGCAGCCGAAGGCTGCCGCTGCCTCAGCGAAGCTGAGGCAGTGACCGCGCGCGAAGCGCGCGGTCGGGCTTCGCCCATGCCCCCTGCTCCTATCTAAGGTTTGGCAGGAGAGGAAAGGCTGGTGCAGGGTCGGGTGCAGATGCCGGGGAAAAGCAGGAGCAGAAGGTTGGGCACGGGGCTGGCGCCGCTTACGGGGTCGGGTAGGAGCAGGGGGCTCGGGGCGAAGCCCCGCTGCCGAAGGCAGCGCGCCGACGCGAAGCGTCGGCGGTGCGACTTCGTCGCACGGGCTTCGCCCTGCACTCCCCCGCACATTCCACCCAGCCCGCCCGTACCCGCCAAGCCCCTCCCCGCTTTCCGTCTGCACCAAGAAAACCGCGGAGCAGATAAAGCGGTTAAACAGCCTCTATCCTCTATCCCCTAACCTCTAATCACTAAAATGACTACCCCCGCCTGCACCCCCAAAGCCGCCGCATTTATCACCCAAAAATACCGGTGCTTAGTCTTATGCCTGAAAACCTTCATCCCGATCAGCCCGCCGAGCGCGCCTCCGATCACCCCAAGTCCCAAAAGCGTCTTCTCGCTGATCCTCCAAGTCCCCTTTATCGCCCGCCTCTTGTCGATTCCGTAGAGAATAAACGTCAGAACCGACATCGCGGCAAAATAAACAGTTAAAATTTTCCAAAGGCTCAGACCCGTGATTTCCGGCATATTTTCCCTCTTTTGCAGAAGGGCGAGGACAATGCCTCGCCCTATCATTAAACTTTACTTTCCGATGACCGCAAGAGTGTCGCGCGCGATCAGAAGCTCCTCGTTCGTCGGGACCACCCAGACCTCGATCTTCGAGTCGGGGGTGGAGAGCTTGGTGAGCTTGCCTCTCGTCTTGCGGTTGAGGTCGTTGTCGATCTTGATGCCGAAGTAGTCCATGTTCTCGCAGACCGCTTCCCTGACCTCCCATGAGTTCTCGCCGATTCCTCCGGTGAAGAGAACCGCGTCGAGACCGTTCATCGCGGCGGCATATGCGCCGATATATTTCTTGATCTGGTATTGCAGGATATCCGAGGTGATGATCGCCTTCTCGTCCCCTTTGAGGACCGCTTCCTGAATGTCTCTGTTATCGGAGGACACTCCGGAAAGCCCCAAGAATCCGGACTTTTTGTTCATGTACTGGCTCATCTCATGAGGAGTGAATCCCCTCTTTTCCATTACGTATGTGACCGCCGAGGGATCGACAGCACCGGTCCTTGTACCCATCACGATGCCGTCAAGAGGAGTGAATCCCATCGACGTATCCACCGACTTTCCGCCGTCCACAGCGGTGATGGAGGAGCCGTTGCCCAAGTGGCAGGAGACGATCTTGAGAGTCTTTATATCCCTTCCCATCGCGTCCGCAAGGCACTGCGAGACAAAGCGGTGAGAGGTGCCGTGGAAGCCGTATTTGCGGACGTGCAGGTCCTTATAATCCTCATAGGGAAGCCCAAACATATAAGCCTTCGGGGGCATTGTCTGATGGAAAGCGGTGTCGAAGACGACGACTTGCGGCGTGCCCTTGGGAAGGACCTTCGTGCAGGCTCTGAGCGCAAGCGCGTGAGGGTGATTGTGGACGGGCGCGAGGTCGGAAAGAGCGTCGATCCGGTCGATGACCTCTTCGGTGACAAGACATGCCTTATCAAAAATCTCGGCTCCCTGAACGATTCTGTGCCCGACGGCTGAAATCTCCGACATTGAGTCGATGACCCTGCCCTCGCCTGTCGTTAAGACCTCGACGAGCTTTTCAAAAGCCTCGGTGTGGGTCGGGAAGGTGCAGTCCTCATCGATCGCGATGCCGCGGGAGGGCACTTTATGGCTGAGCTTGCCGTCGATGCCGATCCTGTCGCAGTTTCCCTTTGCGATGACCGACTCGTCGTCCATGTTGAGGAGCTGGTATTTTAAGGAAGAGCTCCCGGCATTTACTACCAAAACAAGATTCATAAAAAACGTCCTTTCAAAAGAAAATCATTATTTTTATTGTAATACATTTCGTGAGAAAAATCAAGACCCAATCAAAACAAACTCCGGTCGAAGCGACCGCATAAAGAGGACAGAAGTCAGAAGTCGGATTGTCAGAATTTCAAGGCGTCGCAGTTGGCGACGGGTTAAACAGCAGAAATAATGTCTCACCCTTTATAGAACCTGATCACCGCCTTGATCTCGCTTTTATCCTCCGACAAAAACGCCACGGTATGGGCGGAGTCATCTTCCGACCAGCTCAGAATCCCCTTCTCGCCGTAGGCAAAAGCCTTTCGGTAGGCGATCTCGAAGCTGTCCGGCTCGGCGCCTTGGGCGCTCTCGGGGAGCGCTTCCGCGGCAAGGTCGAGGTATCTCACGTTATTCATATGCCGGTTCGGGTCGATGAGGTTCCGGGTGACGGTGAAGGCGGTCTCGGTCCCTCCCTGCGGAGCGGCACGGAGCTTTGAAAGCCACATCTCCCCGAAATTCGTCCGATCCGGCTCGCTTTCATACCTCAGAAACGCCTCTTCGCTCATTCTTTCGAGCTTTCCGGTCTCGGAATTCAGCCGCGCCCAGTTCGACAGAGCCGCCGCGGCGAGCTTCCCGTCCTTTAAAATCTCAAACTCGCGCGAAGCCGCGACCCCCTTCATTCCCCTCGACCACGTCCTTGCGGTCACCACGTCGCCGTAGCGCGGGCGATCGAAAATTTTAACCTTGTACGCCGTCAGAAACCACCTGCCGGGGGTGTCGTCAAAGCCGTCGCCGACAGCCTCGCCCTGCATACAGCATACATTTTCAAAGAGCTTTAATATGGTCGAATTCAGCGCGCCCATGTCGGGCGAGACGTCTGAAAATCCGATATAAAATTTTTCCTGATATACCATTTTATCATCCGATTCTGCGTAGATTTTGCGTTTCGGGATATTTAAGGCTCCCGTAAAGCCTTTACTTTCGGCATTTTTTGACTTAAGCTCCGGTTTATGCAAAAAGCCCGGGGCGTTTTGCATGTTTAATAAACTTAATTATTTATAAACCCGGAAAACCTGCCTCGACTTAAGTTTTATGATATGTATATTAAATGAATGCGCAGTGGGAATATCCGCATAAATATACATTTAAAGAAGAGGAATGCCCGCCTCTTTGCAGCCCTTTAAGGTGTCCCCGTCCCAGACCGAGACCTGCACCTCGCCGATGTGAGCCTTCCCAAGAAGCAGCATGCAGAGCCTCGACTGCCCGATTCCGCCGCCGATGGTCTGCGGAAGCTCGCCCGCAAGCAGCATTTTGTGGAATTCCAGCCCCGAGCGCCACTCGCATTCGGCTTTTTTCAGCTGCTCTTTCAGCACCTCGGCGTTGACGCGAATCCCCATCGAGCTCAGTTCAAATGCGCAGCCGAGGGTCTCGTTCCACATCAAAAGATCGCCGTTTAAGCTCCAGTCGTCGTAGTCGGGCGCCCTGCCGTCATGCTTCCGACCCGATTTCAGCAGATCGCCGATCCCGATGATAAAAGCGGTCTTATGATCCTTTAAATAGGCGTTTTCCCGCTCTTTCGGGGTGAGGGAGGGATACATATCCTCGAGCTCCTGCGCGGTCACAAAACTGACGTCACGCGAGAGCGAGCAGACGACGTTTGGGTATATCCTCGTGACGGCGTCGGCAGTATCGCAGACCGCGTCAACGATCTTCAGAACGACGCTTTTGAGGAAGTCGAGATTTCTCTCCTCGGGAAGCATGATCCGCTCCCAGTCCCACTGATCGACGTAGACCGAGTGGAGGTTGTCGAGCTCCTCGTCGCGGCGGATCGCGTTCATATCGGTGTAGATGCCTTCGCCGGGGTGGAAGCCGTATTCCTTAAGTGCCATTCTTTTCCATTTTGCAAGGGAATGGACGACCTCGGCTCTTCCGCCGGTCTCCTTGATATTGAAGACGACGGGTCTTTCGACGCCGTTTAAGTCGTCATTTAAGCCTCTTCCGCCGTCCACAAAGAGCGGTGCGGAGGCTCTTTTGAGGTTGAGGGCTCGGCAGAGCGAGAGCTCGAAGGTGTGTTTTATCAGACCGATGGCGGTCTGGGTTTCGTATGGACCGAGGCGCGGGGTATAGCCCTCGGGAACGGTAAGCCTTGACATAGCGATTCCTCCTGATTTTTTGCAATTTAAAGTAATTATAACACGGGAAGGCGGATGTGTCAAGGAAAGCGGGACAGAAGGGAATGTACAAATCGTCCTCATTATTCTCACTAATTAAATCTGTCACCAACGGTGACACCTTGAAATTCTGATATCTGATTTCCGACCTCTGTCCTCTTGATGCGGTCGCTTCGAGCGCGTCTAATCCTCCCTGTCTTGACTTTCCCCGCAAAAAGTAGTATAATCCTATCATAAACTGCAAAGGGAGGACCGTTATGGACATTTCCGAAATCAAAAAACAAATCGAAGACACCGTCAAGAAAATTCAGTCCGACGAGGGGCTGATGGAAGATTTCAAGAAGGACCCCATCAAAACCGTCGAGAAGCTCACCGGCGTCGATCTGCCCGACGACCAGCTCAAAAAGGTCGCGGACGGAATCAAGGCGAAGATGACCGTGGACGATATCGGCGACAAGCTGAGCGGTCTTAAGGACATCTTCGGCAAAAAGGACTGACGGAAAAATCCCCCGAAAAGCTCGGGGGATTTGTTTATCTGTTTGATTATTTACTCCTCGCTGTCCTTTTCCTGCTGCTCCTCTCCGTCGCCGTCGGATTCGGGGGATACGCTTATCCGCACCCTTTGAATGCGCTGTTCGTCGACCGATACGACCCGGAATTTAAATCTTCCGCAGACGCATTCCTCATCCGGCTCGGGGATATGATCTAAATTTTCCATCACAAGCCCGCCGATAGAATTGCAGTCGGTCTCGATGACGTCGGGGTCGAGCCCGATATTGTCGAGAAAATCGCGTATCGAAAGCCCGGCGTCGACCTCGTATTCGTTCTCGCCTATCTGTATGAAAGACGTGTCCTCCTCGTCGGTCTCGTCATAAATCTCGCCGACGAGTTCCTCGATGATGTCCTCCATCGTGACGATGCCCTGCGTGCCGCCGTACTGATCGACGACGACAGCCATATGCGTCTTGGCGCGCTGCATTTGCTGCATGAGCTCCGAGATGGGGGTCAGTTCAAAAATATAGAGCGGCTTCTGGATTATCTCTTTAATGTCCCGCCGCCCGCTGAGATACATATCAAAAAAGTTTTTCTCATGTATTATGCCGACGATGTTGTCGATGGTCTTTTCATAGACCGGCAGACGCGAAAAGTGCGACGTTATGAACGCGTCCTTGATCTCGTCGGGAGACTGCTCGATCTCTACGGCTGAGATATTGACTCTCGGGATAAGAATCTCGCTGATGGTGATGTCGGAAAATTCAAGAGCCGACTTGACAAGATCGCTCTCGTTTTCGTCCAAAACCCCTTCGTCCTCGATCTCGTCGATGATGTATTTGAGCTCCTCTTCGGTCATGGACGGCTGATCGTTTTTGCCGCCGCAGAGCCGGATAACGAGGTTTTTAAGCTTTATCAGCAGCCAGACGATCGGAGTGAGAACCGTCATCAGAAAGTAAAGCGGGTAGCAGATCACCATCGAGAAAGTTTCCGAGAATTCGCTCGCGATGTTTTTGGGGATTATCTCGCCGAAGATGATGATTAAAACCGTCATCACTGCCGTCGATACCGGAACGTAGACGGCGCCGAGGTGCGAGGTGATGTAAACCGTGGCGACGGTGGTCGCGGCAAGGTTTACGATGTTGTTGCCGATTAGGATCGTTGTGAGCGTCCTGTCAAAGTTTTCGGTGATTTTAATAGCCAGCTTCGCCCGCTTGTTTCCCTCCTCGGCGTAGCTCTTGAGCCTGACCTTGTTGACTGAGGAAAACGCGGTCTCCGACGCCGAAAAAACAGCGGAGAGAAGAATCAGCACGACTATTATGAATATGTCCATAAAAAGATTATCAAACCTTTCCGTGTATAAGCGCAGGATTTGTACGGGATCCCGGGACACCTGTTCCCCTCCCGTGCACAATTATACACAGATACAGTATAGCACAACTGTTTTAAATTGTCAACACGGTTAGCGGAGAAAGATGCGGTCGAAGTGTAGGTTTGTCAATGATATGTTACACTCGCCTCAAAAAAAGTTGAACCTTCTTCCCCTCCGA
>CANQYD010000041.1 GCA_947627985.1 uncultured Clostridia bacterium
CTGGTTAAACGCCAAAATACGGCTTGATACCGGGATTACCCTTTCTGACCCCTACGCTTATAAATGCTGTAAAACGGTGGGGATCAAAAGCACGGCAAAGCATTATAAGTACAAGAAACTGGGGGAGCCTTATCGCATATTTCCGAATCTTCTGCTGTCTGAGATGCAGATTGATAAACCGTTGCAATGCATCGTTAGCGACATGACGGCATTTTGCGTGAATGGCGTTTACTACGAGCTTACTTTATATATGGACTTGTGGAATAATGAGATAGTCAGCCACTCACTTTCATCTAAACGCGGGGATCGCATGACTTACATAAGCGGATTAAAGGATCTAATTGAACTTAAAAAGCAATATCCCAAATACCGTATGATACTTCATTCAGACCAAGGGTCTGTATATTCGTCCAAGGCTTTCAATGAATTGCTGCCGATGTACGGAATAACACGTTCAATGTCCCGTGCAGGGACGCCGACAGACAACGCGGCTATGGAGGCAATCAACGGCTGGATCAAGGCCGAGCTGTTCATGGATATGCATATCACCGGCGAAAAGCCCGTGAAGAATGAAATTGATGAATATATCCGCTTTTTCAACGAGCAGCGACCGGCATATTCGCTTGGCTATCTGACGCCGAAGCAGTTTCGAGAGTCCAACTTTGCAGGAGGTGGTGTATAATGAACAATTTTCTTAGTCTGATTTTTTGAAATTTGTGTACGATTTTTGTTGACTAGTGCACTTCGCTCGGCTCACGAGCGACTTCGTCGCCGGTTTTTGTTGGGGACAACCCGTGCCGGGTTGTCCCCATACCCCTTTCCAGCTGTGGGGCACCCCTGCGGGGTTCCCCACACCCCTCCGGGCTGTCGCTCGGCTTCGCCGAGCTCCTATGAACGATAAAAGCAAAAAGGACAGCTTTCGCTGTCCTTTTTGCAAGGATTTCGCGCTCTGCGGAGCGCGACTCGGGGACTCTGTCCCCGAGTCCCCCGCAAGCCCTTTAAAAAGGGCTTGATCCTAAACTTGACTTGTCTCATTTCGGGTTGAGTGCAGAATCTGATCTCTGACAATCTGCCATCTGCCCTCTACATGATCCCGTCCGTTGCCGTATAATTTTCGAGCGAGCCCGATTTTGTCTGGATACAGACATACTTGATCGCGCTGTCGGGGGCTGCAAAAATCTGCCTCTTCACCGGCGGGGAGACGCGCAGATAATCATTCGCCATGAGCTCAACCTCCTCGCCGTCGAGCACCATTTTTCCCTTGCCCTCGAGCACGATATAGACCTCCTCATTCTGCTTATGCGCGTGCACAAACGGCACCGAAGCCCCCGCAGGAAGGACGTTTACGCTTATCTCCGAGCCCGTCAGCCCGATCCTGTCGTGAAGCTCGACCCTCTCCGCGCCCGTGACGTTTAATTTCTGATAATTTGCCATATGATTACCTCCGTAGATTTATTGTAACTTTTTTGGTTACAGCTATATTATAGCACGGGCGAGTTGTAATGTCAATAGTTACAGCAGAAATTTTTGATATTTTTTATGCCGGGGTGATGAGGTGACTGAATCGCGTTTTATCTGCGGCGCGGGTTGTTTGGGTGCGGGATCGGGGGATTGGACTTGGGAAAATGTGCGGGGAGGCGGCGCCTGATTAAAGAACCATAGCTGTATATTCTCTTTCAAAGCAGACTATGTGATATACTATACTGAATTATGCGGATATTCAAGTCAACAGCACCTGCCGTTTTTGACAGGTGCTTAATTATTCAGCATATTCAATTGCTCATTCACTTATCTTGCAAACAGCTCTCAATGTATTTTCAGTCCCATCATTTTTCGCCCCATAATCCATTCTGATGTACTTGCTCTCCCAAGCCTCGTCGCGGTCGTATTCGGTCATCCGGCAGTCGTTGCAGAGGTCCTCCGCGAGCTCAGAAACCGTGTCTTTCAGCTCCAGATTTTCAATGAATTTTTTGGGAATGGCGTCATACCCGAGTGCTGCTCCGAGGATATTTCCCGCGACTGCGCCCGTCGAATCGCTGTCGCCGTCGTGATTTACCGCGGCGATCACGCCTTTTTCAAAGTCGTCGGCATATTTCAGCGCGCAGTAAACGGCGATCGCAAGCGTTTCTTCCGCGACCCAGCCCTCGCCGAGCTGACGAATCGCTTCAAGGTCAGAAATGTTTTGCTTCGACAGGTCAACCGCTTTTTGAACGAGCGCCAAAAGCTCGCCCATATGCTTTGAGTTTTGGAATATAGTCGGAATAACCCGCATCGCGTCGCTGACCGCCTCTGAAATGCTGTCGCCGCGCTCGGTAATTCTGAGGATTATGTGCGCAAGCATTGCAGCGGGGATATATCCGAGTTCATGCCCGTGGGTGAGCGCCGCAGATTTTGCGGCAATCATATCAACCTCGCTCGGGTCGATTTTTTTATCACAAAAATACAGCCCGATAGGCGCGATGCGCATAATTCCGCCGCAGCCCTTGCTTTGGTTTATAGGGTTCTCAACCGTGCCGTTTCCGCCCTGAGAAAGTGCCGAGAGGCAGGTGCTCCCCGGCGCTCTGCGGCTGAACATCTGCGGCAGATTCACAAGCCATGAATAATGATAGCCATCGGGGAGCGGGTAACTTTCGGTCTGCGTGCGATACCAATCGGAGTAGCTGCGGGCGATGTAGCCTGTGTAGTCGCCCATGATTCCGCGGGTCATTCCTCGGGTCGTTCCGAGCAGCAGCCCGGTGGCGGTAAAAAGCGTCATCTGCGTGTCGTCCGATATTTCGGCAGCGCCGCCATGAAGCTCATATTCCGTGATACCGTCTGCACCGTATTTTTTGAATATTTCGGCGGCGGGCATAAATTCGACCGCATATCCGAGTGCGTCGCCGACCGCCCCGCCTATAAGACAGCCCTTGAATTTATTTAAATCACGCATGATAAGTCTCCTTCGTTTTTTGTAATTATAGCACAATTAAGGCGTGATTTCAACCGATTTGACAATGGAGTACAAATAATTGTACTCGTTATTGCCTATTATGCCCTATTAGTCCAAACTTTCGGACAGCTCCTATGCTATAATATAATCAACAAATCAAAAGGAGCTGATTTTATGATGATATCGCCCGAAAGCTACTATATGGGCTTAAAAGGTAAAACTTCGGAGGAAATTCTTGCCGATATTAGCAGACTTAGGCAGGAAATCTCCGCGCTTAAAGATGCGCTGCGAACAAATGATTTCACTGTGCCCGACATTAAGCCGAGCAGGGACGTGCGGCTGTCAATGGCGCCCGACTATTTCGATATGGCGAAAAAGGCGCTTTTGGAGGCAGGCGGCGAGTATATCCCAACCGAAGATGAGCTAAGGGCGCTTGACTTCAACGCTCGGCTCGACGGGCTGACGGCGATTGAATTCTCGGTCAGCAGGCATTTTCTGATAACCAAAACCTTGTCCGCAGATTTTTCCCGCGGCAAGACCTCAGCGAAAATTATCTGCGTGACAAACCCGATGTACGGGAACGAATCGCGGAAAAAGATTGGCGAAATTGAGCGCGAAAGGCTGATTTCCGAGCTTAAAAGCATTCACATGGGCGACTGGGACAGCGCGTATAATCTGCCCGGAATTTTGGACGGCGAGGACTGGAGCGTGACGCTCAGGTTCTCGGGCGGCTCTGAGGAGTGTTTTCATGGCAGCAACGCATACCCGTTTTCATTTGCACGGTTTTGCGGTATAATGGGATATGATGAGGACGAAGAAGATGAATACTGAGCGTTTGGATAAAGGTGATAGATATGACTAAAACCGATGAGACCATTCTTTATAGCAGTGAAAGAAAAATGCCTGTAAAGCTGATTTACGGTGGAAGTCCGATTATATTGAAAAAGAGAATAGCCGGACGCTGCAGCGGACTTATTCATCCGGGTTATCTTACAGATACAATCGTAGACATTCTTACAAGTCTGCTGTTTTAGAAATGTTTCCGTCAACTGGAAATAAGTAGTCTCAATGTTCTTTTCGGTATCAAATTTTTTGCTGCTGTTTTTTCTGCATTAGAAGACTTGAGAATATTTCGTTAAGTCAACCTTAACCAAATCATTAAGTTCATTCAGTTCCTCTCCCGGTTTTACATGGATTGAGGGTCAAATATGTCCGGTGGCGGAATGAGCCCCGAGTTATAATAGTCGCGTGCTATGACCTCTTCGAGTTCTTAACGGCTGTTGTAAAAAACAGCCGGGATGGTAAGCTCTGCGTTTGGATTTCTTTCGGACACATTTTTCTCATCGGTATTGTTTGAGGAAGGATTGTCTGATCTGAGAGCATTGAGGGCGTTAGCCATTGCGAGCTCTTCATGGCTATTAAAAAATTCAACCGGTTCTGTAGAATTTTCGGAAGAACGGCTGTCGTTTCTGATGTCGCTGCCGGAATTGAATTCTTCAAGTTCTTTATTGATGATGAGATTCTTTGCCGATTTCACATTGCTGTTTGGCGTACTCGGATTCTTTTGAACGTCCTCTGCCGATGCGGCAGACGACACATACTCATAAAGCATGGCCCAATCAGTGCACACAGTCAGAAATCCTCCCTTTTCCGCATCATGCAAACTCGGCGGTTTTACTTGTCTCCCCGTATGAGGGAGTGTACAAACAGCCTTCATTATTCTCACTAATTAAATATGTCACCAACGGTGACACCTTGAAATTCTGACAATCCGATATCTGATTTCTGTCCTCTTGATGCGGTCGCTTCGACCGCATCTCCGTATGATACCCCACTTGACACTCACCCCGCAATATGCTATAATCTCCCCATGATCCGTTTGCAAATCTGACTTGGAGGTGACGGTATGAAAAAACTTAATACGCATGCGCCTGCCGTCACGCCGGGTTTATTTGCTGTGAGGATTTACCGATAAAACTCTGCAAAATTGTACAAATTGCCTATGGCAGCAGTCTGCATGCTCTTTTGAAAAAGTGCCTTGCAGTCTGTTTTTTTATTTCCAAAACTGACTGACCGCGCTTCTTGCGCGGTTTTTTGCATATTTTTCAAACCCCAATTTCTGCGCCGGATCATAGTCCCAAAGAAAGCGAGGTTATTTTTATGCACAAAAACAATTTTAAGGAGGCTTGCACATGGTAAGACTTCTTCAAAAGCTCGGCTCGCTGCCCGAAAAGGCGGAGGACATCCGCCCGGTGTTCGACGGCGAATATATAATCCCCCGCCGCACGCCCGCAAACCCCACGGACAAGGACGAGACGGAATCCGACCCGACATACTGGCTCGGGGACGGCTGCTTTTTGCAGATCACAGGGAGCAGCCCGGACCGCCCTATGCTCGCCGACGTCGTCTTGGGCATTCCCGCGGAAAAGTTAGGGATTTATTATGATTTACGAAATGAGGTTGATAATTTGAAACGTTTAAAAAATATTTTGCTCGGCATGAAGGAAAATACGGAAAAATTCGAGGATATGTACGACGGCGACTGCAGGGTGGTCAGCTCCGACGGCAGTTTCCCGCCGGAGCTCGTCTCCGACCCGATCTACTGGCGCGAGGGGGTGTTCTATCACATCACCCAAACCGCCCGCCTGAAGCTCAGCTGCCCGACCGTGACCGTCGGGGTTCCTGCGGAGGAGCTCTGGATATGTCCCGGCGCGGAAAATATCGCCGTCGCGGGCTTCTGTCTGCGGGCGCTGAAGCCGTATTTGGAGGAGCTGAACAGCGAACTTTTCAACCGCTCGCGCCCGGTCGAGGAGAACGGCTGGTACTATTTCTGCGAGCCGGGCGGTGAGATCCTTATGAGAAATTCGGCGTATTTTTCGCTCAGAACTCCCCGCGACTACGACTACGGCTCGGGAATAACCGTCTATCCGTGGTTCGGCAGGGAAGTTAAAGAAGTAATGTATCTCTGCCTGATGATACAGGTGCAGCTGCCCTATCGCAGAATGAAAAAGACGCTCAGGATGCTGACCTCCGACCTGCCGAAGGCAATCGACAGGTATATCCGAAATTTTGACAGAAAAGCGCTTTTAAAGGTCATCGATTTAGCGGATAAGCAGCGCGCGATCAGGGATTATCTCAAAAATTCGGAATATTGCGCGTTCATCGCAAACGGCTCGGTTCTGCCGCGAAAAAACGACACCGACCTGCCTATGGAGGGCGCGGTGCCTTTCACGTCCCCAAAAGAGGACGAGCTGAAGATTGCCGGGGTGCGCGGAATGGCGATAAAGCGGGGAGTCACGGTCATCACCGGCGGCGGGTATTCCGGCAAAACCACGCTCCTTGAGGCTGTCGCGGCAGGGATTTACGACCACGCCCTCGGCGACGGCAGGGAGCTCTGCATTACAGATCCGAGCGCGGTTTCGGTATCTGCGGAGGACGGGCGCGCGATAAGCCACGTCAATATTTCGCCGTTTTTAAGCGCGATTTCCGGCTCCGACCCCCGCGATTTCTCGACGTCCCGCGCCTCCGGCTCGACCTCTCAGGCGGCGAATATCGCCGAAGCCGTGAGCAGGGGTGCGAGGCTGCTTTTGATAGACGAGGACCGCTCGGCGACGAATTTCATGATCCGCGACCCGCTGATGCGAAAGCTGATAAAAAACGAGCCGCTGATCCCCTTTACAGAGCGGGTTCGCGAGCTTTCCGCGCGCGGCGTTTCTACGGTTTTGGTCATCGGCGGCAGCGGGGAGTATCTGAAAGTCGCTGACAAAATTTACATGATGGAAGATTTTCAGCCGGTCGATGTTACGGAATATGCAAAAGAGCCGGCAGAAAATATTCCCAAAAAAGAAAAAATCCCTGCGGCCGACTGGTCGCAAGGAAAAATTTACCGCTGCGGGGGATTCGATTCGCACCCCGGCGGGTTCGGCAAAGAGGTGCTGCGGGTGTTCGATTTGGGGGTGATGCTCGTCGGCGCGGAGGAGCTTGACCTGCGGAGGCTTCACAACATCGTTTCGCCGCGGCAGCTGCACGCCCTCGGGTTTATACTTCGTGCGATAATGGCGAAAAACGCACCGGATTCGTTCTCGAACCCCGCAAAGGAGCTGGATATAGAGCGTGAGTTGGACGAGATATACCGACAAATTGAAGCCGAGGGCTTGGACTGCGTATATTCCGGGAATTTTCCGGATATGAAGAGGTTTATCGACCTGCCGAGGCGTGAGGAAGTCATGCAGGCGGTTTCAAGGTTGAGAACGCTTTTATGTGAGAGGGATTGGGGGGAATAATGATCTGCCGGTGAGAGGGGGATCCCCGAAAAAGTACCCAAGCCGTTTTGCGGTTTGGGTACTCACATTAAGGGAATGAATCCGATGAAAGCCGGTTTTGCTGCTGCGGGGGGTGCCCTGTGAAAAGGTTTTTGTGTATATACAGCACCCGAAAAAACCGGAATAGGCAAAAAGCAAAAGGTATATCAATTTTTACTGATTAACGCCTTTAATGATCGGCAATGCAATTCGGAATTTATTTCTCTGATTTTTCCAAGACAAACGAAAAACTGCCATCGGTGCATTTATCGTCTGATTCGATTATTATGTAAATTGTTTTATTTTCTGTGAAAGTTTCGGTTTTTCCGTCAACAGAACCGTTAGTTTCAATTTCAAATAAGTTAAGCTTTTCATCATTAAAATCATAGTATTGTCATATTGCAATCATCATGTTTTCGATTGTCGCTAAAAATCTTGTGCGCCAAATGTGCGCCAAATCGAAGAATTTCAAGAAACAAAAGAAACCGCTCAGACCGGCGAATGCCCTATCTAAGCGGTTTTATCTTGGTTGCGGGGGAAGGACTTGAACCAACGACCTCCGGGTTATGAGCCCGACGAGCTACCAACTGCTCTACCCCGCGATATGTGCGCTTTAACGGCGCTCAATCATAATAGCACATTTTCGGCGGTTTGTCAAGCCTTTTTGAAAATTTTTTTAAAACAAATTCTCCCAGATTATGATTTTGCGCCGTCCTATGCCAATTGCTTTAAATCGATGAATTGCAGATTACCTTATAAATCCTGTATGCCGTTCAATATGATTAAATATATTGCCTGCTGTGTTTTATGAACCCATATTGAATCTTTCCCGTACCCTTTCTGAATTTAAGGCATCATCGCATCGCTGCACATGTCCTCGGCTTATGCCCCGCCCCCGACTTGCGACAAAAACTCTCAGAGCACGGGCAATCCCGCGTTTTTGAGTGCAAAGCGCGATGAGCAAGTTTTTGCGCAAGTCATGCCCCCTCCCCCTTTTAGGGGGAGGGGGCTGCGCTTTACTACAAGTCTGCACAGACTTCGACGGGGGTGGGGGTCTGCTTAAAATAGCATATCAAATTTCCGCCCCTGCGGGAATTTGATATACCTTTTGACTAAGGGGGCGGAGGGAATGGGGTTCTATTCATATCATCATGGGTTCCTGTATTTCCCTTGTTATGAGGTATAAGGCGCTTTTTAAGACTGCAATGCTGTTTTGCCGAGCTTCGCACGGCAAATGTGGGGACAACCCCTGCGGGGTTTTGTCCAAGAGCACGGGCAATCCCGCGTTTTTGAGCGCAAAGCGCGATGAGCAAGTTTTTGCGCAAGTCATACCCCCTCCCCCTTTTAGGGGGAGGGGGCTTCTCTCTACTTATAGCTTTGCGCAAGGTATGCCGGGGGGTGGGGGTCTATTTTAAATAGCATGAGTTCATTTTCCGGCGGGAAAATGAACGAATACCTTTTGCCCAAGGGAGGTTGCGGGCGGGTCTCCCTCTTTACTCCCCCTTCCGGTGTCCTTGCGCGCATTTCCCCTTACCCTTCAAAAAGAAACCGGTAGTGACGGTAAGCATGGAAAAACCATGTCGCGGTATGCCGATAAAACATCAGATTTAATAAACCGTAATGCATACTGCACCGTATTAAAGCACTACGGTTCAATGCGTAAGCGAGGCTGTCCTCCCCTCCTCACCCTCACCGCGCAGCAAAACATCCCGTCCTCATCATAAAAATCACACCTCCCCGCGTTTTTCTCCGCGATCTCCTTAATAATATTCACCCCGAACCCGTGCTCCTCCCCGTTTTCCTTCGACGTCCTAAGCCCCGGATTATCCCTTAAAACCGGGCTCGGGACGGTATTTCTGACCGAAATAAGATACCCCTCCCCCTCGCGCATGACGGTGAGCTCGATCCGCTTATTTTGGGTGATCATGTCCCGCTCGCAAGCCTCGATCGCGTTGTCGAGCATGTTTGAAAGCAGCCTGCTGAGGTCGGCGTCGCTTATCCCCGAAATATCCCGGACGACAAAGCATTCGCACTCAATCCCCGCCGATTTCGCAGCCGTCAGTTTTGAATTCGCGACCGCGTTCACAGCCGGGTTTTCGGTATCGATAAAGACCTCCGAGCCGCTTATTTCCCCGAGATATTCCCCGATCTGCTCTTTCGCCTTATCTACCTCTCCCCGCCCCAAGAGCTCCGATATCACCAAAAAACTGTTCTTCTGATCGTGCCTCAGCTTTCTCACGGTCTCATATTCGCTTTGAAGATGCGATATATACCTGCGGTTATATTCCTCGGTGCGCTTTAAAAGATTAAGCTCGTTGACGGCTTTGTTCTTTTTGATGATGTCGTTTATCAGCAGAAAGACGAATATATCCGACAAAAACAGACAGACGAAGACGGTCCATGAACAGATTTGCAGCCTCAGGCGGTTGCGGTGATCATATGCGTATTTTGAAAAGAGGCTCATCGTCGCAAAGACGCTTATCATCACCGTCGCCGAGACGCACGCCCACTGTATCACCGACTTTTTCCCGGATATATCAGCCCTCCCGAACACACGAAGCAGCACGAAAAACGCAAACCAGATCATCACCGGAGCGGTGAAAACAGCCTCCCAAGCCATCGCCTTTTCGCCCGGAAAGAGCATTCTGAATACCCCCGAGCTGCCGAATATCTCCCCGAGCAGCATGTTTATTAAAGACGATATCCCGACCGTGACGACCGTCGGGAAAAAGGACGCCGCCAACTTCTCCCAAATCCTGCCGTCGAACCAAATGACGGAATAAGCAAGATATATCAAAAAAACAGGCAGGGAAAGAGGTATCAGCACCCGGTTTTCATTCCAGGCGAAGAAGAAAAACGCCGCGAAAAATATCGCCGAAACCAAAAGCGAAGAGATGTAAAAAGCGGCTTTTCCTCCCCTTTTCCCCGGCTTTTCGCGGAGGAATTTTTTGATGAATACCGCCCCCGCGAAGCCTTTGAAGAAGGACAGCAGCAGCTCTATCGACGACCAGACTATGCTGAAAATGTGCGCCGCCACAAAATTATGATAAACCAAATAATTATTCAAAAGCCAGTAGGGGGTCATGATTTCCTCCGAAGATATAGGGTATATTTTTCCTCCGCGCGATTTTTAAGGCTCTTTCCGATCGGCACCCTCACGCCTCCCGTCAGCTCGACCTCGCGCTTTTGTATGTTCATTCGGACGACGTGCGAAAGGTTCACCAAAAAGCCCTTGTGGACCCGCGCAAAGCCGTATTCCCCGAAAAATTCCTCCCGCTCCGAGATGATCCCGCGGGAGATGATTTTCTCCCCGCCCGCGGCGTTGTAGATAAGGTAGTGCCCGCTCGATTCGATATAGATTATGTCCCCGACACGAAGCGTGACTTTTCCCGAGTCCCTATCAACCACCGTCACCGTTTTACTCTGCATGAGGCGGGCAGAGAGTTTCTCAACGATCTTCGGGATACTCTTTTCAAGCGGAAGCCCCGAGCTCTTTCTGATGAAGTTGAAGGGCTGAAAATCGAAGCTGTCATAGACAAGTTCCGAATGTGAAGTCACAAAGACGATTATGCAGTCCGAGCCTTCAAACCTCAGCCTTCTTGCGATGTCAAACCCGCTCAGACCCGGCATATCGATATCCAAAAACAGGACGTCATAGGGCTTCAGGGCATGATTTTTCAAAAGCTCCGAGCCGTCCGAAAAAGCCTCGACCTCACAGCTCACGCCGATATTTTCAAAGGAATTTTTGACGATTTCGGCAATTTTTTGGGACAGCTCCATGCTGTCGTCGCACACTCCCGCTCTCATATCCCCGCCTCCTTTCGGTTTAAATTATAGCATACCCGGGCTCGGTTTTCAACCGCTCATTTCAGCCGTTTATGCCTTTATGAGGACGTTTGTGCCGAAGCCGTTGACTTTTTCGGGAAAGCGTTGTAGTTTAGAATCAAAGGAGGCGAATTGCCATGAAAAAATTAAATATATTATCATTTCTAACTGCCGCAGCCTTGCTGCTCTGCTCCTGCGGTGAAGTAAAAAATCCTCAGCTTCGGGCTGTAAGCATGAAAAACTCAGAAGCCGCTGACGTGACTGCTCCGACGAGTTCACTTATCACACGCCACGTCGATTATGATGAGATCGAGCCCTCGGGGAATATCGATATTCCCGCCGATTATGATGATATTACCTCGCTCGGGAAGATCATCTATGTTTTAAAAGATCATCAGGTTAGCGCCGTAGGGATAGAATCGGGAGAGGTCGAAAATGTCTTTGAAGCGGGCGGAGAGATGATATCAAAAAACAAAGATACGCTGTTCACATATTCCCCGAAAACCGGCGATATATGCGGCTTTACGGCTGACGGGGAAAAGGTCGCGGAGGAAAATATCAAAATCGAAAACGGGACGACCGAGGTCGAAAATTTTCTTGTGACCGACAGTTTTTACGACATTTTGTGCGTCGATAAATCGGGGGATATCTATGTCAAAAAGCACCTTATTTTCTCAAGGAAAAGCGGTGAAGCGGTCCGGGAAATCGAGGAAAAGCAGAGCGGCTGGACCTTCCCGGATACGGCTTTTTCGGAGTATCGCGACGATATGATACTGAAGGCTTGCGAGAGCCGCTCGAATCCGGAGTATGCGGACATCTTCTCGCTCGACCTTGCGACCGGTGAAGAGACGGAAATCGCTTCGGTCGAGGTGGGCGCTCCCGCTCCGAGGCTCGCCGTATGCTTCCGTGAAAAGACCGACAGCGTTTTAATTTCAGCGGCTCCGGGCGAAGGCGATAACGTCGGGTTTACGCCATTTTTAGCCGAGTGCACGGCTGAGGGGGACTGCATGATCTTAAAAAAATTCTACGAGGTCGGGCAGCCCGAATATCCCGAAATCTTCACATGTGAAAACATCGCCGTAGCGGTCTTCCCGGGGCAAAAAACCGCGATCTACGACTGGCTGAGCCGGGAAAAATCCGTCACCCTCGCCTGCTCGGTCAGGAGGTCGTATGAGGATCTGATCGAAAATTTCGAGCGGGAGAGCGGGATAAACGTCAATATTTTCAGCTGCGGTCGGGACTTTTCCCGGCTCGATGATATGATCATGGCTGGCGGGGAAGGTTTTGATATTTATGTCCCGAATTCATGCGAAACGCGGGCTTTTCTCTGCGGGATTTTTGAGGATCTGTCAGGGTATGCCGGAATAAAAAGCCGCATTGATGATGACGAAGCGGCTCGCAAAATCAGCGATCTTGACGGCAAAACCGTCGGCGTGCCGGGGTATATCATGAACTTCACCGACCCCGACGACCCCTCCCGCAAAACCTTTGAATCAACGCCGCTCGACTATTCCCGGGTGGTCTCGAAGTATCTTTATATCACGCAGAATCTCGATATCAGCACCGGCAGTTTTTATGATCCCGATGGCAAAAAGTTATATAAGCTGCTTAATTATCTGTATAAAAATCCCAACGGAAGCAGCAGAGGTCTGCCTTTTGGAGACGAACTTGAGCTGATGTACGCCGGCTTCTTCGTGATGAATAAAAACAGCGCCAAGAAGGAGGATTCCGCGAAGTTTTTGGAGGCTGTTTATGACGGCTGCAAAGGAAATTACGACTGCGACGACCCGGAAAACGCATATGTTTTCTGGAAGGTCTATGAGCCCTACTATACGGGGGATATATTAAATGCCGCGACAGAGGTCATGAGGTCTGACGGCAAGAAATCGAGTATAAAAAATCTCGCCGCCAAAACCGCAAAAAAGGTTGCGGAGAAGATGAACGAACTTCGGAAATAACTTTAGCCGTCATCGCCCGAAGGCAAAAATTTGAAGATGTCTGCTGATCGCAAGAAGCCGCCGCCGGACGATGAATATATAAAAAAGGCTCCCCAAAATCGGGGAGCCTGAGTTTTTAAAAGATTACTTCATAGCCTCTTCAACCGCAACGGCGCACGCAACGGAAGCGCCTACCATCGGGTTGTTGCCCATGCCGATAAGACCCATCATCTCGACGTGAGCGGGGACGGAGGACGAGCCCGCAAACTGAGCGTCGGAGTGCATTCTTCCCATGGTGTCGGTCATGCCGTAGCTGGAAGGACCGGCAGCCATGTTGTCGGGGTGAAGCGTTCTGCCGGTGCCGCCGCCGGAAGCGACGGAGAAGTACTTGACGCCGTTTTCATTGCACCATTTCTTGTAGGTGCCGGCGACGGGGTGCTGGAATCTTGTGGGATTGGTGGAGTTGCCGGTGATGGATACGCCGACATTCTCGAGCTTCATGATCGCAACGCCCTCGGGAACATTGTCGGCGCCGTAGCACTTGACGTCAGCCCTCGGACCGTTGGAGTAAGCCTTTTCGTAGACGACCTCGACCTGCTCGGTGAAGGGGTCGAACTTCGTCTCGACATAGGTGAAACCGTTGATCCTCGAGATGATGAACGCGGCGTCTTTTCCGAGACCGTTTAAGATAACGCGGAGGGGCTTGGTCCTTACCTTGTTCGCGTTGAGGGCTATCTTGATAGCGCCCTCGGCGGCGGCGAAGCTCTCATGACCGGCAAGGAAGCAGAAGCACTCGGTGCTCTCGGAAAGAAGCATCGAAGCTAAATTGCCGTGTCCGAGACCGACCTTTCTGTTCTCGGCGACGGAGCCGGGAATGCAGAAGCTCTGAAGTCCTTCGCCGATCGCTACGGCGGCGTCGGCAGCCTTCTTGCAGCCCTTCTTTATCGCTATCGCGCAGCCTACGGTATACGCCCAGACGGCGTTCTCAAAGCAGATAGGCTGGGTCTCTCTTACTATCTTGTCGCAGTCGATGCCCTTGGCAAGGGTGATCTCCTTGCATTCCTCAACAGAGGAGATGCCGTATTTTGCGAGAACAGAATTGATCTTGTCTATTCTTCTCTCATAGTTTTCAAATAAAGCCATTTCTTTTCTCCTCCTTAATCACTGTTTACGCGGGTCGATGTATTTGGCGGCTTCGGCAAATCTGCCGTAGGTGCCTTTCGCCTTTTCGTATGCGGTGTTCGGGTCGTCGCCCTTCTTGATGAAGTCGGTCATCTTGCCGAGCGAGACGAACTCATAGCCGATGACCTGGTCGTCCTCGTCGAGCGCCATTCTCGTGACATAGCCCTCAGCCATTTCAAGATACCTTACGCCCTTAGCCTTGGTGCCGTACATGGTGCCGACCTGAGAGCGGGTGCCCTTGCCGAGGTCCTCAAGACCCGCGCCCACCGAAAGACCGTCCTCCGAGAAGGCGGACTGTGTTCTGCCGTAGACGATCTGCAAAAACAGCTCACGCATGGCGGTGTTGATAGCGTCGCAGACGAGGTCGGTGTTAAGAGCCTCCAAAATCGTCTTGCCTGGGAGAATCTCAGCCGCCATAGCCGCGGAATGGGTCATTCCGGAGCAGCCGATAGTCTCGACCAAAGCTTCCTCGATAACGCCCTCCTTGACGTTCAGGGAGAGTTTGCAGGCTCCCTGCTGAGGCGCGCACCAGCCGATTCCGTGGGTAAAGCCGGAGATGTCTCCGATCTGCTTTGCCTCGACCCACCTGCCCTCCTCGGGAAGCGGCGCGGGACCGTGCTTCGGACCCTTCGCGACAACGCACATCTCTTCAACTTCGCGGGAATAATTCATTTTGTATTATCTCCTTTCAAATTTGGTGAAGTTTTTCTACGGCGTATATTATACTACAAAACCTCACGCTTGGCAAGAGATTTTTGAATATTTTTTGTTTTAAAAAAAATTTTTGCGAAAACGCAATATTTTGCCCCGGAAATGCGTATTACAAATGAAAGTAAAATTTCGGGAGGTTGTTTTTATGAAAAAAATTATTTCTGTTTTATCGTCGCTCGCCGTGCTTATCGCCCTCGCGCTCCCCTGCTTCGCCCTAAACATGCCGGCGTACGTCCCGCATAATTTCACGGTGCTCTGGAGCGAGGCAAGAGAGGACGGTCTGTCGCTTATCCTCCACGGCAAGGATTTGGGGGTATGCGAGGCATTTCTTGACTATGACGGAGATTATGAAATCAGCGTCGACGAGACGGAGCCCGCAGAAGGCGCCGCTCCGATAAATACGGTGAAAAAGGGCTACGACGCCTTTATAAATCATCAGCGAATAGAAGCCGGGACTGTGATAAGCATATACCACAGCGTCGTTGCCGATTCATATCCCGCTCAGATCAAGGACATCAGCGAGGTTGGTTTCCCCTATCATCGGACCGACATGACCGCCGACGAGGCTGAAGAGCTTCTTGACGGGCTGACCGAATTTAACGGTGAGAAGAAATTCGTTATCGACGATTCCGAGCGGCTGAATTTCCCGGTCAGGAAGGAATATACACTCCTCTCCTCGAAATTTGACGAAAATTCCGGGGAATACTCGACGCTCTTCTCGGACTATACCGTATACTACTCGGTCGCCGACGACAGCACGAAAAAAATCTATCTGACCTTTGACAAGCGCGCCGCCGGTATCGAATTCTCCTCCGACGGCACCGACCGCGGAAACGCCGCCCTCGAAGCCTATAATAACCGCGAGCCGATACCCGCGGGGACGGTCTGCGAGCTTCTGACCGGCTCGACGGTCATGGAGACCTACCCGCCGCAGTTAGAGGTCTACGCCGTGAAATTCACCTACAAGCCGACGTGGTACACCCTCGAAGAGGCTGTTTCGGAGATAGAAAACATCAACGAATTCTTTGCAACGGGGAGGGATTTCCCGGTGCCGACGAGCCTTTCCGATAACGACGGAGTGCCTTCCTACGGCGGTTTCCCGGCTTCTATCGCTTATAACGGCGAGGTGTATAAATTCGCGCCGGAGCTCGGAAATGTAGAAATGCCGCAGGGCGGAGAAATGGAAGCAGAAGGCAGCGCGATCTACGTCGAGGGCATGCCGTCCGAATCAGGCACGCAGAATTTTTCCGAGGCGCCGGTGAGCTTCGCGACCGCGAATATAAACGGCAAAGACGGGCTTGTCGCGGTGATTTTCGGCGAATGGAGATTCTTTAAAAATATTAACGATATTGAAGATACCACGCCTCCTGAAGAAAAGCCGGAGGAGCAGATCACGGTCCCGAATCCCGGATTAACCGTCACCGAAGACGGTGAAGACGGCGATTTGACCGATACGCAGCCCGACGAGCTCAACGTGCCGCTGATAAACGATATCGACGGCGACAGCAATCCCCCGACGGGAAATATCTTCCCGGCTCTGGCTCTTGCGGGAGTAATTTTATGGACCGGCTGCGCGAGAAAATCCATCAAAAAATGAAGCTAAAGGCTCTTTAGAAGCCCTTTGCAGCCCGCAAGGATTTCCCGGTACGCGAGTTCAAAATCCCCCGAATACCACGGGTCGGCGATGTCCTGACCGGGTCTTTCGGCATAGTCGAGGAGGAGCCGGAGCTTGCCGCCCTCGTCGGAGCCGATGATCCTTAAAATGTTACGCAGGTTAAATTTTTCCATCGCGATGACGAGGTCGAACCGGGAGTAGTCGCCCGGGCTCATCTGCCGTGCCGAGCGATGTTCAAAGGGTATCCCCTTGCGGCGCAGAATTTCTCGCGCAGGGGGATAAATGTCGTTTCCGATCTCCTCCCGGCTCGTCGCCGCGGATTCGATGTGAAATTCCCCCGACCTGCCGGCGCACCCGACGAGGTCTTTGAAGATGAATTCCGCCATGGGCGAGCGGCAGATATTGCCGTGGCAGATGAAGAGCAGGTTGGTCATGGGTGCCTCCTTGGAATAATACACATGAAAAAGGCGCCGCGAGCTATACGAAGCTTGCGACGCCGTGGTGGGAGAGGATGGATTTGAACCATCGAAGCGAAGCGCAACAGATTTACAGTCTGCCCCCTTTGGCCACTCGGGAACTCTCCCATATTCAATTCGGTTTTGGAGCCGGTGGACGGACTCGAACCCCCGACCTGCTGATTACAAATCAGCTGCTCTACCAACTGAGCTACACCGGCGTCGGCGGTCTTGCCGCAACAGTAGATATGATACCACAACCCGAGCGGTTTGTCAAGCCCTTTTTCAAAATTTTTTGGATTTTTTATTGCGGGGGATGTATGCGCGCCCTGTCCTACTGTATGTTTGTCAATGATATGTTACACTCGCCTCAAAAAAGATGAACCTTCTTCCCCTTTGAGGAGCCGTAGGCGACGAGGAGGGGAAGAAGAGGGCAAAATGATGGCTTTGCCGCTTCACCACATTATTGCAAGATAATCATTTAATACCTCTTCCGGACTTCTGTATTTAAGGCAGGTTTTCGGTATGCTGTTCGACAGCTTATTGTATCTTTGGAGCTGCTTCCTGCCGTCCTCAAGGCTGTACATTCTCATCTTTGAATAAAACCTCTCACCGTCCAACCTGTGCTGCCTCTCAACCTTGCCGTTATGCCTTGGGGTTGCTACCCTGATTCGGTGGTAAATTATATCCATATCCTCCAAAGCCTTTTCAAACAAAGTTTTACACTTCGTGTCTTTGACAAGCAGCTGAGTCGTCCATTCCGTGCCGTTATCGGTCTGAATTTCCCTGATCGGGAACGGAAATGCCGAAATCAGTTTCATCAGAAAATCTTTCGAGCTGTATGTGCTGTGCTCGTCGTACATCTCACGAAAACAATATCTTGTGCACTCGTCAATCGCGGTATATTGGTAGTATTTCTG
>CANQYD010000042.1 GCA_947627985.1 uncultured Clostridia bacterium
CGAACACAGAAGTTAAGCTCACTCGCGCCTACGATACTTGCACGGTGACGTGCCGGGAAAATCGGTGTTGCCGACACAAAGACCAAAACATAGGCGAAAGCTTATGTTTTGGTTATTGCCTCTTAGCTCAGTCGGTAGAGCACCTGACTGTTAATCAGGGGGTCGTCAGTTCGAGCCTGACAGAGGCAGCCACAAAAACCCGCAGGGCAATAGCTCTGCGGGGCTTTTTTTCTTATTTTTTGATTGGGATATTCACCTTGTGCTCGATCGGCTTCCACTCGACATTTATAAACATCGCGGCGACCGAGATCGGCAGGTATGTAAACATAAAGATCGGGAAAAGCGGCAGCAAAGCGATCGCCCGACCGAGCTTACATGTGATCTTATCGCGCTCGGTCAGAAGGGTCAGCCCGCCGATAAAAAGAAACGTCAGGTACATGCTCCCGAGCGAGCAAAGGGCGTTGCAGATGATGTTTGAGATGATTTCCGCGTCCCCAATTCCCATTATCATCGCCGAGATGTTGAGGATCACCCCGGCAAGGCTCAGCACCATCGCCGGGAGTATCGCCGTCGTCATATCAAAACAGCTGAGGAAATTTTTGGAGAATATCCCGCGGAGCAGCCTCGTCCCGTAGCCCGCGAAGACTTGCAGATAGCCCTTCGACCAGCGGAGCCGCTGGCGGACCGATTGCCGAAAATCCGTCGGCTGTTCGTCGTAGAGGAGGGCGCGCTCGCAGTAGGCGATCTTCTCGCCCGAGATCACCATGTCCGCTGTGAATTCGAGGTCCTCGGTCAGCGTGAAGAATTTCCAGCCGCCCGAGCGCTCCAAAATTTCCCTCGATATCAAAAATCCGGTTCCTGAGACGGCACAGCTCGACCCGAGGAGGTACCTCGGACGGTTGAGATACTGCGATTCACGCAAAAACCAGAGGGAATATCCGGCAGAAATCCAGTTATCCCCGTAATTTTTGGAGCATCGGCACCCCGTGACGACCCGATGCCCTGCGCAAAACAGGCGGTTCATCTGGGAGATGTAGTCGGGCGCTAAGATGTTGTCGGCGTCGAAGATGAAGTAGCCGTCGAAGTAGTCCCGGCTGTAGCGCCGGGAAATTTTTTTGAGGAGGAAGTCGAGCGCAAAGCCCTTGCCGATGCGGTTGTCAAAGCGCTCGTATACTTCACAGCAGTATTTTTCGGCAATCTCGGCGGTGCGGTCGGTGCAGTTGTCGGCGCAGACGAATACGCGGAAGAGATCGCTCGGGTAGTCTTGGGAAGATAGGGAACGCAGCAGCCCCGAGATGACAGCTTCCTCGTTTCTGGCGCAGATCAGCACGGCATAGCGGTGAAGTCTGTCGGCAGGGGGAACGGATTTTTTGAAGATCAGCGGCACAAGAATATACAGAAACTGATAAAAATAGCAGACGAAAAATGCCGCGGATATAAAGGAATTCAAAAGATCGATCATCAAATCACCTCATTTTTGAGATGATTATACCGCGGAAATTATTAAGAAAAAAGGGGAAGGGGATTAAGATTTTATTAAGATTCGGACAAAATGCCGCAGCGATTTATCACACTAAACCAAAGCCGCCAAGAAAATCCCCCTCTTCTTAAAAAGGGGGATTCATAATCTCATATATACTTTCACCCCGGCGGGAAGACGACATAGATATTTATCAGACCTGCGTCGAGTAGTTCGGGGCTTCTTTCGTGATGTAGATGTCGTGCGGATGGCTCTCTTTGAGACCCGCGCCGGTGATGCGCACAAACCGCGTCTTTTCGTGAAGATCGGGGATAGTATGGCAGCCGCAGTAGCCCATACCCGAGCGGATACCTCCGCAGAGCTGGAAGACGGTGTCGGAAAGTGCTCCCTTGTAGGGCACACGACCTTCGACGCCCTCGGGCACCAGCTTTTTCGAGCCGGTCTGGAAATATCTGTCTTTAGAGCCCGCAGCCATCGCTCCGAGGGAGCCCATGCCCCTGTAGACCTTGAAGGACCGTCCCTGATATATCTCGACCTCGCCGGGAGCTTCTTCACAGCCGGCGAGCAGTGAGCCGAGCATTACGCAGCTTGCGCCGGCGGCGAGCGCCTTGACGATGTCGCCGGAGTATTTGATACCTCCGTCTGCGATGACGGGGATTCCGTATTTCTGAGCCATGCATGCCGAGTCGTAGACGGCTGTGATCTGCGGGACGCCCACGCCCGCGATAACTCTCGTTGTGCAGATCGAGCCGGGTCCGATGCCGACCTTGACGACGTCCGCACCGGCTTTTATGAGAGCCTCGGTGCCCTCAGCCGTCGCGACGTTGCCGGCGATAACGGTGATGTCGGGGAACTTGTTCTTGACCTTCTCTACGCATTTGATGATATTCTGGGAGTGACCGTGAGCCGAATCGAGCACCAAACAGTCTACCTGAGCCGCAACGAGGGCGCCCGCACGGTCCAAAACATCGTCGGTAACGCCGATAGCGGCGCCGACCACCAATCTCCCCTGAGAATCTCTTGCAGAATCAGGATATTTTACAGCCTTCTCGATGTCCTTGATGGTTATAAGACCCTTGAGCCTGCCTTCACCGTCAACGAGAGGGAGCTTTTCGATCTTGTACTTTCTCAGCTTTTCCTGAGCCTCGGCGAGGGTGGTGCCCTCGGGCGCGGTCACGAGGTTGTCCTTGGTCATGACGTCGCCGATCTTCATCGAAAAATCATCGATAAAGCGCATGTCGCGGTTGGTGATGATGCCGCAGAGGCGACCCTGCCCGTCGACGATCGGCACGCCGGAGATCTTGTATTTGCCCATCAGCTCGTCGGCGTCGGAGACAAGGTGATCCTTGGAAAGGTGGAAGGGGTCGGCGATGACGCCGTTCTGCGACCGCTTTACGCGATCGACCTCGTCAGCCTGCCGGTCGATGGTCATGTTTTTGTGGATGATTCCGAGCCCGCCCTCTCTTGCGACGGCGATCGCCATCTTCGACTCGGTGACGGTGTCCATCGCCGAGGTCATCAGCGGGATATTGAGGGAGAGGGTTTTTGAGAGGGTGGTCCGAAGGTCGACCATGTTCGGGGTGACGTAAGACTCGGCAGGGATCAGCAGAACGTCGTCGAAGGTCAGACCCTCCTTGCCGAACTTCAGGGATTCGTTGGTTTGCAGCATTTTTAACACTCCTTTTTGTAAATTTTACATAATTTTGATGCCCGTGATTATTGCGAAAAATGAAGTTATTTTTTCAATTATATCGGACTGCGGCAGACTTGTCAAGGCTTTTGGGGGAATAAATCGCAATTTTTTTAGGTTCGGCAGATTGCACAAAATAGGGATTATTATTCGCATATTCGTCGATCATCTGAATGCGGCTCGATCATGAATGATAATCACACTTACCGCAAAATCCACAACCTGAGTTACCCTCGGCTAACCGTTTTTGTGCTTCCCGCCGAAATTATAAAAAATCCTCAAAAATAAGTTGACAAATCGCCCTTTTCGGAATAAAATATGTTTAGTTAGCGTAAGCTAACTGCGACCCTGCCCGCTCGAAAGGAGTGAAACTATGATTCCCTTATCATTTGCCGATCACGGCGAAATGCAGATAATAAAGAAGATAGGCGGCTCCCCCGAGGTCAAAAAGCACCTTGAGGACTTGGGGCTCGTCGCAGGCGGAGAGGTCAGCGTGATCTCGGCTAACGACGGCAACGTAATCCTTAAAGTCAAGGATTCCCGGCTCGCCCTGAGCTCTGAGCTCGCGGCTAAAATCATGGTTTAAAAATCGTCCCGCTTTACGCGGGATCATAAAATACCGATGCGTTAGCTTAGGCTAACTCGCGATAAGGAGGACATTCAGATGCAAACACTCAACCAAGCAAAGATCGGGTCTACCGTCAAAGTCGTCAGACTTCACGGCGAGGGCGCGATCAAGCGTAGGATCATGGACATGGGGATCACCAAGGGCGTCGAGATATACGTCCGAAAAGTGGCTCCTCTCGGCGACCCATTTGAGATCACCGTCAGGGGTTACGAGCTGAGCCTTCGCAAGGCGGACGCCGAAATGATAGAGATAGAATAAAGGAGAGGATAAACATGGCTATAACCATTGCCCTCGCAGGCAACCCGAACGCCGGCAAGACAACGCTTTTCAACGCCCTGACCGGCTCCAATCAATTCGTCGGAAACTGGCCCGGCGTAACGGTCGAAAAAAAGGAAGGCAAACTCAAAAAGCATGACGGAGTCACCGTCACCGACCTTCCCGGAATATATTCCCTCTCGCCCTATACCCTTGAAGAGGTAGTCGCGAGAAATTATCTGATAGGCGAGCGCCCCGACGCGATTTTAAACATCATCGACGGCACAAACCTTGAACGCAACCTATATCTCACAACTCAGCTTATAGAGCTTGGTATCCCGGTCGTAGCCGCCGTCAACATGATGGACGTCGTCGAGAAAAACGGCGACAAACTCGACACCAAGGCGCTTTCCGAGCGCTTGGGGTGCAGGATAGTAGAAATTTCCGCACTCAAGGAAAAGGGCGTCATGGAGGCGGCAGAGGCTGCGATCGAAGCCGCTAAGGAGAAAAAACCGGTCCCGGCTCACACCTTCTCGGGCGTTGTAGAGCATGCTCTTGCGCACATCGAGGAAGCCGCGGTGCACGGTCTGCCAGCCGAGCAGCAGAGGTGGTATGCGATAAAGATTTTCGAGCGGGACGAAAAGGCGATGGAAAATCTCAATATCCCCGCCGACGTCTTAGCCCACATTGAGGAGGACATCAAGTCGGCTGAGGAGGAGCTTGACGACGACGCGGAATCCATCATCACCAACGAAAGATACGTCTACATAGCGGAGCTCATCAAAGGCTGCGTGCGCAAAAAGCATGTGGGCATGACGGTTTCCGACAAGATCGACGCCGTCGTCACCAACCGCTGGTTAGCACTTCCGATCTTTGCGGTCGTGATGATCCTCGTCTACTACGTCTCGGTCACCACCGTCGGCACCATCGCGACCGACTGGGCAAACGACGGTGTGTTCGGCGACGGCTGGCATTTCTTAGGAATAGGCACTTCCGCATATGAAGAAGCGGCGGAGGAATACGAAAGCGCCGTCGGTGCTTTGGAGGCATTTTCGGCTGAATATCCCGATATCGAAGCCCCCGACCCGGAATCAGCCGACAGAGCGGCTATTGAATCATACGCAAACAATTTCTCGGCAAACGACAAGGCGGTTTTGGTGACGGAGGACGAGGAGACCTTGGAGGAGGTCGAGACCGTCTACACCGCCGATGAGCTTGCTTTGGCAGGCGCTTCGCTCGAAAAATACAACTTCACCGAGCCCGACCCCGCAGATTACGGCGCGTGGATACCCGGCGTTCCCGCACTTTTGGAAGGGCTTTTGGATAAGATCGGCTGTGCGGAATGGCTCAAGGGGCTGATTTTGGACGGCATAGTAGCCGGCGTGGGAGCCGTTTTGGGATTTGTCCCGCAGATGCTGATACTCTTCATCTTCCTTGCTTTCCTTGAGGCATGCGGATACATGGCGAGGGTCGCGTTTGTGATGGACAGAATATTCAGAAAATTCGGTCTCTCCGGAAAGTCCTTTATCCCGATGCTGATCGGCTCGGGCTGCGGCGTTCCCGGCATCATGGCGTCAAGAACCATCGAAAACGAGCGGGACCGCAGAATGACCATCATGACGACGACATTTATCCCCTGCGGCGCAAAAATTCCCTTTATCGCGATGGTCGCGGGCGCGATCTTCGGCGGGGCATGGTGGATAGCGCCCTTTGCCTATCTCTTGGGAGTATGCGCGATCGTCGTCTCGGGAATAATCCTCAAAAAGACGAAGATGTTCGCGGGCGACCCGGCGCCGTTCGTCATGGAGCTGCCGGCGTACCACATGCCGACATTCACAAACGTCATGAGATCGATGTGGGAGAGGGGCTGGAGCTTCATCAAAAAGGCTGGGACGATAATCCTACTCTCGACGGTTTTGGTATGGTTCACTACCTACTTCGGCTTTGTGGACGGCAGCTTCAGAATGCTCACCGATGAAGAGATTTCCCACTCGATTTTGGCGACGGTCGGGTCCGCGATCGCGTGGATATTCACCCCTCTCGGCTGGGGCAACTGGCAGGCGGCGGTGGCGTCCATCACCGGACTTGTCGCGAAGGAGAACATCGTCGGCACGATGGGAATCCTCTACGGCGGGGGCGAGGTCTCGACCTATGCCGCTATGGGAGCCATGTTCACCAAATCCGCGGGACTTGCGTTCCTCGTTTTCAATCTCCTCTGCGCGCCCTGTTTTGCGGCTATCGGCGCGATTAAGAGGGAGATGAACAGTGCAAAGTGGACGTGGTTTGCGATCGGGTATCAGTGCACGTTTGCGTATGCGATCGCCCTGATCGTCAACCAGTTCGGAATGCTGTTTGCGGGCAGTCCGAGCATCATCGGGATCGTCTTCTCGGTACTCATCATCGCCCTGCTTCTCTACATGCTCCTGAGACCTTATAAAGAGGCGACGAAGCTTGAGAAGAAGGTCAAGACCGCGAGGTGACGGGCATGGAAGTGTTGACGTCGAACCTCGGCACGCTTATAACGGCGCTTGTTTTGATAGCGATTGTCGCGGCGATAATTTTCTCGATGAGGAAGGATAAGAAGGCGGGAAAATCGAGCTGCGGCGGAGATTGCGCGCATTGTGGGGGCTGCCATGCACGGCGCGAAAATGCGCAGACGCAAAAACATTAAGCCATTCCTTTTATATACCTCTTTCGGAGGAGAGAGCCTGCGCTTTCTCCTCCGGCTTTATAGGGAGAGGGTCAGAGGGGGATTCCGTACTTTGGGGAAGAGATAAGGCGAAAAGTTCGCCAGCCTTTCAAGGCTGCGGGTTCCAAGGGCGGAGCCCTTGGTCGCCCGTCGCAACGGGCGAAATCCCTGCAAAAAGGACAGCGAGAGCTGTTCTTTTTGCTTTTATCGTTCATAGGAGCTCGGCGAAGCCGAGCGACAGCCCGGAGGGGTGTCTGCAGAAGCTGGTTTTGTAACCAATCGCACTTCGCAATCAAAAACGCAAGATTGCTCGTGCTCTTGGACAAAACCCCGCGTCTGCGGGAGCCCCGCAGGGGTGCCCCACATCGGAAAAGGGGTCTGGGGGAACCCTTGAAAAGGGTTCCCCCAACAAAAAACGGGCGACGAAGTCGCCCGGAGCCGAGCGAAGCGAGGCAAAACAGCAGCGCAACCGAAAAAATGGTTTGTGCTGCAAGCTTGGGAAATAGGGCAAGCATTGGCAGCATGAATTGCTCCCCACACTATCCGCTTATTAAGGGGTTGGCGAATGTTGATTTTGCTTTCCCATACCCGCCGCGCCCTTTGTCAAAAGGTATATCAAATTCCCGCAGGGGCGGGAATTTGATATGCTGTTTATAATCACCCACCCCATTCCCCTCCCTCAAGGGAGGGGCACGGCAATTCTGTCAGAGATTAGCTGTAATTGAAGGCTTGGGCACAAGGCTTGCTGCTCCTACCGGACTTTGATAGGGGCAGGGGGCTCGGGGCGAAGCCCCGCTGCCGCAGGCAGCGCGCCGACGCTTCGCGTCGGCGGTGCGACTTCGTCGCACGGGCTTCGCCCTGCACCCCCCGCGCCTTCCACACAGCCCCTCCCACCCTCCCGCCCCCGCCAAGCACCAAGCTTTCCTCCCGCGCATGCTTCATTCAGGAGCGCTCGGCACCCCCTGCGCCCCCAAAATTCCCACATTTTCCCTCCCGTAATCAAAATTTAATAATTTCCCCTCACTTTTTTGCCGAAATGGCTTGTAATCCCGAAAAAAATAGTGTATAATAAAGTATTGTATCGCTGTATGCCTTGAGATACTACATACAGTAAAATTTACCTGCCCGAAGTTAAAAATTTTTTCGGGCAGACTGCAACAAAAACGCCGATTTTTGACACTATCTATACAGAAGCCCCGAGCGGCTCTGTATTGAGCGACGGGGGTGATGTGAACTTGAAGGATAACTTCCAGGAGCTGGTAAAAAAGGCTTCCAAGGGCGATTCAAACGCCTTTGCCGAGCTCTACTCCGCCATATATAAGGAGCTTTATTACTACGCTCTCACAAACCTCAATTCCCCCGACGACGCCGCCGACGCCGTTCAGGACGCGGTTCTTGACGCGTTTATGGGCATAAAAAACCTCAAGAATGAGGACGCCTTCAAGGGCTGGATCATCAAGATTCTCACCGCCAAGATCAAAAAACGGCAGGCTGAATATGTCGCTCAAAGGGAAAATCTGACATATGTAGACGCCGGCGACCGATATGACGACGACGAGGAAAAGGCAAGCCTCGATATACCTTATAAAGAGTCGAAATACGAGGAGATCGAGCTTCTGGAGCAGCTTGAATGCCTCAGCGAAAACGAAAAGCTCTGCTTCTCCCTCAACGCGATCTACGGCTACCGAAGCGAGGAGATCGAAAAGCTCACCGGGATCAACGCCGCAACCGTCCGAACCCACTTGGCGCGCGGCAAGGCAAAACTCCGAAAGCTTTTAGATGAAACATAGCAGCTATTTTTGATGATGATGCCGGACCCCGCGCTATTTTTTAACTTTCCGATATTTTATCTCATAAACTTTAAGATCATGCATATCGCCCGATTCTGACGATAACGCCGGAAACAGCACAATCTGTTTTCCGACTTCTGACTATCCGAATTCTGATAAGGAGGTGGACACCGTGGCAAATAAAGCAGATAATATCTATCTTGAACTGTTCGAGCAGCTGCCTATCCCGAAGCGGCTCGAGCCGGAAAATATCGCGATGATGCTTAGTGAAGCGACAAAATCCGAGCCCGCGGCATCCTCCGAGAAGATCACCAAATCGAAGCCCGTCGCGACCGAAACCGCAGCCGAGGCTTCCCAAGAGACAAGAAATATCACTAAAACCTCCAATAGACGTAAAACTTCCACCGCTTTCCGTTCGATTGCAAGCATAGCCGCCTGTGCGGCGCTTGCATTCGGCGTGGCGGGCTACATGGGAGTGTTTGACGACAAGCTTCCCTCCGAGATCAAGCAGGGAGGCGCGCAGTTTGCCGAGAATTACGACGATCTGCACAAGACCTTCGAGGAATACTATGTCGGAGACGAGGACAAGAAGACCCTTGATTCCGCCATCGCCGACATCGAGCATTCATATAACGACAACCAGAACGAGACCCATTCGGCTCCCGTAAAGCCCGATCCAGAGCCCGAAAAGCCCGAGACGCCCGCGCCGTTAGTTACCGAAGCCCCGGCTGTGACGCAGCCCGACAATGTTCCCGACAACATCACGACCGAGCCGGCGGCTCCGATCGAAGAAAATCCCGAGGTCGAAGAGATTCCTCCCGTCGAGGAAATCCCCGAAGAGGAGGAGATAAACCAGCCTCTTCCGATCCCCGAGCAGAAGGCTAAGACCGTCGACGGAGAAGTGCAGTTCGGCACCGGCTACATGGTCGAGCAGAAGGCGGGAGCGCTCAGGATATTCTCCACCGACGGCGGAAAGGTTGAATTTACCGACACCGTTGCGGCTATGCCGGTTATCGGGGTGGAGAAAACTCTCGTCGGGTTCTATGCCGACGGCTTGAAGCTGACCGCGGTCTATTCCTCTGCGGTGATGCCGGGATATCCCCAGGACCCCGCTGTAGGCGGTCTCCTTGACGGATTATACGGCGCTCAGCCCAGCGCAAGCGGATATTCGGTAGAGGTGTGCGTATACAATGTCCTTGGCGGAAAAGCCTCTTTGGAGACCGATTTCGTTCAGGACGGCAGCCTCATCGACATGAATTATCAAAACGGCTCGCTGTATCTCGTGACGGCTTATAACGATTACAGAAACGCGCCTATAGTCGGCGTAGACGATCTTCAGAGCTATGTGCCCGGCTACAGCGTGAACGGCTCAAGAGTCTATATCGAGCCGCAGAATATAATGATCCCCGATTATCTCTCGACCACCGACTACACCGTGATCTCCGGCGTATCGGTAAACGGCGGGGTATCGGTACAGGCAGTCCTCGGCTACGAGGGCAGGGTGATCCTCCAAAACGGAGCCGTCTACCTCTTCGGCTACAACAGCACCGCTTTAGGGGACGTCACCACGGCTAAAGTTTTCAGCCTCGCCAACGGGCAGGTCACCTATGCCGGGTATAAAGACCTTGGCGGCGTTGCCCTCGGCGGAGACGGAATATCCCTCTTCGGCAACTACATCGCCGTGACGAGCGTCGCGGAAGCGCCTACGGGATATGTAACCACATTAGTCATCTACGACGGAACAATGAATATGAAGGCGAGGGCGCAGTTCATCGGCGTCGCGCTCACAAACGTCACCAGAAAGGGCGATCGGCTCTATTTCAGCGGTGCGGGAGAGAGCCACGTCATCGATCTGACAAATCCCGAAAAGCCGTATGAGGTGTTGGACGCCGGACCCGAAGTCGATCCCGCCGACGGACTTGTTGAATTCGACGGCGGATATGTCACCCTCACCAAAGACGCTCAGGGAGGACTTATCCTCTCGAAGCTCTCGAAGGGACCCGACGGCAGCCTGATGCTCGATTATTCGACGACATTATGCGACGCGGAAGGTCGCTCCAAGGCGCTTGAGAACAACGGAATTCTCTTTGTGAACGGCTCCACGGTCGGCGTGCCCTACGGATTCTTCGACGGGCTCGACTACACCTTCCGCTATGGGCTGTTCCGAGCGGGACCGACGGGCTTTGAGCCGATCGGCGAGATCGAAGCCCACGAGACCGACGAGACGTTTGAGACCGGCAAGGCGTTCTTAAACGACGGCTACCTCTACATCTTCTCTGAGGGAAGAGTCTACTGCGCGTCAACCCAAGACGGGCTCTCGGTCACGGGTACCGCAAACCTTGTCCAGTCCGCATACAGCGGGCACGGAATGTAATCATTTCGATATCTGAATATGAATTAAAGCCCCGTTTCTGCAACTGACGGGGCTTCTTCTTTTAGAGGACAGAATTGAGAGGGCAGAGGGCAGAGGCGCGGACTTTTCCCTTATGCGTTTCAGAGGGCTTTGAGGCTTTAGAAGTTAGAATATTAGAGGATAGATTCCGCACCCGACCTTGTGAGAGAAAAGGCGAGTTTAGGATCAAGCCCTTTTAGATGACAGAGTGCAGACAGTCAGAGGACAGACGGAGGATTTTGCACAAAGGTGCATAAGAGACAAGTCAAAAAGGTTTTGCCCCGCTTTTCCTTAAAAAGCGGGCGGGTTCCAAGGGCGGAGCCCTTGGTCGCGCTCCGCAGAGCGCGAAATCCCCGCAAAAAGGACAGCGAGAGCTGTCCTTTTTGCTTTTAATTGCCTTCAAAGAGGGCGACGAAGTCGCCCGAAGCCGGAGGGGTGTGGGGAACCATGCAATGGTGCCCCACACTTGCCGAGCGAAGCGAGGCTCAAAACCCCCTCTCCCTTTAGGGAGAGGGGGTATGACTTGCGCAAAAACTTGCTCATCGCACTTCGCAATCGTAAACGATTGATTGCTCGTGCTCTGAGAGTTTTTGTCGCAAGTCGGGGTGAGGAAAAGCCCCTCCCCATTGGGGAGGGGCTGGGGTGGGGGAGAAACTTTAGGAGTGGGGTTTAAGGGGATACCCCATTTACAAAGGGTTCTCCCCTCAGACTCGCCTCGTCATCTTAGCCTATCCGTCACTTCATCGGCTCGATATAGCTCACCGGGTCGATCCAGCGGTTTTCGTACTTCAGGGCGAAGTGCAGGTGCGGTCCCGCGTCAGCCTCAATATCAGCCGTGTTGCCTACCGAGCCGACCTCGTCGCCCGCATTGAGCCTGTCCCCGACCGTCACCGGAATGTCCTCCGAAAGCCCGTAATAACAGCCTGTCATCGTGTTTCCGTGGTCGATGAGCACGCAGCAGCCCCATACCGGATCGTCATAGACCTCGGTGACGGTGCCGGAGGTCATCGCCCGAACCTTCGTGCCCTCCTCGGCAGCGATATCCACGCCGTCATGCGTTCTCCAAACACCGCCGGAACTGCGTACCAGCTCGCCCTCGGAGTAGGGCACCGTGATGTCACCGTTCACCGGCATCATCACCGCCTGTTCGTAGTAAAGCGCCTCGAGCTCGTTTGTGACATCGCTCAGCGCGTCGTCAGCCGGTGCTTCGCCAAGCGTCGCTTGCTGCTGGTAAAGTTGTTGATCTGTCGGTTGATCGATGATCTGACCGGGCTGCTGATTGCCCGCGGGGAGCCCGGTAAAGGGCGGCTCAGCGGCATCCGCATCGGCAGAAGACGGATTTTCTTGCGGAACGGGTGCGGAATTTTCCTGAGCTTTTTTGATATTCTCGAGGACCGCGTCCACCTCGGAATAATCGACATCCGCCTCGTCTTTAGGGGTGATCAGACCCTCCGTCACCGAGCTGACGGCGGCTCGGTATCCCGCTACCGAGGCGACCCCGACGACCAAAAGCCCTGCACACAGGACCGCATATGCAGCCCTCCCTGCGTTTCTGAATTTGACCTTTTTCATAGTACCTCCTGAAAATACCGGTTATTAACAGACTTGCTGTCTTGTTCTAAGTATTAGCATTTTAGGGAGATTTATACATTGAAAAGGTGGGGATAGGGAGATTTTGGAGATAATTTCTGCGGGTCGCGGCGGGGGGAAGGGCGGGGAGGGGATTCCCCGCAATAAAAGCTCATTGCCTTCCACAATCAGTGCTTTCACATTTTCACTCAATTCCTCCACTCCCTTCACCAATATTTATCCCACCCCTTGACAAACCTCTCCCGCTTTGTTATAATAAGAAACATCAGTTGCAAAACATCTGTTGCCATAAAATATACAGGAGGAAAAATCATGCCGCCAAAATGCAAATTCACCCGCGAAGAAATCATCCAAGCCGCCCTATCCATCGCCCGAACCGAGGGAGCTTCAGCCGTCACCGCAAGGGCTTTGGGCGCGAAGCTCGGCTCGTCCTCCAAGCCGATTTTCAGCGTGTTCGAGAACATGGAAGAGGTCCAGTCGGAGGTGCTGAAAGCCGCGAAAGCCCTCTATGCCGGCTACATTCGGGTCGGTTTGCAGCAGGACCCCGCGTTCAAGGGCGTGGGCATGCAATACGTCCTGTTCGCGATTCGCGAGCCAAAATTGTTTCAGTTACTCTTCATGTCCGAACAGCCGCAGAAGCCGCCCGTTTCCGGCATTCTCCCGATCATCGACGAAAGCTATGACAAAATCTTGCAGTCGGTGCAGGACGGATACGGTCTCGGCGAGGCGGACGCAAAGGCGCTCTACCGCCATTTGTGGATATATTCCCACGGCATCGCGGTTCTCTGCGCGACGAATATGTGCTCGTTTACCGCCCAAGAGATCGGCGGCATGATGACCGAGGTGTTTGTGGGATTACTTAAAGAAATTAAAGGAGAATCGGCATGATTAAAATATCTGACATCACCAAATCCTACGGCACGGGCGGGAGCAAAAATCAGGTCTTGAAAGGGATAAGCCTGAACATCGGGGACGGCGATTTCACCGTGATTTTAGGCGCCTCGGGGTCGGGGAAATCCACCTTTCTGAACGTCGTTTCGGGGCTCGAGCGACCTGACGGCGGCAGCGTTGTTTACGACGGCTGCGACATTACAAAGCTTCATGACAGCGAGCTGACGGAGTTTCGCAAGGATAATATAGGATTTATTTTCCAGCAATATTATCTCCTCCCGAACATGACCGTTGAAAAGAACGTGCGGATGGGCGCCGATCTTGCGGAAAATCGGGATTATCGGGAGATCATCGCGGCAGTCGGGCTGCATGATAAATCCCAAAAATTTCCGGGCGAACTCTCGGGCGGGGAACAGCAGAGGGTCGCGGTCGCGCGCGCACTCGCGAAAAAGCCAAAGGTGCTGTTTCTGGACGAGCCGACCGGCGCGCTCGATGAACAGACAGGGCGGCAGGTGCTCGATTATATAAGTAAATTACATAACGAATTCGGCTTCACCGTCGTCATGGTCACGCACAACCAAAACATCGCGGAAATGGCGAACACGGTCGTGAAAATGAACAGCGGAAAAATCGCCGGGATTGACAAAAATCAGCTCCAAAAAACCGCTTACGAAATCGGGTGGTGACTATGATTATCGGTATCAAAGACGCGATTAAGTTAATCAGTATAACTATTATTGCCTGCTGTGCGGTGTTCGTCTGCGCGATTTTTTTGAATTATGGCATCGACATCGCGGCGCAAAAAGGCGAGATCACGACGGCAGCCGGCGCGGCGATGTATAGCGCGATCGTCTCGACGGGAAAGGTCACTGCGGCGGTTTCAGGAGGGTGTTTGGCGATGACATCAGCCGTCATGCTCCTATTTTATGTCAAAAATTACATAGATACCCATGGCAAAGAGCTCGGGATTCTGAAAGCCCTCGGGTACTCAAATATTAACATAGCTAAACATTTTTGGATATTCGGGTCAAGCGTTTTTGCCGGCTGTTTTTTGGGATATTTTTCGGCATTTTTCTATCTTCCGACGTTCTATGAACTGCAAAACGCCGACCGCCTTTTCCCCGAGATCAAGCCGCATTTTCACCCGATTTTGGCGTTTCTTTTGATATTTTTGCCCGCGATGATTTTCGCGGTTTTGGCGGTTATTTATGCGTATCTGCGGCTTAAAAGCCCCGTTTTGGACCTGCTGAAGGAGCGGCGTGAATATAAAACAAAATTAACAAAACGGGAAAGCCCGGACATGCCGTTTCTCCAAGATTTGGCAAAAATCACGGTGCGGAGCAGGAAATCGCTCGTATTTTTCATCGCATTTTCGGCATTTTGCTTCTCGGCGATGGTGCAAATGTCGGCGTCGATGATTGACCTTGCAAGCAAGGAGATGGCGGTGATGATGCTGGCGATCGGCTTGATTTTAGCGTTTGCAACCCTGCTTCTGTCGCTCTCGAGCGTGGTGAAGGGAAGCGCCAAAACCATCGCGATGATGCGGGTGTTCGGTTATAAACACAGTGATTGCAGTAAGGCAGTTCTCGGATGTTACAGACCGTTTTCTTATATCGGATTTGTGATCGGCACGGTCTATCAGTATGCGTTATTAAAAATTATGGTAACGGTTGTATTTGCCGATGTGGAAAATGTACCCGAATATAACTTCGATTTTACGGCGTGTGCAATCACACTAGGTTTGTTTATCCTTGCTTATGAAATTGCCATGTACGGCTACTCGAAGCGGATAAAGAAACTGCCGATCAAAAGTGTTATGTTGGAATGAGGAAAAGGGGAAAAGAGGAGAAAATCGGGCAGAATTTGTATGATGCGGCGGGAAAAGCAAGTTTTTAGCTTTGCAAGAATGATTTGAATATTTTGACAGCGCTCGGGAAACCGGGGGCTGTTATTATTGTGAAAGAACGGGCAAGGATAGATCCGCCCAATAATCTGAAAAAATTTTCAAATCCTCTTGACAAAAATAATACTATGTAGTATAATCCTATATAAGATAAATTTCGGAGGTGAGAAAATGGCGTCGCAGGCGGGGTTTATGATCTCAAAAATCAAGCGGATCAGCGACAGGATATTCCGAAAAAAGCTGGAAAACGCCGATATTTCGGCATTTAACGGGGCTCAGGGGAAGCTTCTGTACATACTTTGGCAGCGCGACGGGATATCCGCAGCCGAGCTTGCAAGGCAGGCGGGGCTCGCCGTCACGACGCTCACCAGCATGCTCGACCGCATGGAACAGGCGGGGCTGATAATCCGTGAGCGGGACGGTCCCGATCGCCGAAAGACAAAAATTCTGCTCACCGAGCTTGCGCGCGGGCTCGAGGGGGAGTACGACCGCCTTTCGGACGACATGACCGACGTCTATATGCGCGGATTTTCGCCGGAAGAAGTTAATCTGTTTGAACAATATCTCAACCGCGTTTTGAAAAATTTGGAGGATGAAGAAAAATGAGTGAAAAAATTTCGGTACCTATTTCAAACGATTTTTGCCCTCAGACGCTGTTCTGCTACGGTACTTATTGCGACGACGGACGCTCTGATTTCGGGCTTTTCTGCTGGTTCAGCTACCTTTGGGACGGCGAACTCGGGGTCATGATGTGCATCGGCGAAGACAAGCAGACGAGGGACAATATCCGCAAAAATCGGCACTTTTCCGCCTGCCTTGTGACGGAGAAGATGCTGCCGCTTGCGGATTATCTCGGCAACTCGGACGGCAGAATTCCCGGGAAAATCAGCGCCGATATCGCGGTGGAAAAGGGGCGGAAGCTTGACGTCCCGATCCTTTCGGACAGCCCGGTGGTCTTTGAGCTTGAGGCAACACGCTCAATTCCGCTTGACGATGGAGAGGTGTTTTTATGCAAGATTCACAACGTGCTGATGGATAATGATTTGACCGACCAAAGCGTTCCCCTTGAGAAACGTATAGGCGACGTCGCGCCGGTGTCGACGACCTGCGAGACGTATTTTTCGTGGGACGGAAAGGCGATTGGAGGCTGGGGAGAGTTGGCGGAGAAGTAGGGGATTCGGGGGTGACAATTTCCTGCCCCGCGCACCCTCATTGTTATAACATCAAGAAGCAAAGCGGCAAAGCGCTTATTTTTCGCACTTTGCCGTTTTTTGTTTTTAATTTGTTACTGATTCAGAGCTGATTTTATTTCGGAAGCGTTATTGTTCCGCGCACTGCTGAAGGGCTTTGTGATTATAAGGCGCCAAAATAAGCGAGAGAGTAAAACTTGTGCATGTCATAAACCCGTTTTTGATCTTTTCTACGACATCTGCCAATATTACAGCGTACAAATCGTCCGCATTATTCCGTTATTTAAATCTGTCGCCAACGGCGACGCCTTGAAATTCTGACAATCCGACTTCTGACTTCTGTCCTCTTGATGCGGTCGCTTCGACCGCATCTGCACCCCCAGATGTGGTCAACCCGCCCACATTATCTTCACTAATTAAATCTGTCGCCAACGGTGACACCTTGAAATTCTGACAATCCGACTTCTGTCCTCTGCCCTCTTGATGCGGTCGCTTCGACCGCATCCGCACCCCCGGGAGTGTCCATTTCGCCCACATTAAAGAAAATCAACCAGTCCAAAGGGCAATTCTCCTTTTGGATACTTCTCACGATACATCAATTTTGCAATTCCGAATTTGTTATAGGCGTTAACAAAAACTTCAACGACTGCCTTTAAGGTTTCAATGCTCCTCGCAAAGCACCTGCTTCTGCGCCTGAGCAGCGGTA
>CANQYD010000043.1 GCA_947627985.1 uncultured Clostridia bacterium
TTGCTTGCTCGCGAACCTCCTCGCTGTACTGCCACGGGCGCGGCTCGGGGGTATAGTCTATGTTGCAGTCGTTGCAGTGATATTTCTGTGACCCCGACTTGTTTTTGCCGTGTTTTACTTGATGTTCATGCTTCCCGCATCTTGGGCAATATATGTTTTCATCAATTTTTGCTACTCTAGACATTTTCATCACCTCGATTTTATTATAACATATTGTGGGCGATTTGTACACTCCCGGTAGAGGGTAGAAGATAGAGGGTAGAGGCGGGGAGTGGGTTATCTGCGGGGGTGAGGGCTTGCGGGGGAGGGAGGCTTGGAGCGGGAGGGGAGGGGCTGCTTCTGACAGGGTGGGGAGGGGATATGCAGCCTTGCGCGCGGGGTGCGGTGCCCCTACCGGACCTTGGTAGGAATGGAAGGCTCGGGGCGAAGCCCCGCTGCCGAAGGCAGCGCGCCGACGCTTCGCGTCGGCGGTGCGACTTCGTCGCACGGGCTTCGCCCTGCACTCCCCCGCACCCCGCACCCAACCTCGATAGTCCCGCCAAGCCCGGAGCCCAACCCCGTCCCCTCCTCGGGGAGGGGCTGTACTCCCACATAAGTCCGCACAAGGTATACCGGGGTGGGGACTTAAAATAGCATTCCCGCAATTTTGCACCCGCAAAATTGGGGAATACCTTTTACACAAGGGCGCGGCGGGCACGGGAAAAATTCACCACCCCACACAAACACCTTTTACCAAAGGTTGCAGTGGGCGCGGAAAATATTCACAGCACTGCCCCCACACCTTCCGTCAAACCCGGAACCCAACCCCGTCCCCTCCTCGAGGAGGGGTTGTACCCCCGCATAAGTCTGCACAAGGTATACCGGGGTGGGGACTTAAAATAGCATTCCCGCAATTTTGCCCCCGCAAAATTGGGGGAATACCTTTTACCCAAGGGCGCGGCGGGCATGAGCAAAAAACCATGCCTATCAAACACCTTTTACAAAATCGCACAGCGGACACAGTCAAAAAATATTCACAACCCCCTTTACAAAGGATAGCAGTCGCCTCCCGTCATCAACTCACACCCCCTCTTCCATCACCGAACCTCAAATTGCCCTCCGTTCCCCGCAATTAAATTCTGACCCTCTGCCATCTACCTTCTATTTTCTCCGGGAGTGTACAAACAGCCCTCATTATTCCCACTTTTTAAACCTGTCACCAATGGTGACACCTTGAAATTCTGACAATCCGATATCTGACTTCTGTCCTCTTGATGTGGTCGCTTCGACCACATCTTTTCCTCCCCCACCCCTTTACAACCCCCAAAAAATGTGCTATAATTACTCCGTAACGACTTTTTCAACAAATTCCGAGGTGGTCCGCGTGAAAAAATCCATCAAAAAAATTGCATTGACCGTTCTTCTCGCGGCGATCCTTGTCGGCGGGGCTTTCGGCATATCCCGGCTCGACGGCTATATCCTGACCCACCCCGCGTCACCCGCTTCCGAGCCCGTTTCTTTGGACGACGAGCCCCCTGCGGAGCCCTTGGGCAGCACCTCTTCGGGACCCGTTCAGTTCTCCCTCGACCCCGGTTTTTATGATACCGCCCAAAAGCTCACCCTTTCGGCAGACGGCGCCGAGGAGATTTTATATACCCGCGACGGCTCCGACCCCAGAAACAGCGGCAAGACCTACAAGCGCCCGATAAATATCAAGTCGCAGATGAGCAAGATAAACATCGCCGACGTCTCCGCGTGCGCCGTGTATCCCGACGGGAGCATGTCCGAGCCGGTCACGAGATCGTATATCACCGGCGGGGACGTCATGAACCGCTTCGACTGCCTTGTATTTTCGGTGACGGTCGACCCGGATTATCTTTATAATTATGAGGACGGCATTTTCATCGAGGGGAAGATGAGGGACGATTATCTTGCCCTCCCCGACGACGAGCGGTATCCCGGGCTTCAGCCGACCGACCCTGCAAACTGGAATCAGCGGGGAAGAGCCGGCGAGCGACCCTGTTATGTTGAAGTTTTTGAATATGACGGCACCTGCGTGATCTCCCAAAACTGCGGGCTTCGCATCTTCGGAGGTTGGAGCAGATCGAATAATCAAAAAAATCTGCGGCTTTACGCACGAACCGAGTATGACCCCGTCAACAACCGCTTCCGCTACGACTTCTTCCCGAACGCCCTTGATTCATCGGGAAATAAGATCGTCTCCTCAAAAAAGCTCTCGCTCAGGGCATGCGCAAACGACGCGGGATATCTTTATGCCCGCGACGACGCCATCTCCGCTGCCGCAAAAGCCACCGGGATCGAGACAAAGGAATCCCGACCCGCGGCGGTGTTCCTAAACGGCGAATACTACGGTTTTGCATGGCTCCAGCAGGTCTTTTCGGAGGACTATCTCGACCACAAATACTGCGTTGAGGACGGCTCATGGGACATCTTAAAGGGCTGCGAGTACATGATGATCGAGGACGAGGAGGACCCCGACTGGGCTCGTAAAAATCAGGACTGGCGGGATATGTACGACTATGCATATAAGGATCTGACCGACGATCAGACATTTGCCGAACTCTCCGAGATGATAGACATCGACAACTTCCTCACCTACTACGCCCTCAACTCTTACATCGGAAACGGGGACTGGCCCAACAATAATTATAAAGTTTACCGCTATTCATCGGGCTCGGTGCCGAAATCGGACGAAGCGCCCTACGACGGCAAGTGGAGGTATATGCTCTACGACACCGACTTTGCGCTCGGGCTCTACGGAAACGATTTCCTGTCAAATCACATGTCCGCGCTCTTAAAAGAGGACTTCTTCGGGACCTTCCCGGAGGACTGGCGCCTCGACGTCCATGACAAGGGCGATATGTATTACAAGCGTTCCGACCTTCTGATCGCGCTTTGCAAGCGTGAGGATATCAGGGAGCGGTTCGTCTCGATTTTGTGCGATATATCGGGCTACTACTTTAACGCGGAAAGAGCGGGGGCATTTTTAGATGAATATTGCAATCTGCGCCTCCATGAACTTGTCGCGGCTTCCGAAGAGGGAAAAGCCGGAGCATGGGGCGTCGAGCGGGAGCTTCTGACCTGCAAGAATTATCTCATTCAGCGACCCATAGCCGCAAGAATGCAGATGGCTAAAGTATTCCCGGACTGCTACAACCGCGAGGAATTCTACACCGTAAAGGCGGAACCCGCTGACGGCGCGACCGTCGTCATCAACACGGCGAAGGTGGTCCCGGGGGGAGCCGCTTTTGACGGCTGGTACTTTAACGGCATGGAGATAGAGATATATCCCGAGCTTGAGCAGGGGACGGAGTTTGTCAGCTGGGAGATAAACGGCAGGACCGTGACCGAGCCGCATACCGTCATTTCGGACGAAATCTACGGCGAAAATATCGATATCAAGCTGAATCTGCGGAAAACCTCCGGCATAAAGATATATCAGGCGGTCTACAAGGGGACTGCCGGCGGGGACTGCGTTGTTCTCAGAAACTACGGAGACAAAGCCGCATCAACTCAGGGAATGACCGTCTCGGACGGCTCAAACGAGTTTGTCCTGCCGACGATGACCGTTCAGCCCGGGGGTGAAATCCGCCTGATCGGGAAGAATTACACAAGAGCCGACGCGCTGGGCGCGATCGAGCTCGGCTTCAACCTCAAAGAGGGGGAGACGCTGACGTTAAGAGACGGAGATGGGGAGACTGTCTCCGAGGTTCCTCTCAGAATTTCCCATAAAAAGTCGGGATTGCAGTTAGATAATTATACAGGGAGTTATATTGAGGTCTCAATCAACAATAAGGAGAGGATTTTGCCGACCGAGATACCCGAGCCGGAGTGGCATTGGTAGAGGGTAGGGGGTAGAGGATAGAGGTTAGAGATAAATCGAAATTTACAGGAGGTAAATCAGATTGAATGTTTTAGATGCTATTATCAACCGACACAGTTATAGAGGAGAATATAAGTCAGAACCTGTTCCGAGAGAAGATTTAATAACTATTATGAAAGCAGGATTAAGTGCCCCATCAGGCTGCAATAAGCAAACAACAAGTTTGATAGCCGTAGACGACAAGGAAACACTTAACAAACTGCACGAAGTCATAGATCCGCCTGTCGGAGAGACAGCGCCTTGCATAATATGTGTTCTTACTCAAAAGATCAATGCTTATCGTGATAGATGCTTTGCAGTGCAGGACTATTCTGCTGCAATAGAAAATATGCTCCTTGCAATAGTTGAACTCGGATACCAGAGTTGTTGGTACGAAGGTCATATTACAGATGATGATAAGATTGGTTATAAAATGGCAAAGATATTAAATGTACCCGATGATTACGATTTGATATGCTTTTTACCTGTCGGAATCGCTAAGACCGAGCCAACAACGCCTAAGAAAAAGGCGTTTGAAGATAGGGCTTGGTTCAACTCTTTTCAGAACATACAATTAAATTCTGATTTGCCTTTATAAATAATACTCCCGAAAAAGTTATGAACCGCCTTGGGCGATCATATATAAAAAGCAACCTCGTATACTAAAGGAGCAATTACTATGTCAAAAATCAAGATCACCTGCGATTCCACCTGCGACCTGACGCCGGAGCTCTATGAGCGCTTCGGGGTAGAGGTGATACCGCTCGGGGTCCTTCTGGGGGACGACCTGAGACAGGACGGAGTCAGCCTTCAGGTCTCGGAGCTTTACGATTATGTCGCAAAAACAGGCGTATTGCCGAAGACCTCAGCAATCTCGGAATATGAATACATCTCCCACTGGAAAAAATACCGGGAGCAGGGATATGAGATAATACATATAAACATCTCGAGCGAGATTTCAGCCTGCCACCAAAACGCAAGAATTGCGGCAGCCGATCTCGGCGGGGTATATGCCGTAGATTCAAGACTACTTTCATCGGGCTCGGGGATATTGGTCCTCGCCGCGGGAAAGTATGCCGAAGAAGGAATGAGCGCAGGAGAAATCGTCAAAAAACTTGATGATTTAAAAGCCCGGGTCGATTGCAGTTTTGTCTTGCAGACACTTGAATACCTGCAAAAAGGCGGGAGATGCTCGAGCGTGCTGGCTTTCGGGGCTAATCTTTTAAAGCTGAGACCCGAGATCAACATGGAAAACGGCTCGATGGACGTCGGCAGGAAGTACCGCGGCTCGGCTCAGAAGTCGATCATGGACTATGTCGCCGGCAGGATTGACGGCAGAGACGATCTTGACAAGCGGCTCTGCTTTGTGGTGCACTCCTATGCCGATCCCGAGATCGTTGCTGCGGCGATGGATAAGGCGCGCGAGAGCGGTTTTGAGACCGTCATCGAGACCCATGCGGGAGCTACTATTTCCAGCCACTGCGGAGCGGGGACTCTGGGGCTGATGATGATAAGAAAGGGGTAAGGGGAGGCTTTTACAAAGGGATTTTCCGGCTTTCAGCCTCAAAAAGCGGCTGAGAGCAGGAGACCGGCATGGCGAGCGGTGCCCCTGCCGAGGTTTCTGCGAGGCAGGAGGTCACGGGCGAAGCCCGTGCGACGAAGTCGCACCGACGACTCCGTCGTCGCGTCGCGCTCGCGCGCGACGGGGCTTCGCCCTGCACCCTACCCACCTTCTGCGCAAGCCTCCTATCAAACCCGGCAGGTGACTTCTACAAAGGTCTTTCCCACCTCACAGCCCCAAAAAGGAGCTGAGAGCAGGAGATCGACCTGCCAAGCCTTGGTGCCTCTGACGAGGCTTCTGCGAGGCAGGAGCCACGGGCGAAGCCCGTGCGACGAAGTCGCACCGACGACTCCGTCGTCGCGTCGCGCTCGCGCGCGACGGGGCTTCGCCCCCGCGCCCCCACCCTCCCTCCTGCACTCACCCCCAAACCCCCACCCAAAACCCAAGAAAGGTGTGTTAAAAATGCCCGAGCAAAAAGCATTCGATACCAAGAAAAAAGCAGGCAAGCCCAAGCCCTACCTCCTTCCGATAGAGTGGGGAGGCTCGACGATCTTTTCAAAGATCGCCGGCGGCTCCGAGATCACAAAAGTCGATTGCAAGGGGCTCAAGCCCCCGTTCCTGCTTTTGTGCAACCACGGCTCCTTCATCGACTTCCCGCTTGCGGTCAAGGCGATTTTTCCCTGCCGGACGAGCTGGGTGATTTCCATCGAGGAATTTATCGGCAGGGAGTGGTTGATGAGGGGCGTCGGCGGCATCTATAAACGCAAATTCACCGCCGATCTGACAGTAGTCCGGCATATTCTCAACGCCCTGACCCGTCAGAAGATATGCTGCACCATCTATCCCGAGGCGAGATTTTCCCTCGCGGGAATAAACGAGCAGCTCGACGGAGCCCTCGGCAAGCTTGCGAAAAAGGCTAAGGTCCCGGTCTGCGTATTCATCGCGAAGGGGAATTTCATACGCTCCCCCCAGTGGAATAAAAGACCCTACCGCAAAGTCCCTATCCAAGGGGAGCTTCGGCAGATAGTGACCCGGGAGGAGGTACTTAAGCTCCCGGCTGAGGAGATTCAGCGCCGCATCGAAGAGGCTTTTGTCTACGACGACTACGCCTATATCAGGGACAATAAGCTCCCGATGAAGTGCTCTCAGAGGGCGCAGAATATCCACAAAATTTTATATCAATGTCCCGTCTGCGGCAAGGAGTTCTCGACCGATTCAAAAGGCAGCAAGATTTGGTGCTCGGAATGCGGTTCGATCTGGGAGATGGACGACTACGGCGTGTTGCACCGCGAAAACGGTCCCGATATATTCACCCACGTCCCCGATTGGTACAGATGGGAACGCGAAAACGTCCGCCGCGAGGTGGAAGAAGGCAGGTATCATTTTGAGGATACAGCCCGCCTTGAAAGACTTGTGAACGGCAAGATCGGCTTCGAGACCATCGGCACCGTAAAACTTGTCCACGATGAAAACGGCTTCACGATGTCGGGCGACATCTTGGACGGCAAATTCGAGTTCAACCGCTCGGTCGCCTCGATGCGCTCGGTGCATATCGAATACAACTTTAAGGGCAGGGGAGACGCCATCGACCTTGCCACCCTCGAGGACACCTACTTCGTCTTCCCGCTCACCGCAAGAAACGTCCTCACAAAGCTCCACTTCGCGACCGAGGAGCTCCACATACTTGAGGAGGAAAAAAGGCTTTCCGACCTCACTCCGGGAAAGGAGTGAGCCATGCCCTCGCTTAGACATGAGATTAAGCTTTTGATACCGAACGCGGCAGCCGACGCCTTGCGACCGGTCCTCTCGGGGCTTTTGCAAAAAGACCCCCATTCCGGCGATTTGGGGGAATATTTTATCCGCAGTTTATATTTTGATGATCTGAGCCGCTCGGCATATCGGGACAAGCTTGCGGGCGTCGCCGACAGGAAAAAATACCGCCTCAGAATCTACAATTTTTCGGACGGTATTATCCGGCTCGAATGCAAGGAAAAGCACGGCGACAGGATCAGAAAGCGGGGAGTATCCATCCCGAAAAGCGCCGCGCTTAGTGTCATAAACGGCGATTTTTCACCTCTTGCCGATCTCTCGGACCCGCTTGCCGACGAGGTTTACGCGCTTTCCCGATCCCGAGGATTAAAGCCGTCGGCAATCGTCGATTATGTGCGTGAGGCGTACATTCACCCGGTTTCCGAGGTCAGAATAACCTTCGACAAAGCCCTTCACGCGGGAATCTCGGGGACGGATATCTTCTCAAAAAGCCTCCCGACGGTGCCGGTATTTCCGGACGGCTCGGTGATTTTGGAAGTAAAATACAACGACGTCTTCCCGAAGCACCTGCAAGGCGTGATCGCATCAGCCCGCGGCGACCGCCTCGCGCTATCAAAATTCACCCTTTGCTCCGAGTCGCTCAAGGCTTTTAAACCGACTATTTAAGTTTATCATGAATTTTGCTGCCGGCTCGGTGATCTGCATTATTGCCGGTTACATGAGCCTGAACAGCAGTCGGCTTCGGGGAACATACATATTCTCCCGGTTTATCTGAAATTATTGCCGCAGGGCTGCGGGGGCATGATATCGGCTGTCGTTTAATCAAAGCCCGGGGCGGGAAATATCCCAAAAATAATTAACAAACAAAACAATTTGAAAGGAACATCACCATGCAATCACTTCGCTCTGTACTCCGCGAGTCGATCGAGCAGCTCGGTCTCGTCGAACACCTCACCGTCGCGTTTATTCTCGTCTCGCTTGCCTGCGCCGCTGTCTGCGGGCTCATCATCTACGCCGTCTACCGGCTCTTCTACCGGGGCGCCGTCTACAGCGAGAATTTCGCGCTTTTGATAGTCATGACGACGGTCATCACGGCGTTTATCGTCATCACGATCGGCTCGAACCTCGTTTTGTCGCTCGGAATGGTCGGCGCGCTGTCGATCGTCAGGTTCCGCTCAGCCGTCAAGGACCCCCTCGACGTCGGGTTTTTGTTCTTCGGGATCGCCGTCGGCATCGCTTCGGGCGCGGGTCTTTACCCGTTTGCACTGATCGCGACCGCCGCAATTTCGCTTGTGTATATCCTCTTTACGCTGATCTCAAAGGGTCGGAGGACGTTTGTGATGGTCGTAAAATATCGCGATGAGGCGGCAGAATCGGTGGACAAGCTGATGTCGGAGTCGAAGGGAAAGCTTCGGGGAAAGGCGAAATACGGCGATGAAAATGAGCTGACTTTTGACATTAAGTTTAACAAAAAATCATCTCAGATTCTTGACAAATTCAACGCCGTCGAAGGCGTGACGAGCGCCGTGATGGTGGAATATGTCGGAGACTGATTATTACAAGGAGTATAATTATGATTTCGAGGACGAGGAAAAAATTAGAAGATAAGCGGGATAAGCACTTTCTGACGGTCGGCATTTTGGATATTGCCTGCGCCGTCGTCTGGGCTAAGATAGCCGATCTGACCATAGCCGAGGGCAAAAAGGTCGAGGGCACGCTCGAGGCGATAATCTCCGGCGGGTACGGATTTTTGGCGTACAGGCATATCAAATCCGCGAAAAAGTGATACAGGAAGTAAAATATAAAGAATATATTACAGGAGGTAATGGAAAATGAAAAACAAGGAAGCTGTAAAAACGATGGCGATCTCGGGGCTGTCCTTTGCCGCGGGACTCTTGGGGCTGATTGCCGCGGTGAAAAATATCCGGAGTAAGAACAGCCTGACCGGCGCGCTGATGGCTGTGATGGCGATGTTGAACTTCGCACTGGGAATTATACATTCAGTAAAATATATCGGCACAGCTCTGGAGACAGCTGATGACGGCACCGAATGCGACTTCTGCTGCGACGCGTGCCCGGATTTTGAAAAGTGCATGAGAAATTGACGGATTATAATGTGAAAGCCTCGGCTGGTGCCGGGGCTTTTTTGCGGGGTGGGTCGAGGAGAGGGGAGTGGGGGAGGGAGGCTTGGAGCTGACTTGGGGTGATGGGGGTTTGGGAGGGTTTTGCGGGAGAGGCGGGGGAGGGAAGGGCGAAGCCCGACCGCGCGCGAGCGCGGTCGCTTCCACGGCGAAGCCGTGGAAGCCGGCACCGAAGGTGCCGGGGGCTTCGCCCCGAGCCTTCTGCTCCTGATTTTCCCTGTAAGAGGCACACGACCCTGTGCCAAGGCTTGCATATAGCTTAAGCCTGTGATACAAGCAGAATGCTCCCTGCTACCTTTTTCTCACCCCCACCCCCGACTTGCGACAAAAACTCTCAGAGCACGAGCAATCTTGCGTTTTCGATTGCGAAGTGCGATGAGCAAGTTTTTGAGCAAGTCATACCCCCTCCCCTTTTAGGGGGAGGGGGCTCCGCTTTACTACAAGTCTGCACAAGCCACCCCGGGGGTAGGGGTCTACTTCCAATAGCATTCGTTCATTTTCCGCCCGGAAAATGAACGAATACCTTTTACATAAGGTCGGTACCGCGCTTCCCCCTAATCTTTTTTCCCGAAAATCCTCCCCAAGCCCTTGACAAATCGCCCGTTTGACGTTATTATTAAAAGGTGGTATTATGTATTTTCATGCCACCCCGGCAACGGGAAAGAAGTGTTACAAAGGAAGGATTTTGAAAATGAAGAGAATAATGTCTGTCCTCCTTGCGATGATGATGGCTCTCAGCCTCTTCACCGCGTGCGGAGATAAGATCGATGAAAACCCTGAACCGTCTCCTGCTCCGGCAGTCAGCGGCGACGTCACCCCCGAGACCCCTCCGGAGGTCACCGCCGGGGAAGATGTGCTTCCGCCCGAGCAGACCGATAATCCGCCGGTCGAGACCACGGTCGGAGGCAATCCCAACCCCACCACCGGCGAGACTTGGAACGGCTACGACCTCACATTCGTCAAGGAAAACGGCATCGAGTACATCTGGGAGAGGCTCTCGAATGAGATGAAGGAAAATCTTGCCTCCGCGATGACGGCGATCCGCGATATCACCGGCTTCATCACTTTAAAATACCCGATGGGTGAAGAGGAAAACTATGAGTTTATGCAGCTCATTCTGAACTGCGCGATGGATTATCCCTACGTCCGCAACAGATTCGTCAAGCACGACAACGACGAGGACGGCAACATCGACGCCCTCACGATCGTTTTCAATTACGACCTCATCAGCACCGAGGCAGAGGGCTGGGAGATGACAAGGCGCTTAAACGAGCGCGTCGACGAGATTGTCGCGGGAATGCCGGACGGTTCGGAATATGAAAAACTCCGCTACCTCCACGATACCCTCGTCTTCAACTGCACCTACTCCGATTCGATCCCGACCTTCTACACCGCATACGGCGCACTGGTCGACGGACAGGCTACATGTCAGGGATATGCCGACGCCATGCATCTTTTGCTTTCAAGAGCCGGATTTGAGACGGTCTGGTGCGTAGGCGTGGGTTCCGATGAAGCCGTCACCCACAAATGGAACTACGTTAAGCTTTCCGACGGAAAATGGTATATCCTCGACCCGACATGGGCTGACCCCGCCGAGAAGGACGACCCCGCATACATCAGCTACGACTACTTCCTCATATCCGACGAGGAGCTTTTGAAGGATCACAAGGAAAAGCATGAAAACCGCTTCTTTGAGGAACCCGTAGCCGAGTCGATGGAGATGAACTATCACATTCAGGAAGGCTGCTGCGTCTCGACATATGACGAGGCTAAGGCTTCGATCGAAAAGCAGATTTTAGATTGCGCCGCAGAAAACCGCCACTATGTATATCTTAGAGTTACCGACGGAGACGTCTACGACGATATCCGCGACAGAATGCTCAAGGCGAACCGCTCGGACGGAAGCCACGGCGAGATCATGCAGCTTCTCAAGGACGCGGTCGAGAACAACGGCGTGCCCTTCAAGCCGACGAGCTGGTCGGTCTACAACGGATATGAAGACGGCGTCGGACAGTACACATTTATCATCAATCTGACCTACGCAGAATAAATCAAAAGAGAACTGGAGGAATCAACCATGAAGACCAAACGCCTTGCGGCACTTCTCCTTGCGGGACTTATGGCGGTGAGCATGCTTTCCGCCTGCGGTCGGGTAGAGGAGGAACCCCTTGAGCAGCCCGTCGGCTCCATCGATCTGCCGGTTACGGAACCGCCGATAGAGACGACAGCTCCGACCACCACCGAGCCCGTCACCACCCCCGCGCCGACGACGACCGTCGCCGAGACGACGGCTCCCGCAACGACTACCGCCGTAACCACCACCGAGGCTGCCACCAAAGCCGAGACCAAGAAGACTTCCAAGGACGACTACACCGTCGAGCCGATGAGCGCGACCATGTACTCCACTATGTCTTTGAACGTCAGAAAGGGTCCGTCCACCGATTTTGATAAGCTCGGCGCGCTTGCCAAAGGCGACGAGGTCAAGGTCATCGGACGCGCTTCGACCGGTTGGTATCAGATAGAATTCAAGGGCGACAAGGGATATGTATCAAATCTCTACATCACCGACAAAAAGCCCGCGGAGACAACTCAGAAGCCTGTTTCCACCACGGCGGCAAGCAGCGACGAGGAGGAAGAGGAGTATGTGGACGACGAGGAGACCGAGGAATATATAGACACTCCCCAGACTCAGACGCAGACCCAAACTCAGACTCAGACCCCGTCGAGCATTGTGGCAAATCTCTCCACCCAGTGGATTCAGGACAACGCCTGCGAGTACATGGCAGGGCTCTTCACCGAGCAGCGCTATCTTGACGCGATGACGGCTATCGCAAATTCCATCGCAAACCTCGACAGCGCCGTATATCTCGGAGACTTCTTAAATGCCGATGAGACGGAGGATATCGCCGGAAAGATCATCGGTCTTTTGGGCACCGGATACTGCTACTTCGACCGCGCGCAGCTTTTGGGCAACTCCACCATCAAGCTCCTTTACTATGTGAGCACCAAGGAAGAAGCCCGGAACATGCAGTCGAAGCTTGAGAGCAACGCGGCAAAGATCGTCGACCGCTGCGCGGGATATTCCGAATACAATAAAGTTAAGTATATTTATGAATATCTCTGCAAGAACACCGTCTACGGCGGCGCTTACGGAGGCTCTTCCTACGGTCCGATCGTCGACGGCGGCGCGACATGCTTAGGATATGCAAAGGCGACCTTCTATCTCTTGTCCAAAGCGGGACTTGACGTTGTCTACGACGTCGGTCGCGACGAGCAGATGCATGCATGGGTCAAGGTCAAGATCGGCGGCAACTGGTACAACGTCGATACCACTTGGGGCGATCCCGAGGGCTCAATCACCGAGGAAGACCCGAGTTACTGCAACTACGACTACCTCTGCGTGAGCGACAGCTTCATCAGGGGCACGAGGACGGTATACGATCTCTCAAAATACTACAGAATGCCTTCCGCGACCTCCAACGACCTCAACTGGTACAGGCTGAACGGTCTCTCGGTCGATACTTACGACCAAGGCGTTGCGCTGGCGAAGCAGCTTATCAAGGACGCCGGCAACGACAAGGATTCCAAGTATGTATACATCAGATTCCAGTTCACCAACGAGTCGGAGTTCCGCAAGTTCAACGACCACTTCACCCTGAAGGTGTTCCAGAGCGAGCTCGTCGCGCCGATCACGAGCGCAAGAAAGACCTCGAAGAAGAATTACGACAACCCGGACGACTGCAAGACGTACAGCGTTACTTATAGAATGAGACTGGCGTGATAATGTAATGAATAAGGACCCCGCTGACGGTGCGTCGGCGGGGTTTCTTTTGGGGGATAGGCTTTGCGGGGTTCCCGCAGACGCGGAGTTTTGTCCAAGAGCACGAGCAATCTGCGTTTTTGATTGCGAAGTGCAATTGGTTGCAAAACCAGCTTGTTCACTTGAGGAAAAGCGGGGCAAAACCTTTTTGACTTGTCTCGAATTTGGGCTTGCGCAGAATCTGATATCTGATTTCTCACATCTGACCTCTGATTGCTCTTGATTTTTTCCCCCGCCCGCGCTATAATATAATCGTACTATCGCAAAAGGAGGCGGCGAGGTGGTTGTTGACGGAAAAAGCTACAAAAAACTATTCTCAAACACCCTGATCTTCGCAATCGGCTCCTTCGGCTCAAAACTTCTGGTGCTGATTCTTGTCCCGCTCTACACTGCCGCCCTCAGCCCCGATCAGTACGGGCGAGCCGACCTCATCGCCCAGACCGCAAATATCCTCCTGCCGATCTTCACCCTCTCAGCCTCCGACGCGGCTCTTCGCTTCGGGCTCGACTCAAAGACTCCGGAGCAGCGGCAGACCGTATATACGACCTGTCTCGGGATCGTCTGCACCGGGCTTGTCGCGATGGCGGCGGTCTTCCCGATCCTCTCCCGCCTTGAATTCTTAAAAGGCAGTTCGCTCATATTATATATATATGTATGGACCGCGTCGCTGAAGCAGCTCAACGCGACCTACACCCGGTCCCTTGAAAAGGTTCGGCTCTTTGCGTTTGACGGGATACTGACGACGGCGATGATGATCCTCTTTAACATTTTATTCCTCCTGAAATTCAAGTGGGGAATGGAAGGATATCTTTTAGCGATCATTCTCTCCGACTTCTGTTCGGGAATTTTTCTGTTCATAGCGGCGGGATTATATAAACATGTCCGACCGAAGAGTTTTAAATTATCTTCGCTTCGGGAGATGATACGCTACTGTGCGCCTTTGGTGCCGACGACGCTTCTTTGGCTGGTGACGTCGATATCCGACCGCTTTATAATAGTATATTTCCACGGTCAGGCGATGAACGGCATAAACACCGTCGCCTACAAGATACCGACCATCATCACGACGATCTTCACGATGTTTTCGCAGGCGTGGAACATGTCGGCGATACAGGAAAACGGCTCAGTCGGAAGAGAAGATTTCTACACGTCGGTATTTAAGCTCAATCAGGCTTTTATGTATGTGATGGCTGCCGGGGTGCTGCTGATAAACCGACCTCTTACTTATGTCTGGGTGAATCCCGCGTACCGTGAGGCGATGTTATATTCCCCGATACTGACCTTGGCGACGGTCTTTACCTGCTACAACGTCTTTCTGGGATCGGTGTACATCGCGGAAAAGCGGACCCGCCGAAGCTTTGCGACGTCGCTGGCTGCCGGGATCATCAACATAATTCTGAACTTCGCGCTGATACCGAAATTCGGCATCTACGGAGCTGCGACGGCGACCTTTGCGGCATATTTTGCGGTATTCTTCTTCCGGCTCTTCGATACTTCAAAGATCATCCGCTTCCGCTTCAGCCTCGGGGGGATACTGATAAACACGGCGATACTGATCGCGATGGCGGTGCTGAATCAATTTTCGTCGGGGTATATCTACATCGCCTTAGCGGGGCTGTTCCTGATGGTCTTCGGGATCAATTTTAAGGAGCTGTGTCACGCGGCGGGATATATAATCCCCCAAAAAATATTAGATAAAATACCCATTTTAAATAAAATATGTAAGGAGTAAATGAAAATGGCAGAACTCAAGTATGAAATCACCGAAAACTTAGGCGTGCTCTCGGAGAACGCGAAGGGCTGGACGAAGGAGCTCAACCGCGTCAGCTGGAACGGCTACCCCCCGAAGTACGACATCAGGGAGTGGTCCCCGGACCATTCGAGAATGGGCAAGGGCGTGACCTTGACCGACGAGGAGTTTGAGAACCTCAAGAAGCTGATGAACGGCGAGGCGGTCGATCTCGGGGGAGACGACGTTGACGAGGCGGACATTATTTAGAGGGAAGAGGGTAGGGGATAGAAGGTAGACTTTGGCTTTACTTTCTGCTCCTGAGAGGGGCTGAGAGGTGAAAAGGGCTTGGTGAAGGGCTTCTGCGGGTGTCGGTGGGGCGATGGAGCAGGGGGTGGAGGGCGAAGCCCGACCGCGCGCGAGCGCGGTCGCTGCCGCCGCGGAGCGGCGGCAGCCGGCGCCGAAGGCGCCGGGGGCTTCGCCCGGTGCGTACCCGCACAGAGGACAGATGTCAGAAGTCAGAGGTCAGATTTTATCTTTTTCCTTCAGCTTCTGCTACGGCTTGGTAGGGGCACCAAGCCCTGTGCCAAGGTCCGACCCCTCCTTGGGGAGGGGCTGTAGTTCGTGTAGGTCTGCGCAAGCTTTGATGGGGTGGGGGCTTTAGATAGCATATCAAATTACCGCTCTGCGGGAATTTGATATACCTTTTAGCAAAGGGACGGCGGGTGGGAAAGTAAAAGCAACAACTGACCAATACCTTTTACAAAAGGAATGGCTGGCTGGAAACTATGACCAACACTTTCCAACACCTATAAAAGGCGCGGCGGGTGAGAAAGCACAGCCAACACCTTTTTAAATGGGCGCGACGGATATAGCGCACTTGCATGATATCAGGCTTCCCTAATTTCCCAAGCTATGCGTAACAAAGCAGTTTTCCCGTCTGCACAGCTATTTTGCCTCGCTTCGCTCGGCAAACCCCATGGGGACAACCCCTGCGGGGTTTTCCCCAAGCCCCTTTCCGGGCTTTCCCCCACCCCAGCCCCTCCCCGAGGGGAGGGGCTTACCCTCACCCCCAACCCCCTCTCCCTAAAGGGAGAGGGGGCTCCGGGCGACTTCGTCGCCGGTTTTTTGTTGGGGGAACCCCCGGCGAGGGTTCCCCCGATGAAAACAGTCCACCGGACTGTTTTCATTCCCCCTCCGGCTGTGGGGCACCCCTGCGGGGTTCCCCACACCCCTCCGGCTTCGGGCGACTTCGTCGCCCTCTTTGAAGGCA
>CANQYD010000044.1 GCA_947627985.1 uncultured Clostridia bacterium
TCGCCTACGGCTCCTCGGAGGGGAAGAAGGTTCAACTTTTTTTGAGGCGAGTGTAACATATCATTGACAAACCTACACAACCCGCATTATTTTCCGAATCTTTGACCGTACAGCGTCCCGATGCATTCTCCCACATAGGAGAAGATCGGAAGAAGAAGCAAATATATCCACGCCGAGGAATTGTAAAAAATAAACATTATCGGAACGAAAAGCACCCCGCTGATCACCGGCATCAACGGGTCCCGACCGTTTTTTCTGCCGTAAAAATACCCCACGGCGCACACCCCGCAGCAGTCCAAAAGCGGCACGCCGACCACATACAAAGCCCCGTTGCCGAGCGCGATCGCCGCAAAAGGCAGCGCCAAAAATATCCCCAAAGTCACGATGATAAACGGCAGCGCGCGCAAAAGCCGCTTCGGAAGATTCGTTTTCATGCCTGCTTCCTCGCTTTCAGCCTCTCGACCTCCTCCATGTCCGGCGTGACATAGAGCGTCTTTTGATTGGTATAAATAACCATTCCGGGCTTTGCTCCCGACGGTTTTTTGACATATTTTACCTGCGTATAATCTACCGGCACGTTCGAGCCGTTTCTTGCCGACGAGTTATACGCGGCGATCATCGCGGCTTCAGAAACCGTCTCCTCACCCGGCTGCAAACCGTCGCAGATGATGACGACATGCGACCCGGTGATGTCCTTGACATGCAGCCAAATATCGGTTTTTGCGGCTGTTCTGAGGGTCAGGCGGTCGTTTTGAAGATTATTCCTGCCCGACAGGATCTTAAACCCCTCGGTCGATAAATACTGTGCCGGGGGAAGGGGTTTCTGCTGTTTTTTGGCGCCTCTTGATCTTAGATATCCGCCTGCCGAGAGCTCTTCGCGTATCTCGGAAAGCTCGCCCTCGGTCGTCGCCCGCGACAGCGAATCAAAGACCGATTCGAGATATTTTATCTCCTCCTCGCCCTTCTCGATGAGGTTTCTGAGCATCTTGTCTGCGGTCTCCTGCTTGCGGTATTCGGAATAATACTTCTGCGCGTTCTGAGCCGGGGTGAGCTTTAAATCGAGGGGGATTGATATCTCCGGGCTGCCTTCTTCATAGAAATTCTCCACCCTTGCCTCGCTCATGCCCTTTTCGAGGCGGTAGAGGTTGGCGGTGATGAGATCGCCCTTTATGCGCAGCTCCTCACGGTTTTTGCATTCGTCGAGCTCGATTTTTTGTGATGATACTCTCCTGCGGACCCTTTCGTTTAATGATGTTAAGAGCCTGAAGAGGTCGTCGGCGCGCTGTTTAGTCTGTAAGAGCGTATCCCGTTCGGAGTAAAAATAATCCAAAAGAGCAGACGGCGACGAGAACTCCCGGTCGAACATCAGCCCGCCGTACTGATTGATCTTTGTAAAGCAAAAGTCCTTCATCAGCCCGTCGCGGTCCCGCAAAATGTAATATTTATTCTCGCCCGCCGCTATCTTGTCCCTGACGTCCTCAAGGAAATAGGCGAGCCGGGTCTTGTCGGATTCGGTAAGCTCATTGGCGATCTTCTCAACCCCGTGACATGCAAAAAATGCGGCTTCGCGGGCATATATCGGGGAAATGCCTTCAAAAATCTTCACCAACGCTTTTGAAAGTTCGGAGGAGGATTTATCAAGCTCATTAAATAATTCATCGCGGGAAAAATCAAGCGGATTGAGGCGCTTATCCCTCGGAGGAAGGGTGTAGTCGATGCCGGGATAGATTCGCCTGACCCGGGACATGTCCTCGCTGACCCGCTTGATGGCGTCGATCACCCGACCGCTTTCGGAGATCAGCATGATGTTCGAGCATCTGCCCATTATCTCGACCGCAAGCGTCAGGGTGACGCGGTCGCCGAATTCATCAGCAGCTTCAAAATCCAAAAACAAAATTCGCTCGAAGCCGTCCTGCCGTATCGCGACAAGCCGACCCGCACCGATGTGCTTGCGAAGAAGCATGCAAAACATCGGCGGGACTTTCGGATTTTCGGGTTCGCGGTCGGTGAGGTGGATTCGAGCAGTCCCCGCGGACGACGAGATCATCAGCTTTTTGAGCCCCTGACCGACCGTGCGCAGGGATATAACGAGGCTCTCGCGGGAGGGCTGGTGGATTTTGTCAACGCGCGCGCCTATCAGCGCCGCCTCGAGCTCTTTTTTGATAAGACTTAAAAATATGCCGTCAAGCGCCATGGTGAACTCCTTTTCAGAGATTGGGGGGAGGGTGGGGGTAGAATTTATGGGTGGGTTGGGTGCTTCTGACAGGATGCGGTAGGAGGAGAGGGTAAAAAATCAAAATCTGACCTCTGACTTCTGATTTCTGTCCTCTGTGCGAGCGCAGGGAGCACCGGGCGAAGCCCCCGCAGCCGAAGGCTGCGGCTGACGCCGCTTCGCGGCGTCAGCGCCCGCGCGCGAAGCGCGCGGGCGGGCTTCGCCCATGTGTAAGCCCGCGCACAGAAAGGTTAGGGGATAGGCGGTAGAGGTCAGAACTTCAGCTCCGGGCTGTTGCTCCTATCGCAGGTTGGAGGGTATATGCAAGCCTTGTGCAAGGGCTGGGTTCTTCTGACAAGGCATGGTAGGAGGAGAGGGTAAAAGATCAAAATCTACTTTCTACCCTCTAACCTCTATCTTCTACGGGCGCGGAGCCCGGGGGCGAAGCCCCCGCAGCCGAAGGCTGCGGCTGACGCCGCTTCGCGGCGTCAGCGCCCGCGCGCCCCGCGCGCGGGCGGGCTTCGCCCATGTTCAAGCCCGCACACAAAGCGGTTAGGGGGCAGGCGGTAGAGGTCAGAACTTTAGCTCCGGGCTGTTGCTCCTATCGCAGGTTGGGAGTATATGCATGCCCTGCGCGCGGGTTGGGTGCTTCTGACAGGGCGTGGTAGGAGGAGAGGGTAAAAAATCAAAATCTGACCTCTGACTTCTGATTTCTGTCCTCTGTGCGAGCGCAGGGAGCACCGGGCGAAGCCCCCGCAGCCGAAGGCTGCGGCTGACGCCGCTTCGCGGCGTCAGCGACCGCGCGCCCCGCGCGCGGTCGGGCTTCGCCCATGTTCAAGCCCGCACACAAAGCGGTTAGGGGGCAGGCGGTAGAGGTCAGAACTTCAGCTCCGGGCTGTTGCTCCTATCGCAGGTTGAGAGGTGTATATGCAAGCCTTGTGCAAGGGCTGATTGCTTCTGAAAGGGTGTGGTAGAAGCAGCGGGTAAAAAATCAGAATCTACCTTCTACCCTCTAACCTCTATCTTCTACGGGCGAAGCCCCTCTTCACCCTATCCGCTTCCGTTACCTCGCACGCTATCCCCGCAAACCTCTCCTCAAGCTTCATCTTGAGATAGGGCAGCGCGATAGCCTCGGTCTCATAGTGCCCGGCGTCGATCAGCGTGACCCCGAGCCGCTCGGCTTCCAAAAATCGGTCGTGCTTGACGTCAGCCGTGACGACTGCCTGAGCCCCGAGCCGAGCCGCGTCTTCCATAATTTCGGAACTCGAGCCCGACCCGCAGGCGACGGTGTCGATCATCTTCCCGCCGTCCACCCACCTTATCCCGGCGGTCCCGAAGCGCTCCTTGCAGAGCCTTGCAAGCTCCTCGGCGCCCATTTTCGGGCATTTAGCCATCGCGCCGTAGCCGACGGGTGCGCCCGTCACGGGGTTCTGACGGTTAATGTGCGGAACGATTTTCAGATTTTCAAAGCCCAGTTTATCGACCATCATGTCGCTGATCCCGTACTCAGCCGAATCGAGGCAGGTGTGCACCCCGAGGCAGAAAATCCCCTTAGCCAAAGCCCTTGAAAAGGGCTGAGTCATGTCAAGATGTTTAATTGAGTGAAATATTATCGGGTGATGGGTGACGATCATCTGCGCGCCCTTTTCAGCCGCTTCATCGACGACGGAATTGGTCGCGTCAAGGGCGATCAGCACCCTGCTTATCTCACGCGTATCATCAAGACTTCCGACCGCAAGACCGCTGTTGTCAAAGCCGTCCTGAATGCAAAAGGGCGCAAACCCGTCGATAAAACCGTAAATTTCCTTAACCGTAGGCATAAAATCCCCTCATTTCCCGGTTTTTGATATGTATTTCTCGATCTCGTCCGCAAGACCGATCTGCCTCTCGGCTTCCTTTTTATCGTCGGGATCGGCTGAGCGCGCCATTCCTTCGCCAGCCTGACGAAGCCGATTTGCATTATTTTTCAGATATTTTTTCGCCGCGGGATCATTCGGGTCTAATTTTCCCGTTTCCGCTTCAAACTCCGTCATAACCCGCCGCAAACCGTCACGATCCCTCTCTGCGATCATGACAGTATATACAAATTTTCCCTCCTCGGCAGCCTTTTCGGAGACGATATTGAACCCGTTATCCGCCAAAAAACGCCGAAGGATAGGCGCCCGTGTGTTCGGTTGAAGAATCAGCCGAACCGAATCGCGTAGCAGATGATGTAATGACAGAATTTCACAGATCAGCTCGCCGCCCATTCCCGCGATCACAACGTCGGTCGCAGCGCCCAAAATATCGACCGGAATATCCTTAAAACCGTCCGATCTGAGCACGCCGACCTTATCTTCCAAATTCAAAACTTTAACGGTGTGAAGCGCGGCTGAGACAGGACCGTCGGCGACGTCGCACGCATAGGCATGACAGACCCAGCCCGTCTCCGCCAAAAAACAAGGGAGATGGGCGTGGTCTGTCCCGATATCGAGTAAAATCGCGTTTTTTGAGACGCTTTCGGCGCAGAGGGATAGCCTCGGCGCGAGTTTAATCGGCATTCTGCCCGAAATATGCCCGAAGTTTGCCGACGAGCTCATCGGGGTCGTTGCCGTGGACTGCGCAGGCTTCCGCGACGGTCTCGCCGCGGGAAGAAGGGCAGCCGAGGCAGTGCATGCCCATCTCGAGGAAGAGGGGCGCGCACCCGAAATCGACGTCAAGAATATCGCCGATTATGGTATCTTTTGTAATTTCTAACATATTTCTACCTCCGTTCGAGCTTATTATGCTCCATGATACTATTATAATACAGATTCGGGGAAAATGCAAGGGGTTTTTAGAGGGGAGAAGTTAGAGGGAAGAAGGGAGAAATCTTACGATGGGTTTAGGCGGGACAAGGCAAGTTTAGGGTCAAGCCCTTTTTAAAGGGCTTGCGGGGTCGCATTACATGCCGGTTTTGTTACTGCTCGCACTTCGCAATCGAAACCGCGGGATTGCCCGTGCTCTGAGAGTTTTTGCCGCAATTCGGGGGGTAGGGGTAGGACAAAATTTGCAGGAAGCATTCTGCTTCTATCAAAGATTGGAATTAGATGGAAGGCTTGGCGCAGGGTTGGGTGATTCTATCGGAGCTTGATGGAAGGAAGGCTGGGCTGGCGGAGTTGAGTGCCCCTACCGCGGTCCTGATAGTAGCACAGGGTAAAAGATAAAAATCTGACCTCTGACTTCTATCCTCTGTCCTCTGTGCGACCAACGGGAGCAGGGGGCGAAGCCCCGCTGCCGCAGGCAGCGCGCCGACGCGAAGCGTCGGCGGTGCGACTTCGTCGCACGGGCTTCGCCCTGCACCCCTTGCCTCTTCCACGCGCCCACTCTCCTTAGCAGTCCCCTTCCCTCCCTGCCTTCAGCCTTCCTCACCACCAAAAGCCGGGGCAGACGCAGATAAAGTCCCCACACAATCACCTCAGCAGCCTGTCCCCAAACCTGCGCAGATAAACCATCCTCCAAAAAATTCAGCGCAACCCCGCTTGGAGCTGCGCCGGATTTTATCAGTCCTGCTGATCCTTCATCTTTGCAAAGCACTCGCTGCAATAGACCGGTCGGTCGTCATGCGGCTGGAAGGGAACTCTTGCCTCCTTGCCGCATGCGGCACAGGTGGCGGTAAAGAACTGCTTTCCTTCCTCTTTCTTTTTCTTGCGACAGTCACGGCACATCTTGGGTTCGTTTTCAAAGCCCTTTTCAGCGTAGAATTCCTGCTCTCCGGCGGTGAAAACGAATTCCTTACCGCAGCTGCGGCATACTAAGGTTTTGTCCTCAAACATGGTATGTCCCTCACTTAATTTATTTACCAAGTCGTGCATTCACCGACCTGTTATTAAACAACCCATCGGTAAAGGTCTGTTGGTATTTATATATAAAAACCCTGCCGGGTCTTTATCCGAATTTGCGCCTAAGCTTTGCCCTGACCCTCGAAAGAGCGTTGTCGACGGCTTTGCGGTCGATACCGAGGGCAGACGATATCCGCTCGTACGATTCTCCGCTGAGATATAACATCAGAACCCGTCTCTCAAGCTCGCTGAATGAGCTCTCAGCCTCGGAGAATATCTCCCTCAAAAATTCCCTCTCGATGGCTGTTTTTTCGGGTGATTCGGTATCCTTCGGCTCTATCCCCTCAATGGGTCCCTCCATCATGTTGATCTTGCGTATCTTTTTGAGCGCAGACAACATTCTGCGGTTTGCGCATACGAAGGCATATGTTCCGAAGCTTGCTCCTCGGTTCTCTGAATATGTCCTTGCGGCTGCCATCAAGCCCAAAATTCCCTCCGAAACGAGGTCATCGCGGTCGGCGGGGGATTGTTGATATATAGACGCCGCTCTAATAATTGCCGGGAGATGGCGGGATATCAGCTCGCTGTAGGCTTCCTCGTCGCTGTCTATAAGCCCAAGAAGCTCTGCGTCGGCGGTCGTTTTGTAGTTAGAGTCCATAGGTGTGACCACCTGCCTATCTGCTTTTAAATAATAGCATTTTTCGGAGCGCTTGTCAAGTCAAAAATGTATTTTTTAACAGTTTTCGTCGAACCATACAAATTTAACCATGGTATGTGCAATAAATAGACAGTTTATGCTTTAAACTATTATCACGTGAACATGCGATTTCCGATAGATGGCAGAGGTCGGAGGACAGAGGGCAGAGGAGGAATGTGGAGGTATCTGCGATATGGAATGGGGCTGAGGGGTGGGACTGCCGGCTTGGTTTATTTTGATATGCGGGACAAAGCTTTGTTTTACGGCTTGCTGCTGTTTTGCCTCGCTTCGCTCGGCAAACCTTATGGGGGACAACCCTTGCAGGGTTTTCCCCATTCCCCTTTCCGGGCTACCCTCTCCCCCAACCCCCTCTCCCTGAAGGGAGAGGGGAGTTGAGCCTCGCTTCGCTCGGCTCCGGGCGACTTCGTCGCAGGGTTTTTTGTTGGGGGAACCCCCGGCGAGGGTTCCCCCGATGAAAACAGTCCACCGGACTGTTTTCATTTCCCCTTCCTGCGCTTAAAAACGATAAAAGCAATAATATGTACGCAAGCGTACATATTATTGCTTGGGGATTTCGCGCTCTGCGGAGCGCGACCAGAGGCTCCTCGCCTCTGGACTCCCGCAAGCCCTTTAAAAAGGGCTTGATCCTAAACTTAACTTGTCTCTTACACACCTCTGTCCTCTGCTCCTCTGCCTTCTGCTCTCTAAACGCATTTGCCTCTTGATTTTTTCCTCAAGATGTTGCATAATATATCTGAAAATCTCCGAAGGAGGAATACATATGGATAAAAATGACATAAAAAGGCTGATCGGTGAGCTGACCCTTGAGGAAAAAGCCGGGCTGACCTCCGGCGAGGATCAGTGGATGACCAAAGCCGTCGAGCGGCTCGGGATCGGTCATGCCCGCACTTCCGACGGTCCTCACGGCATTCGCGCCCTCGACTACACCGACCCCAAAGCCAACGTCACCATGCCCGCGGTCTGCTTCCCGACCGCCGTCACCACCGCGTCAAGCTTCGATCGGGATATGCTCTTCGAGATGGGCGAGGAGCTCGGCTCGGAATGCCATGCCTACGGCGTCGACGTGCTCTTGGGTCCCGGCGTCAACATGAAGAGAAGCCCCCTGTGCGGCAGAAATTTTGAATATTTTTCGGAAGACCCTCTGCTCGCCGGCGAGCTGGGCGCCGCATTCGTGAACGGCGTGCAGTCAAAAGGCGTCGGAACCAGCCTTAAACACTACTTTGCAAACTCGCAGGAGACCCGGCGCTTCACATCGTCCTCCGAAATGGACGAGAGAACGATGCGGGAGATTTACCTCCCCGCCTTTGAGACCGTCGTCAAAAAAGCTCAGCCCTGGACGGTCATGGCGGCATACAACAAGATCGGCGGTACCCATGCCACCGCAAATAAAACGGCTCTTGACGAAATCCTTCGCAAGGAATGGGGCTTTGAAGGTCTTGTCGTCAGCGACTGGGGCGCCACTCACGACCGCGTGGGAGCGATCTTGGCGGGCACCGATCTCACGATGCCGGCGGAAGACACCGATATGCAGATCGTCGAGGCGGTCAAAAACGGCACCCTTCCCGAGGAAGCTCTCGATAAATGCTGCGAAAGGGTCTTGGAGCTGGTCTTTAAGGCTGAAGAGGGCAGGAAGGTGAGCGCGGAATTCGATCCCGAAAAGGCTCATGAAAAAGCCCGGAAGTATGCCGCGAACTCGATGGTTCTTCTTAAGAATGACGGTGATTTTCTCCCGCTCGATAAGTCCGAGCCGATCGCTTTCATAGGCGCCTTTGCCGATGTCCCGAGATTTCAGGGAGGCGGCTCGAGCCACATAATCCCGACAAAGATCACCGGAGCGCTGAAAGCAGCATCGGAAAAGGGCTGCAAAATCAGCTATGCCCCCGCCTATGATCCCGCGACCGGAAAGACCGATACTAAGCTCTTCACCGAGGCGCTCGACCTTGCCAAAAAATCCGAAAAAACCGTTTTGTTCATAGGTCTGCCGGACAGCATGGAGTACGAGGGCGGGGACCGTCCGCATATGAAGCTTCCCGAGGACATGAACAGGCTTGTGGAAGCCGTCTGCACGATATGTCCCGACACTGCCGTCGTGCTTCACAACGGTTCTCCCGTCGAAATCCCCTGGGCTGACAAGCCGAAGGCGATTTTGGAGGCATATCTTGCGGGACAGGCGTCGGGAGGAGCTGCCGCCGACATCATCTTCGGCGACGTCAACCCCTCGGGAAGGCTTGCAGAAAGCTTCCCGAAAAAGCTTGAGGACAATCCCTCATACCTCTATTATATCGGTGAGGACGACAGAGTCACCTACAACGAGGGTCTCTTCATCGGCTACAGATACTACGAGAGCAAGGCGATGGAGGTGCTCTATCCGTTCGGTCACGGGCTTTCCTATACGAGCTTTGAATATTCCGGCATGGACCTCGACCGCTGGAGACCTCTCGATCCCGAGACCGAGACCGTCACCGTCACCGTGAACGTCATAAACACCGGCAAGCGCGCGGGCTACGAGGTCGTGCAGCTCTATGTTCATCCCGATCACGTTAAGATGATCCGCCCGAAGAGGGAGCTCAAGGCGTTCAAGAAGATTTATCTTGAACCCGGCGAGACCAAAAACGTCTCCTTTACGCTCGGCAAGCGCGCCTTTGCATGCTGGGACCCCGTATCGCACGGGTGGACAGTCGAAAAGGGTCGCTTCGGGATTGAAATCTGCCGCAACGCGCATGATGTGATTGCAAGAAGAGATTTGTGGACGAGATAATGTAAAAATTAAGCCTTCCCGGAGCGGGAAGGCTTTTTTATTTGCCGGTGGCTATTTCAAATACGAACATATTATTGTTCTGATGATTATGCTTTGCTGCGGATTATTATTTATCAAGACTTTTCACCGCCGCCGAGCTTTAAAAGCTCATCCCGGCGCATGACGGGAGTATAAGGATTCAAAAAAGCGCCCCTCTCGGAGCGCTTTTTCCGTCAGACGCCTTTGGGGTTGGCGCCGTATTTGTTGTCGCCGGGCTGGCTGTCCTGAGCGAAGAAGACGATGAGAATAATCTCGCCGATGAGCGGAATCAGTGCGATAAGAATCCATGCTCCGCTGCGACCGGTGTCGTGAAGCCTGCGGAAGCAGACCGCTAAGCCGGGAATGAAAATCGCAAGTCCGACTATCGCTATAAGTACATTCACAATTACGCCGACAACGGGAATTCCCGGCGTCAGGCTTCTGATGACAGTGAGTATTGCCTCGACAATGACGGTAAACAGGGTGTAGTACCAGTATTCGCTGCGCCTTGCCCTTCCGTTAAAGTTGGCGTAGTTGTTCTTCAGCACGCTTGTGACCGCGGTTTTGAAATCCATAAAATCACCTTTTCTCATAAATAGTGTCACCCGCCGCTTTGATCGGCTGATATGACCTATGCATATTTTACCACACTTTTTCTGTTTTGTAAACAGTTTTAGTGAATATTTTACGTACGTTTAAGAAGCTGAATTTCATCGGATTTGCTTCAGCCGCACTTCGGGCACGGCTTCTGAAGGTCGGATAAAGCGGTTTTGCCGAGCTGATCAGTTAAGCGACTTCATCGTCGGGAACAGCAGCACATCTCTGATCGCGGGGGAATTGGTTAAGAGCATTATCATTCTGTCTATTCCGAACCCGATTCCTCCCGTCGGGGGCATGCCGATCTCGAGCGCGCGCATGAAGTCCTCATCGATGGAGTTTGCCTCCTCGTCGCCGAGCTTTAAAAGCTCCTCCTGACGCATGAAGCGCTCGCGCTGATCGATCGGGTCGTTGAGCTCACTGTAGGCGTTGCACATCTCCCCGCAGTTTATATACATCTCAAAGCGCTCGACATAATCGGGGTTGTCCGGCTTGCGCTTTGTCAGCGGGCTGATCTCGACCGGATGATCCATCACAAACGTCGGCTGAACAAGGTGCTCCTCGACATATTCCTCAAACAGAAGGTTGAGGATATCGCCCTTTTTATGGCGCTTTTTGTCACATTCGATATGCCGCTCGTCCGCGATCTCAAACGCCTCTTCGTCGGTTTTTACCTGATTCCAGTCGATCCCGGAGTATTTTCTGACGGCGTCGACCATCGTTATCCTCTCAAAGGGCTTGCCGAGATCTATGATGACGTCGCCGCATGGTACCTGCGTTGTCCCCAAGACTTCCTGCGCGACATGCCGATAAAGGTTCTCGGTCAGGTCCATCATGCCGTGGTAGTCGGTGTATGCCTGATAGAGCTCCATCATGGTAAATTCCGGGTTGTGGCGGGTGTCAAGCCCTTCGTTTCGGAAGACTCTGCCGATCTCATATACCCTGTCGATGCCGCCGACGATCAACCTCTTTAAATAAAGTTCGAGGGAAATCCTCAGCCTGACGTCTTCATTGAGGGCGTTAAAATGCGTCTCAAACGGGCGCGCCGCGGCTCCGCCGGCATTCTGGACAAGCATCGGCGTCTCGACCTCGATAAAGCCAAGCGAATCGAGATAGCGGCGGATTGAGCTGATGATCTTCGAGCGGTTTATGAAGGTCTTTCTGACGTCGGGGTTGACGATCAGATCGACATATCTCTGGCGGTAGCGCTGATCGCGATCCTTCAAGCCGTGCCACTTCTCGGGAAGCGGGAGGAGCGACTTCGAGAGGAGCTTTATATCGGTCGCGTGGAGAGATATCTCCCCCTTCATCGTCCTGAAAACAAAGCCCTCGACGCCGACGATATCCCCGATATCAAACTTTTTGAAATCGGCATAGCTCTCGTCCCCGACGTCGTTTTTGCGCACATAGACCTGGAGCCTCTCGGTGGAATCCTGAACGTCGGTGAAGCTCGCCTTGCCCATATCCCTCTTTGAAAGAAGGCGCCCGGCGATCCTCCATTTCTTCTCCTTGATCTCATCAAGAAGGGCTTTGAGCTTCTCCTCATCGCCGTCGGAGGCGGCTTTTGCCTTCTCCTCCTCGGCGATATAATACTCCTTTAAAGCGGTGCAGGTGGTGTTCCAATCGTAGGAAGTGATCACGAAGGGGTTCTTGCCGTCGGCTTTGAGGGCTTCGAGCTTCTCCATTCTGATCCTCTTCAGCTCGTTTATTTCCTCGCCCGTGAGTTCCGTCTCGCGGACGGTATTTTCCTGCTGATCTGACATTTTGATTCTCCTTGTGATTTTATCTGTTGATGTCGATGACCTCAAACTTGAGCTCGCCCGCGGGGGTATCCACCTCGAAGACGTCGCCCACGCATTTTTTGAGACATGCCTTGCCGATCGGGCTCTCGTCGGAAATTTTGCCGTTGTCGGGGTCGGATTCGGTCGAGCCGACGATCTGGTATTCGATGATCTCATCGAGCTCGAAATCCTTGAGCTTGACAAGAGAGCCGATGCCGACTTCATCGAGGTTGATGGAGTCGTCGTCGACGATGACGGCGTTTGCGATGATCATCTCAAGATCGGCGATCTGAGCCTCGAGCATGCCCTGCTCATTCTTAGCCTCGTCGTACTCGGCGTTTTCGGAGAGGTCGCCGTAGGAACGGGCTTCCTTGAGCTTCTCGGCGACTTCCTTGCGCCGCACGGTGACGAGCTGTTCGAGCTCTTCCTGCAAACGGTTGAATCCCTCGCGGGACATTGTTGTAGATTTGATAGCCAAAATAATTGCCTCCTGACGGAAATTTATATTCCTTAGTAGTATACTACTTTTTTGGGGAGATGTCAAGGGGAAGATGGGTGAGAGATGCGGTCAAAACGACCGCATCAAGAAAACAGAGGTCAGAAATCAGATGTCAGAATTTCAAGGTGTCGCCGTTGGCGACAGATTTAATTAGTGAGGATAATGAGGGCGGTTTAGACACTACTCGGGGGGGTGAAGAGGCTGACATGCTTTTTTACTGCGGGAGATTATTATATCCCCACCCTCCCCCTCGTCTCACTCCTCTCCCCGCTCCACATCCCCGCCAGCTTGTTGCGGCAGCCGTTCGCCGAAAACCCGCAGTCCTCCCGGTTGAGGCAAAAATACCCCTCCCCCGGCGTCTTTGGACACTGTAAAATTACATTTTTTGACAGATGCGTGCAGTACCTCATCTGCGTTCTGCCGTTTGGTGCGGTATGCATGTTAAAATCCTCCTTTTTTGTTATATTATATGCCGCCGTGGCGCGCGCTAAAAATTGTCCCGATCCGCTTCTTGAAAAGTTTTTCGCGGCATATAATCCAAAAAAGGAGGACGCCATGAACCTGTTAAAACGAAAAAATCAGGCGGAGGAGCAGCTCCGCACCGAGCTCTCGCGCATCTCCGAGCTGCTTGAGATCACGGACATCAACTTCAACGAGGCAGAGGACTCGCTGCTGATCGAAGCGGCGATCTATGACCGCTCGGCGCTCCTCGCGCGCCATGCATATCTCACCAAAAAGCTCCGCGGGGTTGAGTGATTTTGGGATATTATTCACGCCCGCCTATTGCAAAAAATCCGGGCATATCCGGGCAAAAAAACAAATCTTTCCAAAACCGTTTCCGCGCCCGGGCTTGCGCGCCACGCCCATCTTCCGAAATAATTACGCCCCCAAGCCTCCGAAACCGCTTGACATTTCCCTCACGCTGTGGTATAATTTTGACCGTTGACACGGAGAGGTATCGAAGCGGTCATAACGAGGCGGTCTTGAAAACCGTTTGCCCAAAAGGCACAAGGGTTCGAATCCCTTCCTCTCCGCCAAATATGCGGCTCCGCCGCAACAAGCCGAAGTCCGACGGATTGCGGCTCAATTATTTTAAAAGGACGGATCCATTATGAAGTGCTCGGTATGCGGTGCGGAAAGCGGAAAATACCCGCTCTGCCGCGTTTGCAATCAAAAGCGCGAAACGGGAGAGGTCATAAAATGCAGCCTCTGCGGTCAATGGCATTACAAGGACGCTCCATGCGGAACGCTCTCGGATATCAACAGTGAAGAATATCTCTACGCCCCGCGCGACAGGCTGATTTCAAAGACCGAAAGGCAGTTTTTTGAAGCGATAATGTCCGCAGTCCCGGAAGAATTCCGCGTTTTTCCGCAGATAAATCTCGCCTCATTTATTGAACGCACGGACAATTTCAGATACCGAAACGAGCTCTTCAGAAACGTCGATTTTCTTATAACCGACAGCGAATTTGCTCCAAAAATCGTCGTCGAGATTAACGATCAGACGCATTTGGAGCATGACAGGCGAGAACGCGACGAAAAGGTCTCAAAGATTTGTGAGGAAGCTGGAATTCCGATAATAAAGCTCTGGACGAGCTATGGAGTTAATATTGACTATATACAAAAGAGGATTTCGGAGCAGATTTCAGCACTTCCCGTAAAGCGGATTCATCACTTTAATCTGCAAAAAGAATCCCCTGTCCCCGAAGCCCAAGCCGAGAATGTTCCCACAACCGAATTGCCCAAAAAGGGCTGTTATATTGCCACGTCGGTGTACGGCTCCTACGACTGCCCGGAAGTGAGAGTGCTGCGGAGATATCGCGACCAAAGGCTAAGCAAAACAGCCTTTGGAAGAGCTTTTATAAGGCTTTATTATGCGACGAGCCCCACTGTGGTTAAGCTGTTCGGCAAGGCGAAGTGGTTCGGAGACTTCTGGCGAAGAATTCTCGACATTTTCGTGGTGAGACTAAAAAACGAGGGGTTTGGCGATGAGAGATATGAGGACAATTAGAAGATTTTTTATCGCATAATACTCTACGGTAAAGATTCCACGGCGACGTTAATTTATCTGCCTAATAGCTAAGGCAGACCCAGCTGTGGCAGTAAATTTTGAGTTTGTCTGCGAAAATTGACACGGTTTTATAACATATTCAGCTCGAAAATGCCGGTTATTTTATCACTTTAAAGTGACGATTTTTCGTGTCATCTTTTGTGCATTTTATATATTTTCTCCAATGCCGAGGTAGGTCATAAGATGTATCTTCGGAATCCTGTACGACCGACCGACTTTGAGATTCTGAATTTTTCCGTCTTTAAGAAGCTGATAGCCTGTCTTTGTGCTTATCCCTAAAATGCCGCACATTTCTTCGATGTTCAGAACGTCTGGGTAATCTTTGAACATTATCCTGTATGCGTCACGTTGGGAAATTTGTGCTACTGCTGCCACGCTATCGCCTCCTTTTTAAGTTAAGGGCGGCAAGTTACAGTTTGCCGCCCGTGATTGTTCTTGTGTTTTCTTATTCCGACATATTTGCTGCAAGCAATAAACGCAGGGTTTTGTCCGTGAGAGCGTCCTGTGGACGGTCAAACGGTAACAAAACCGGCTTTTATTCCTGCCGAATAGGGAATGCTGTGAATTGTTCTCGGTAAGAACATCATGGGAATCTCACCCCTTGAGGGTACTCCTCAAGCCGCGTGCGGAAGTATCATTGTGCCGTTTTCATCATCTTGGCGATAAAGCGCACCACGCGCTTTTTTGGTTTCTCTGTTGATCGCTCGCTCAAAAAATCTTGAGGTCATGGCGGCAGAAAACAAGTCGCTCCGATAAAAACGGAAAGTTTCACAGCACTGTACTATTCGGTTTTCAAGATGCAGGTGAGATGGGGATAATTTATTACCCCCTCTCACAATACAACGTACATTTTTTTGGCAAATGATCGGGTATGCTAATTGTAAAATTTTTATGAACAAATTTATTTGAGCTTATCGAAAACCTTAAAGTATTTTTTTCTGATGGCTTCAACAGAATCATGAACCGACGAAAAACTTAGGGAGTTTTCTTTTGCAAATTTTCTCAAACTAAGACCGCCATATAAACATTTAAGAAAAATTTCCTTTTGAGTTGGAGTGAGGCTGTCGATAAATTCCTTTTCCAGCTCCTTTAATGAAGTAATTTTTTCCGGATTCTGTTCATCGTCAATCAACCACGGCGGTGTCATTCCGTCGCTGTTTTTATCACAGCTATCAAGGCTGAATAAGTCGATTGATAATAGTGTCGCTCTTGCGCCTTTTCCTCCCTCAACGGGAATGCCTGTTTGTGACCGCTTTAGTTTCATTTCAAATGAGCGTAATGCAAGCATCACTTGACGGCTGACCTCCGTCACTTCTCCGGTCGCTTTGACACGAACCATGTTTTTCCCATCCTCCGTTGTCCAAAGGTCGTAGTCGAAATCTTTTGGTGTTCTCATAAAAAGTCCGATAAACGCCGGTTTTGTCTGCAAGACAACCGAGGCAATCGTTGCCGCCGAGGGCAGTCGAGCAGGAACAAAACCGGCTTTTATTTCCGCTGCTGTGAAACAGCGAAAAGGACTATCATATACTCAAAGCCGCTGAACCGATGTACCCAAGTCGAGGACAGGCATTCCCTTTCGGGGAATACCCAGTTCGTGCGA
>CANQYD010000045.1 GCA_947627985.1 uncultured Clostridia bacterium
CCAAAAATATCCTGATAAATTACGAAAAGAGGAATAAAAATGTCGGAAACTGTAAATTTTGACGCCGGCAAAATCCTTATTTTCCTTGGCGTTCCCGTGAAAATGCGGGGATTTTCGTATCTTTTGGAAGCGATAAAGTTTTGCATGGAGGACCGGGGCGCGCTGTGGGCTTTCACCGCCAAAGTTTACCCGTATGTTGCAGAAAAGTTCACCTCTACCCCGGCGGCTGTTGAGAGGTCGATGAGGACCGCGATCGAGGCTGCGTTCTCGCGTTCGGAGGAAAATGCTTGCACGAAGTATTTCGGAGGATATGTCAATCCTTTGTCGGGTAAAGTGACGAATTCCGAGTTCATCTCTTTAATAGTGCGGCGCATGATAATTGAAAGTGATAAAGTGTGCTGCGGTGATAAAGCGGTAAATTCAGATGACTGTAAAATGTCTGCAAAATCCGCGGCTGAGATAGGGACAGAATCCGAGGTATATCGCCTATTGACGGGGCTTTGCGTACCTACAAAGCTACGGGGATTTGCTTATTTAATGACTGCGATCAGCCTTTGTGTGGAGGATTACAGCTACCTTTGGACGATGACCGAGCGGCTTTATCCGACGGTTGCGGGGGTGTATGAGACGTCGGCGAGCTGCGTCGAGAGGTCGATCAGAAGTGCGATTGTCGCGGCATTTTCAAGAGATGGCGGTGAGGCGTGCAGGAATTATTTCTTAGGATATGTCAATCCCAAGTCGGGGAGAATTTCCAATTCGGAGTTTATATCTGTCGCGGCGAGGAGGCTGGCGGTGGGGAGGAAGACGGGGATTTGAGGGGTACATACGGCGAATAAAATAATGCAGAAAATGCCACCTTACTACCGAGCAAGGCGGCTTTTTTGCAGTTGGGTGCTGGAGGCGAGCCGGGTGCGGGGCGAAGCCCCGCCGGTCCGAAGGACCGGCGCTCTCCGGCTTTAGCCGGAGAGGTCCCGCGAAGCGGGACGGCTGCGCCTTGTGCTCGTTGCGGGTCTGATGAAGGGAAAAGCGGGAGCAGAAGGTTGGCGGGGCTGGATTCTGCGACGAGTTGGAGCGGCGCAGATTGCCCTTTGAGTTGTAAGTCAGCTGTAGGTGCGGACTGGTGCAGGAAGCGGGGGGCAATAGTATCCATAAGTTCATAAATTGCAGATAAACCACCTTACCGACGAGGTAAGGCGGCTTTTTTTGCAGATGGGTGCGGGAGGCAGGTCGGGTGCGGGGCGCAGCCCCGCCGGTCCGAAGGACCGGCGCTCTCCGGCTTTAGCCGGAGAGGTCCCGCGAAGCGGGACGGCTGCGCCTTGTGCTCGTTGCGGGTCAGATGGAGGGAAAGGCGGGAGCAGGAGGTTGGCAGGGTTGGATTCTGCGACGAGTTGGGGCGGGGCTGATTGCTCTTTGAGCTGTAAGTCAGCTGTAGGTACAGACCGGTGCAGAAGGGCGACACCAATCTTCCCCAACCAAATTGCAGAAAATGCCGCCTATCCCACAAGACAGGCGACTTGATCGGTGCTGATTATCGTCCCGAAATTCCCTTTTCCACCTCTTCCACCCTTTCCGCAAGCTCACGGATATCATCGATCTTTGGGGTGCCGGCGGGTACTTTGCCGAACCCGTAGGCGGCGTGGATAAAGGCGGTTCCGGCTTCCTTCGCGGAATTATAATCCCCCTCGGTGTCGCCGACGTAGACCGCAAAATCCGTGCCGAGACGGTCGGTCACGATCCTGATATTATCCGCCTTCAGCAGTCCGGTGTCGCCCCAGCAGGTCTTGTCGTCGAAATATTTCCCGAGCCCCGTCGCCTGATAAAACGCCTCGATGTAGCCCTGCTGGCAGTTCGAGACGCAGGCGATTAAATATCCCCGACTGCGAAGCTCCGAAAGCGTCTCCTCAAGACCCGGGTAGACCTGTCCCGAGTGGGTCGAGAGATAGCTGTTCTCCTCGTCGATGCAGCGCTGCATGATACCGACTGCGTTCTCCGCGCCGTAGCAGTCGAAGGCGATGTGAGCGATCTCGACCATCGTCTTGCCCATGGCGCCCTTGATGTCTGCGACGGTGAAGCGCTTTGCAAGACCCTGTTTTTCGAGGGCGATGTTGTACGCCTCGGTGACTTCACGCGAGCTGTCCCACATTGTCCCGTCGAGATCGAAAATTACCGCTTTTTTCATGAAATCAGTCCTTTCTGATGACAGTATACACTAAATGCGGGTGAAAATCAAGGGCGAATAGATGGCAGATGGGAGATGTCAGAGGGCAGAGGTTCGGGATTTCGGGAGTTGCTTCTATCGAGGCTTGGCGGGGTGGGATTTTTGTTGATGTGAGGGTTTATGTGTTTCTCCCGGGGTTTTGCGTGGTGATGTGGGAGTATGCTTTACTATAGATATCGGGACAGAGATGATTTATTGAGGGAAAGTGCAATTTTTCCTCGCGGCGCTCGGCAAATCCGAGCAGTAACAAAACCGGCTTCTGCTGACCCCTTTCCTAAAATTTCTCCCCCACCCCAACCCCTCCCCGGTGGGGAGGGGCTTCACCCTCACCCCGACTTGCGGTAAAAACTCTCAGAGCACGAGTAATCTTGCGTTTTCGATTGCAAAGTGAGATGAGCAAGTTTTTGCGCAAGTCATACCCCCCTCCCCCTTTTAGGGGGAGGGGGCTCCACTCTACTACAAGTCAGCGCAAGCTTCTCTGGGGGTGGGGGTCTGCTTAAAATAGCATATCAAATTGCCGCTACGGCGGGAATTTGATATACCTTTTGACCAAGGGGGCGGCGGGTATGGGAGACTATTCATATTATCATGGGTTCCTCTATTTCCCTTGTTATGCGGCACAAAACACTTTTTCAGTCTGCGATGCTATTTTGCCTCGCTTTGCTCGGCAAATCCAAGGGGAGAACCCTTTTATAAAAGGGTTCTCCCCTTAAACTCCTCTCCTAAAATTACCCTCACCCCCAGCCCCCTCTCCCTAAAGGGAGAGGGGGCATTTCGAGCCTCGCTTCGCTCGGCTCTGTGGGGCACCCCTGCGGGGTTCCCCACACCCCTCCGGGCTGTCGCTCGGCTTCGCCGAGCTCCTATGAACGATAAAAGCAAAAAGGACAGCTCTCGCTGTCCTTTTTGCGAAGATTTCGCTCACTGCGGTGAGCGACCAAGGGCTCCGCCCTTGGATTCCGCAGCCTTGAAAGGCTGGCGAACTTTTCGCCTTCTCTCTCACCCGCCTCCGTGCAGATTCCGACATCTACCCTCTACCCCTCTAACCTCTAACCCCCAAAACCCCTCTGCCCCGCACAAAGTAAAAAATCCACCTCCGACTTCTGTCCTCTGCCAATCTGCCATCTAATCGGGTCTTTTGCGCCTCAAATGTTTCGCAGCCCGCGTACTTATTGACAAACCGAACAAATCGTAGTATAATAGCGGTTAGCAAACGGCAACCGCAGGTAATGTTTATGAAAAAAGTTTATATTTATACCGACGGCGCATGCTCCGGCAATCCCGGCGCGGGAGGCTGGGGTGCGATCTTAAAGTTCGGCGCTCATGAAAAGGAACTCTCCGGATATGATCCCGTCACCACCAACAACCGCATGGAGCTGACCGCCGTCATCAAAGCGCTCGAGGCTCTCAAAGAGCCCTGCGAGGTCGAGCTGACCACCGATTCAAAATACGTCTGCGACGGCGTCGAAAAGGGCTGGGCGCGCTCTTGGCGGGCAAGGGGCTGGAAAAAATCCGACGGCAAACCGGCTCTCAATCCCGAGCTCTGGGGTCGGCTTCTTGAGCTTTTGGAGATTCATCATGTGCGCTTCAACTGGGTGCGCGGGCACGCAGGTCACCCCGAAAACGAGCGCTGCGACCGCCTCGCCGTCGATCAGTACACAAAACACAGGGCGACCTGATTATGTAGAGTATTCAAGATTTAGAAAACTTTAGGAAAGGAATGTCACAAATGGAGAAGAGATTTGTTTACGCCGACAACTCGGCGACCACTCAGATATCAAAGCCTGTTTTGGACGCCATGATGCCGTGGCTGACGGAGGGCTACGGCAACGCGTCGAGCATCTATTCCATCGGAATGGATTCGGCGAGGGCGATTTTAAAGGCGAGGGAGACCGTCGCAAAGGCTCTCGGCGCCAAGACGAGCGAGATATATTTCACCTCTGGCGGTTCGGAGTCGGACAACTGGGCGATCAAGTGCGCCGCCGACGTCTCGGCAAAGAAGGGCAAGAAGCACATTATTACGACGGTTTTTGAGCATCATGCGGTACTGCACACCTGCCAATATCTTGAAAAAGAGGGCTTTGAGGTCACATATATCCCGGTCGATGAGATGGGTCTTGTACACCCCGAGGATATCAAGAAGGCGATCAGACCCGACACCTGCCTTGTGTCGGTGATGTTTGCAAACAACGAGATCGGGACTATCCAGCCGATCGAGGAGATCGGAAAAATCTGCCGCGAAAAGAAGGTCTGGTTCCACACCGACGCGGTTCAGGCTGTCGGAAACGTGCCGATCGACGTCGTGAAGATGAATATCGATCTTTTATCCCTCTCGGGGCACAAGATACATGCTCCGAAGGGCATCGGAGCGCTCTATATGCGCACCGGGATAAATCTGCCGAACCTCATTCACGGAGGCGCGCAGGAGAGATCAAAAAGAGCCGGCACCGAAAATGTCGCGTCTATTGTAGGTCTTGCGAAGGCGATCGAGATGGCGACCGCCGATATTCCCGGCAAGCAGCAAAGGCTCTCGAAGATGAGAGACAGAATCATCGCCGAGCTTTTAAAAATCCCCGAATCGAGGCTGAACGGCGACCCGGTCAGGAGAATGTGCGGAAACGTAAACATATCGTTTAGGGGTATCGAAGGCGAAAGCCTGCTTTTGTCCCTCGATCTTGAAGGTATCTGCGCCTCTTCCGGCTCGGCTTGCACATCCGGCTCTCTCGATCCTTCTCATGTACTTTTGGCGATAGGTCTGCCGCATTCCACGGCTCACGGGTCATTAAGAATCACCTTGGGAGACGGCAACACCGAGGAGGACGCGGACTACATCATTGAAAAAGTACCGAAAATCGTCGAAAAACTCCGTGCGATGAGCCCGCTCTGGGAGAGAATTCTCAGAGACGAGGACATAGACGCGGAATGATCGGATAAAATAACTAATAATCAGGAAAGGACTGCTGAATATGATTTATTCCGAAAAGGTAATGGAGCACTTTGCGAATCCCCGAAATGTCGGCGAAATCCCCGACGCTGACGGCGTCGGCGAGGTCGGAAACGCCAAGTGCGGGGACATCATGAAAATGTATCTCAAGATCGACAACGGAATCATCACCGACGTCAAGTTCAAGACCTTCGGCTGCGGCGCCGCCGTCGCGACGTCGTCGATGGCGACCGAGCTCATCAAGGGCAAGCCGGTCGAGGACGCCCTGAAGCTCACGAACAAGGCTGTCGTCGAGGCTTTGGACGGGCTGCCGACCGTCAAGCTGCACTGCTCGGTGCTTGCCGAGCAGGCGATAAAAGCGGCGCTGTCGGATTATTATCGGAAGCAGGGGGTCGACCCCGAGCCGATCGTGGGTGCCGTGCCGGACGTGGAGACCGCGTGCGGGATTTGAGATTGAGATTTGAGATAAATTTATGAGAATGGGAAAGGCTGCGTGGGGACGCGGCTTTTTCTTTTGGGGGGATTGGTGCCGGAAGGGGTGGTTGATTTAATAAGATTAAGGGGAGAAGATTGTTTGGAAGGGGGATTTTTTGCCTCGCTTCGCTCGGCAAATATGGGGACAACCCGTGCCGAGTTTTCCCCATGCCCCTTTTCCGGGCTCTCCCCCACCCCAACCCCTCCCCCTGAAGGGAAAGGGGGATTTTTGGTGCCTCGCTTCGCTCGGCTCCGGGCGACTGCGTCGCCGGTTTTTTGTTGGGGGAACCCCCGGCGAGGGTTCCCCCGATGAAAACAGTCCACCGGACTGTTTTCATTCCCCCCTCCTGCGCTTTATTGAATAATAAAAAGCAAGACGACGGCTTGAGCCGTCCTCTTGCTTTGGGATTTCGCTCACTGCGGTGAGCGACTCGGGGACGCTGTCCCCGAGACCCCTGCAAGCCCTTTAAAAAGGGCTTGATCCTAAACTTGCCTTGTCTTAACTAAGGCTCGGTGCGGGATTTCTAATCTCTAACATCTAACCTCTAAAGCCTAAAAGCCCTCTGAAATGCAGCAGGAAAAAGCCTCGCCTCAGCAGTCTGATATCCCAAAATAATCCTTCTAAATCAGTATGGCGCGTCGAACTCTTTTTCAGCCTTGGCGACGGCGGCTTCGAGGGTCATGCCGGTAAAATTGGGCGCGTTGAGATACCTTCCGGACTTCTTATCATCGACAAAAATGCCGACGACAATGCCCGGAATCGCGCTCTCGGGGGCGTTCGGAGCATGCGGCCCGCCGAGGTCGGTCCGGCACCAGCCCGGGTCGGTCAGATTTATCATCACGTCCGTGCCGTTGACCGTCGAGCCGAGGTCGACCGTGATCTTGTCGAGCGCCGCCTTGCTCGCCGAGTACCCCGCTTGCTGGGGCTCGAGCCGGATTCCGCTTGTCGTATTCAAAATCCTGCCGAAGCCGCGTTCGATCATCTTTGGTAGAAAATGGTACATAATCATCGCCGGGGCGATCGTGTTGATCTTGAAACTCTCGGTGTAGTCCGAGACCGGAGTGGAAAAATATTCCGTACGATAGGCGATCTGCATGCCGGCATTATTCATCACGAAATCGACCTGAACGCCGAGTTCATCGATCTTTTCGAGCATTTTTTCCACCGACTCGGGTCGGGACAGCTCCGCCTCGACGGCAAACGCCTTGACGCCCTTTTTTCGGACCTCGTCGAGCACTTTTTCGGTATGGCTGAGCGAGCGGGAGTGCAGGATCAGGTTGCAGCCGCGGTCCGCCATGAACAGCGCGGTCAGGTAGCCGATTCCTCTTGCGGCGCCGGTGATGAGCGCCCATCTGTCTTTTACTTCTGTCATTTTTATCCTCCTTTGGGTGATGATGGCGGTGTGGCGGGTGGGGTGGGTGCAGGGGGAGGGCGAAGCCCGTGCGACGAAGTCGCACCGCCGACGCGAAGCGTCGGCGCGCTGCCTGCGGCAGCGGGGCTTCGCCTCGAGCCTTAAGCTTCTATCGGGGTTCGGTAGGGGCACTAAGCCCGGTGCAAAGGTTCGTCCCCTCCTCGGGGAGGGGCTGTAGTCCATGAAAGTCTGCACAGACTATGACGGGGTGGGGGCTTTAGATAGCATATCAAATTACCGTTCTGTGGGAATTTGATATACCTTTTAGCAAAGGGCGTGGCGGGAGGGAAAGGAAAATAACCAGAGCTCACAAATACCTTTTACAAAAGGGAGCCGTCAGGTGTGGGATAAATTCATATTGGCAAAGCTTGCCTTATTTCCCAAGCTATGCATAACAAAGTAGTTTTTCCGTCTGCACTGCTATTTTGCATCGCTTCGCTCGGCAAACCTTTGGGGACAACCCCTGCGGGGTTTTCCCCAAACCCCTTTCCGGGCTTCCCCCACCCCAACCCCTCCCCGGTGGGGAGGGGCTTTTTCACCCTCACCCCCAGCCCCCTCTCCCTAAAGGGAGAGGGGGCATATGAGCCTCGCTTCGCTCGGCTCCGGGCGACTGCGTCGCCGGTTTTTTGTTGGGGGAACCCCCGGCGAGGGTTCCCCCGATGAAAACAGTCCACTGGACTGTTTTCATTTCCCCCTCCTGCGCTTTTTGAATGATAATAAACCGCAATATGACGCCTTGGGGCGTCCTATTGCGGGGATTTCGCCCGTTGCGACGGGCGACGAGGGGCGCTGCCCCTCGACCCCGCCCGCTTTTTGAGGAAAAGCGGGGCAAAACCTTTTTGACTTGTTTCGTTTAAGGCTGAGTGCAGAATCCGACATCTGACAATCTGACCTCTGTCCTCTAACCGAGCAAACCGTCCAGCTCCTCAATCAGCTCCCCGAACAGCTTCAGCGCGTTTTCGATCGGTTCCGGGGAATTCATGTCCACCCCGGCGATCTTCAAAAGGCTGATCGGGTCGGTCGTGCAGCCGCTCGAAAGGAACCGCTTATAGTCCTCCACCGCGGGCTTGCCCTCCTTCAGAATCTTCTGCGAAAGGGCAATCGCTGCCGAGAATCCCGTGGCATACTGGAAAACATAGTAATTATAGTAAAAATGCGGAATGCGTTCCCACTCAAACATGATCTCGCGGTCGGGATAAATCCCGTCGCCGTAATAATCGCGGTTGAGCTTCTCATAGAGCGAACAGAGCGCGTCTGCGGTCAGGCTCTCGCCGCGCTCAGCCATCTCGCCGGTCAGCATCTCAAACTCCGCAAACATCGTCTGCCGATAGAGCGTTCCGCGGAACTGCTCAAGGAAGTAGTTGATGAGATACGCCCTCTCCTTGCGGTCGGTCGTGTTGCCGAGCAGATACTGCATTAAAAGCGATTCGTTGCAGGTCGACGCGACTTCGGCGACGAATATCACATAGTCGCTGTAAACGGGAGGCTGATTTTTCATCGAGAGATATGAGTGCAGCGCGTGCCCCATCTCATGCGCCAAAGTGAACATGCTGTCGAGGCTGTCCTTGTAATTCAAAAGCACATAGGGATGCGGTCTGAGCCCCGTAGAATATGCGCCCGAGCGCTTGCCGACGTTCTCGTAGACGTCGATCCAGCGGTTATCAAAGCCCTCTTTCAGCATGTCGGTGTAGTCGTCGCCCATCACCGAAAGCGCCTTCAGAACCGTTTCCTTAGCCTCTTCAAAGGGTATTTTGCGGTCCGCGTCGGGAACAAGCGACGTCAGAAGATCGTAATAATGAAGATCATCTACGCCCAGCAGCTTCTTGCGCAGTTTGACATATTTATGCATATATCCCATATTCTTGTGAACCGTGTCGATGAGGTTCTTATAGACCGACACCGGCACCTCGTTCTTTGACAGCGCGGCTTCCAAAATGCTCGGGTAATTTCGGCATCTCGCGTTGAAAATCCTCCCCTTGACTTCGCCGTCATAAAGTGCGGCAAGCGAATTTTTGAACTGCTCGTAGCCGTTGTAGAGATTGGTAAAGGCGCTCTTTCGCAGCGTTCTGTCGGGATTTTCGATCATCGGGATATAGGTGGAATTGGTGAGCTCGTGCTCGACCCCGTCCGAACCGATCGCCGGCTTGAACTTGATATCGGCGCCCTCAAAGAGGTTATAGACCGCTGAGGGAGCGTTCTGAATCTCGTATGCCCTCGCCATGATGGTCTCCTCGGAAGCGCTGAGGGTATGGGGCTTCTCGGCTCTTATCTTGTCAAGAACACGGCGGTAGAGCTCGAGATTGGGGCATTCCCTGTAAAATTTTTCGATATCTTCGTCGGAGATCGCGATGATCTCGGGAAGCGCAAAGCTCATGGCAGTCGCATATCTTGAATAATATCCGCGAATCCTGAGCTCAAAATCCTGATATTTCGACGCGGTCGTATCCTGATCCGACCGAGCCGAGGCATAGCCGTACAAGGCGTTTATCAGCAGCGACGCCTCGTCGTCGAATTTCAGAAAATCAAGAAGCGATTTCCCGGATTGCCCGAGCTTGCCCTGAAATTCCGCGCCCTTTTGGATAAGCGGCTCGGCTTCCGAAAGAGCTTTTTCCCAAGCCTCGTCGGAGGCGAAGACGTCCTCGAGCCGCCAAGTGTCCTCGACAGGGATTTCGGCTCGTGTTCTGACTTTTTCTTCCATTTTATCAACCCTTCCATGATGTAGTTATTGATATTTTATCACATTGGGATGGGTTTGTAAAGGGGGAATAATAAAGGAGATGCGGTCGAAGCGACCGCATCAAGAGGACAGAAGTCAGATATCGGATTGTCAGAATTTCAAGGTGTCACCGTTGGTGACAGATTTAAATAGTGAGAATAATGAGGGCGATTTGTACACTCCCTTATAAAGGTGGGAGTGGGAGGAGCGGGGAGATGTGTGAGGAACAGGATAAGTTTAGGATCAAGCCCTTTTTGATGGGCTTGCGGGGGTTCTCCATTACATGCCGGTTTTGTTCCTGCTCGCACTTCGCAATCAAAAACGCTGGATTGCTCGCACTTGCAGACAAAACCCCGCATGTAAGGCAGCGCCCCCGAGTCGCACGTCGCAGCGGGCGAAATCCCCGCAAAAAGGACAGCTAAAGCTGTCCTTTTTGCTTTTATCGTTCAAAAGAGGGCGACGAAGTCGCCCGGGAGCCGAGCGAAGCGAGGCTCGAAAAGCCCCTCCCCGGCGGGGAGGGGTTGGGGAGGGGGAAAGATTTTGGAAAAGGGGTTTAAGGGGAGACCCCTTTTGCCAAAAGGGGTCTCCCCTTGGGTTTGCCGAGCGAAGCTCGGCGAAACAGCAGTGCAGTCATAAAAAGTGCTTTGTCCCTCATAACAAGGGAAATACAGGAGCCCATGATAGTATGAATAGCACTCCCATGCCCGCCGTTCCCTTGTTCAAAAGGTATATCAAATTCCCGCAGGGGCGGAAATTTGATATGCTATTCTAAGCAGACCCCCACCCCCGTCGAAGTCTCTACAGACTTATAGTCAAGCGTAGCCCCCTCCCCCTAAAAGGGGGAGGGGGCTTGGGAAGATGGTGAATTTGGGAAAGAAGCATATGGAAAACCCTTGAAAATGATTTTTCCCGCAGCCGAGCAAGGCGAGACTCAAAGCTCCTCCGCATTTATCCGCGCCCGTTAAAAGTTAAAAACCTCCCCCGCATACGCCCTCACCCCGCCCAGCAAAATCACGCACAAAAGCGCAAGGGCGGGGTAGATAAACCCGGGGATCATGAGATATTTCCTGCCCCTCTCCGCCGTCTTTCTGAACACATAAATGCCCGACGGAAGCGCAAGGGCGAGCCATATAATCATCTCAAAAACGCCGATCATCACCGAGACGTCCCGCTCGGAGCCGAGGTCATAGCCGTAGCCCTTCGAATGCCCGGTGATGTCGAGATAGATCACCTCGAAGGCGATCGGGAAGGTGAACGCGCAAAATCCCGCCCAAAGAAAGTTAAGGCAGTAAATTATTTTTGCCCGCATTTACCCGTGCAAGCCGCGGCTCTGGCGGTCCATGTCCTCGACGACGATGTCGTAAATCTCGCCGAGGGTGCGGCAATATTCCAGAACTTTCCAAGGCTCGTTGGTGTGATAGTGGATTTTGATGAGGTCCTCATCGCCGACGGCAAGCAGGCTGTCGCCCTTGAAATGCTCGGTAAAATAGTCGAAAATCTCGTCCTCGTCGAGGTTTTCGCCCTCGATGAGAAGCTGCGTGTCATAGCGGAATTCGGTCTCTGCCATAATTTTTTCCTCCTTTAATATATATGTAAATTGATTATTTATAATGCTGATTTTCAGGATATCCGGCTGCCGCTTTTACTTTTCCATTTTCCAGAATTGCGCGCTGTAAGCCGGCAAAATGCTTCCTCCCCCGAAATCGTGAACGGTCCCGGAGATCATCTCGTCCGCCCGACCGCATTCGGCATTGAAGTGGGCGACGAAATCGTTTTCATCGGCGTTTATCGCGACCATGACGCGCTCGTGCTCGGATTTTCTCTCGAAAATGCACTGCTTATTCGTCAGCAGAACCGACCGGAAAGCACCGTAGTTAAGGGCTTCGGAGGATTTTTTGATCTCGGAAAGCTTAGAGATAAATGATGTCAGATCATTCCATTCCGGCTTGTCGAAAGACGGGCGCAGAGCCGGGTCGCCCTGGCGCTTCTCGGCTTTTTCACCCCACTCGCTGCCGTAGTAGACGCAGGGGACGCCGGGCATCCCGAACATCAACGCGTATATCAAAGGCAGGTGTTTCGGATTCGTGAGGATGCTCGCAACCCGCGTAACGTCGTGGTTATCGACAAAACTGAGGAGATGTTTGCCCTTGTAAAGAGTCCAATTTTCCGGACCGAACTGCCTCATCAGCGAGTGATTGATCTCGAAAAGATTCATTGAGTTAAAGCTCGAATATAAGCCTTTGTAGCACTCGTAGTTGGTCGCGGAGTGAAGCATCTCGGGGTTCATCAGCCGGTTGTAGTCGCCGTGGAGCATCTCCCCCAAAAGCCAAAAATCGGGCTTTAAGGACGATGTGAAGCTATGAAGCCTTCGCAGGAAATTCTCGTCGAGGCAGTAGGCGACGTCGAGCCGCAGCCCGTCGATATCAAACTCTTCCACCCATTTTTTTACAGCCGAGAAGATGTGGTTTATCACGTCGTCGTTTCTGAGATTCAGCTTGACGAGGTCATAATTCCCCTCCCAGCCCTCGTACCAGAGCCCGTCGTTGTATGGGGAATTCCCACCGAGGTCAATCCTCTGAAACCAGCTTAAATAGGGCGATTTCTCGCGGTTGGAAAGGACATCTTTGAATGCCCAGAAACCCCTGCCGACGTGGTTGAAAACGCCGTCCAAGACGACCTTTATGCCGTTTTCATGAAGCTTGCGGCAGACCTCGGCGAAGTCGGAGTTGGTGCCGAGCCGGCAGTCGATTTTGAAGAAATCCCGGGTGTTGTAGCCGTGCGTGTCCGACTCAAAGACCGGGGAGAAGTAGATCGCGTTGATTCCCAGTTTTTTCATATGGGGAATCCAGTCCGCGATTTTCAGGATTCTGTGAGCCTCGATCCCGTCGTTTTCAAAGGGTGCCCCGCAGAATCCCAAAGGGTAAATTTGGTAAAATACGCTCTCATATGCCCACATTTTTAAGCTCCTTTTGCGGTTTATGATGACAGTATAGCAGATTGCGAGGGGAAAGTCAAGGGAGGATTTTTCGCTGTAACTGTTGACTGCACAGCAAAAATGTTGTATAATAAATAAAGAGAATACCGTAAATCTGCGGCTTTAAAAATGAATACGGAGTGCATAGAAAATGAAAATTACCTCAAGGTTCACCGTTGCTGTCCACACGCTTTTGGCGATATACAGATTTCAGGGAGAATATAAGCTGACCTCGGATTTTTTGGCGTCGAGCATAGGGGTGAACCCGGTTGTCGTCAGGCGGATCATGCAGAGCTTAAAGGCAGCGGGATTTATCGACGTCAAACCCGGAACGGGAGGAGCAGCACCGGCTGTAAATGCCGATGAAATCACGCTTTACGACGTGTATAAGGCGGTAGATTGCGTGGAGGGAGACCTCTTCAATTTTCACGATAATCCGAACCCCGATTGCCCTGTCGGGAGGAGCATTCATGCGATCCTCGACCCGCACCTTAAGAGCGCGCAAGAGGCGCTTGAAAATGAGCTGAAAAGGGTAAAAATAGGGGATATTTTGGTGAAATAAGAGTATTCATATTTGTGTATAATTATAAATGGGCTTGTCGTTGGTGGTGAGCGGCTTTTTTCTGCAATTTTGGTTTGGGATATTATTGCCGCCCTTCTGCTCCTTATTTTACCCTCATCTGAAACCGCTTAAATCGGGGCTTATCTGCGCCGCCCGCACTTGCAGCAAATCCCAACCCCACCAACCTTCTGCTCCCGCCTTTCTCTCCATCTGAACCGCAGCAAGCACAAGGCGAAGCCCCGTCGCGCTTGCGCGACGCGCCAACGCGAAGCGTCGGCGGTGCGACTTCGTCGCACGGGCTTCGCCCCGAGCCCAGCCCTCCTCCCGCACCCAGCCACAAAAATAGCCGCCTTACCCCGTAGGCAAGGTGGCATTTTCTGCACCATTTTAAGCTATGTAAGTACCCCTCAAACCCCCGTCTTCTTCCCCACCGCCAGCCTCCTTGCCGCAACAGAAATAAACTCCGAATTGGAAATTCTCCCCGACTTTGGATTGACATATCCTAAGAAATAATTCCTGCACGCCTTTCCTCCATCCCTCGAAAATGCCGCAATAATCGCACTCCTGATCGACCTCTCAACGCAGCTTGCCGACGTCTCATACACCCTCGCAACCGTCGGATAGAGCCGCTCAGTCATCGTCCAAAGATAGCTGTAATCCTCCACACAAAGGCTGATCGCAGTCATCAAATACGCAAATCCCCGCAGCCTTGTAGGTACGCAAAGTCCCGTCAATAGGCGATATACCTCGGATTCAGTCCCTATCTCAGCCGCGGATTTTGCAGATATCTTATCATCATCTAAATTTACCGCTTTATCACCGCAGCTCACTTTATCACTTTCAATTATCATGCGCCGCACTATTAAAGAAATGAATTCCGAATTAGTGACTTTGCCCGACACGGGATTGACATATCCTCCGAAATAGCTCGTGCAAGCATTTTCCTCCGAACGCGAGAACGCAGCCTCGATCGCGGTCCTCATCGACCTCTCAACCGCAGATGAAGTCGAGGTGAACTTTTCTGCAACAGCCGGATAGACACGCGTGGTGAAAGCCCACAGCGCGCCCCGGTCCTCCATGCAAAATTTGATCGCCTCCAAAAGGTAGGAAAATCCCCGCATTTTCACCGGAACGCCGAGGGAAATCAGGATTTTGCCGGCGTCAAAATTTACAGTTTCCGACATTTTTATTCCTCTTTTCGTAATTTATCAGGATATTTTTGG
>CANQYD010000046.1 GCA_947627985.1 uncultured Clostridia bacterium
GCACCGCCGACGCTTCGCGTCGGCGCGCTGCCTGCGGCAGCGGGGCTTCGCCCCGTGCTCCCGTTGGTCGCACAGAGGACAGAGGGTAGAAGGAAGAGGGCAGATTTTTATCTTTTCCTTTCTGTTACTATCAAGGGTGCGGGAGGGATTACAAGCCTTGTGACAAGGCTTGCATCTAATCTCAAACTATGATTGAGGCGGAAGGGTTCTATGCTAATTTCGTCTTACCCCCCAGACCCACTCCCCTTTTAGGGGGAGGGGGCTCCGCTTCCCCACAAGTCCGCGCAGAAGTAAACCGGGGGTGGGGGTCTGCTTTAAATAGCATATCAAATTTCCGCTACGGCGGAAATTTGATATACCTTTTGACAAAGGAAGCGGCAGGTATGGGAATGCTATTCATATTATCTTGGGTTCCTATATTTCCCTTGTTATGAGATACAAAGCGTTTTTTACGACTGCGCTGCTGTTTTGCCTCGCTTCGCTCGGCTCTGTGGGGCACCCCTGCGGGGTTCCCCACACCCCTCCGGCTCCTACCTCCCCACCCCGCCCCTCCGATTCTACAACTTTCTCTCCCCTCGCGCCGTATGATAAAAATATACGACCGAAAGGAGCAAAAAAAGATGTCAAAAAATAATATATTACAAATCCTTGCCTGCCTTGTCCTCGGCGCGATGAGCGGCTTGGCGACCGTTTTCGGCGCGGTCTTTCCGTTCGCGGCGGCGTTTACGATGATCCTCCCGACCCACCTCGGTATTCCCGCCGCCATCGGCGCGATCGCGATGTCGGCGGCATTTTCGGGCATAAACGCCCTCCCGCTTGCCGCCGCTTTGGGAGCCTCGTTCATCATGAAGTTTAAAGGCGGCGCTCTTGCCGGTCGGTGCTGCATATCCTCCGGCGCCTACTTTTTGGCAGCCGCGGCGATGTCGGTATTAAACGGCGGCACCGCTTGGGATATCCCGAAAATCCTCTTCTCGGGGGTATTTTCGGCATGCGTTTTCTTTGCATATTCAACAGCCGCACGGAGGTATATGACCGCCTCGGGGATACCCCTTCCCCTGCTCGGATTTTGCGGATTCGGGCTGATCTGCGCGCTGTCATCATTCGGCAAGGGACCGTTTTGCGCGGGAGCCGTCTTGGGTACATATTTAATACTCCTCCTTGCGGTCCGACGGGGTGCCGGCGACGCTGTTTTGATGGGAATACTGACCGCCGCCGCCTGCGGACTTCACTCCCCTGCCGATTTCTCTCCCCTTGCGCTTTTAGGGCTTGCGGCTATGATATGCGGTCTGACATCATTCGGCTCGCCCGTAAGGGCTTCTGCAGTCATGCTCGCGGTCATCACGCCTTCGGCGGTCATCTTCGGGGCAAACGCAGGTTCGCTTTCGGTACTTTTGGACTGCGCTGCGGCGTCGGTGATATTTGTTCTGAGCTACTCCAAAGTCTCGGCAATATTCTCGTCACTAATCCCGGAAGATAAAAACGACCCTCCGGAATTCATATCGGAAAGAAAATCATCAGCCCTTTTGGAACTTTCCGATAAACTGTACAGATTGTCCGAACGCGAATGCGAAAAGCTCCCGGGGGTCGGAGAAACGGTCCGGGAGAAGGTCTGCTCAAAATGCGGCAGTCGGGATTCATGTTCAAAAGCGTCGTCGGCTTCATTTTCCGAGCTCGATTGCCCCGCCGATTTCTACCGTGCGTTCCCGGGCTGTGAGAAGATCACCGAAATCCAAAAAACCGGGCTCGAAGAGAAAAAGCACGCCGGCTACATCTCAATGCGGCAGTCAAAAAATCGCTCGGATATGAAATTCTGCTCCGACATGCTCTTATGTATGGACGGGCTTTTGCGGGATTCAAAAAGGCTCCCTCAGCCGGACAGGCTCTTGGGGATACGTCTTGAAAAGAGCCTTAAAAAATGCGGGATAAGGCAGCTCGGGGTGAGCGTTTACCCGTCCGGCTCGGCTGAAATCGCGCTGCCGCTGTCCCAAAAAATCAACGAGATCAGGCTCTGCACGATCCTTTCCGAGATTACCGGGGAGGACTATCTCAAGCCCGAAAAAACTCAGCTTGGGGAGATGAACATCGTCAGAATGACCCCAAAGACGGCTTTTTCGGCACATACCGGCTGCTGCCAGCTCTCGGCGCTGAAAGAGGCTTCGGGAGACGTCTGCGACAGCTTTTTCTGCGGAAGATTTTTCTACGCGGTCCTAAGCGACGGCATGGGAAGAGGAGCGCCGGCGAGGTCCGCGGCTTTAGCGCTTACGGGAACTCTCAGGGAGCTGATAAAATCGGGGTTTAAGCTCAAATCAGCCGTCGATCTCTGCGCTCTCATCATGCGGGCGTCCCTCCCCGAGGAGAGCTTTGCGACACTCGATATCCTGAAAGCCGACCTTTCAACAGGCGCCTGCGAGGCGCTTAAAGCCGGAGGCTGCCGAAGCTTTTTAATATGCGACGGCGAAAAATCCATGCTGAAGCCGGGCGGATATCCCGTCGGCATCCTTAGCCCCTGCGCCTCTGAACCGCAGAGATTTTTCGTAAAAAACAGGGCTGAAATCCTCCTGATATCCGACGGCGCGCAGGATTTAAGCCCCGACGCCTTTTCAAAGATCATCTCAAAGGAAAAAGACCTGCCCTTAAACGAGCTTGCGGCGCTGCTCATAGGAAGCGTCGAGCCGGGTATGAAGGGAAGATCGGACGATATTTCGGCGATGATAGTCAGGATAGAGAGAAATGAGGACTGATTTATTGTGAATTTTCACAAAGTTGATATGCTCTAAATGTGAGTTTTATAAGAAATTTACAAAAAACTGTTGCAATTCTTGGCGCAATTTGGTACAATAAAAATGTACGGAAGTATGTGCTTTTATATACTAAATTTTTACATATTTCTAAGGAGGAGAAAAAATGGCATACGAGCTTTCCCCGACCGTCAAAGAGGCGATAGACCGATTTCTTGCCGGAGAAAACTACGATTCGGGGGACATCTTCGGCGCGCATGAAACAGCCGCCGGCAAGTATGTTTTCCGGGTCTGGGCACCAAAGGCAAGGAAGGTGTCGGTGGTCGGCGATTTCAACAACTGGGACGAGACCGCTAATCCCTGCGAGCGCGTCTACGGTGGCGTCTGGCAGGCGGAAATAGAGGGTCTGTCGGAATTTTCCGTCTATAAATATTTCATAAACGGCGCCGACAACACCACCCGCATGAAAGCCGATCCTTACGGCGTTCACATGGAGACAAAGCCCGCTACGGGCACGAAGATTTTCGACATCTCAAAATACGAGTGGCAGGATTCGGCATATATGAGAAGGAGAAACGAGACCCCTCCCTACGACCGACCTATGAACATCTACGAGGTCAACCTCGGTTCCTGGAAGCAGTACCCCGACGGCAACTTTTTCAGCTACACTAAGTTTGCCGACGATATAATCCCCTATTTAAAGGATATGGGCTACACCCACATTGAGTTCATGCCGCTGACGGAGTACCCCTTCGACGGCTCTTGGGGATATCAGGTCATCGGCTACTTTGCCCCGACTTCAAGATTCGGCACTCCCCGCGATTTTATGGAGATGGTGGACAAATTCCATCAGGTGGGAATCCCGGTCATCCTGGACTGGGTGCCCGCTCATTTCCCGAAAGACGGCGCCGGGCTCTATGAATTCGACGGCAGCCCCTGTTATGAATACGCCGATCCGCTCAAGATGGAGCACAAGGGCTGGGGCACGAGGGTCTTTGACTTCGGCAGACCCGAGGTCAGATCGTTTCTGATATCGAGCGCCCTTCACTGGCTCGAAGATTTCCATGTCGACGGGCTGAGAGTGGACGCCGTGGCTTCGATGCTCTATCTCGACTACGACAGGCAGGGAGGAGAATGGCGGCCCAACCAATACGGCGGGAACCAGAACCTCGAAGCGGTCGAGTTCTTGCAGTTATTAAACACAGCCGCGTTTTCAAGATGTCCCAACGCCCTGATGATTGCCGAGGAATCGACGGCATGGGCAAACGTCACGAAGCCGAAGGAGATAGGCGGCTTGGGCTTCAACTTCAAGTGGAATATGGGCTGGATGAACGACATGCTGCACTACATGTCCCTCGACCCATATTTCAGGAGCTTCAACCACAATGAGCTGACGTTTTCCTTCTTCTACGCATTCTCGGAGAATTTCATTCTGCCGATCTCTCATGACGAAGTTGTTCACGGCAAGGGCTCGCTGGTCAACAAGATGAGCGGCATGAGCGCCGAGGAGAAAATGCGCACCGGAAAGGCGTTTTTGGGGTACATGATGGCTCACCCCGGCAAGAAGATGATCTTCATGGGCTCGGAATTTGCGCAGTTCAGGGAGTGGAATTATAAATCCGGGCTTGAGTGGTTCATGCCGGAAAAATACCCGCTTCACAAGGATTTTCAGGATTACGTCAAAAACCTCAACCACTTCTATATCGAGAATTCCCCGATGTGGAACATCGATTTCAGCTGGGAAGGTTTCAGATGGATATCGGCAGACGACTACACCCAGAGCGTCATAGTCTTCAGAAGGATCGATAAAAAGGGCAACGAGATCCTTGTCGTATGCAACTTCGCTCCTGTTGACCGTGAAAATTACCGCTTCGGAGTGCCGTACAGAGGGGTATATACCGAGGTGTTCAACTCTTCCTCAAGAGACGGCTCGCCTTATGCAAATCCCCCCGTCAAGACCGACAACAAGGAGCCCGCGCACGGTCATCCGCAGTCGATCTCGATAAATATCCCCGGGCTTTCGACGATGTATTTCAAGGTCAGAAAGACCGCCGGAAGACCTCCCAAAAACAGAAAGGCAAAACCCGAAGAGGTATAAATAAAGAATTTAATGAAAGGATGAATACATTATGTTCAACAAAAAAGAATGCGTCGCGATGCTTCTTGCCGGAGGACAGGGCTCAAGGCTCTATGCCCTCACCAAGACCGTCGCAAAGCCTGCCGTTCCCTACGGCGGCAAGTACAGGATCATCGACTTCCCGCTTTCAAACTGCGTAAACTCCGGCATCGACACCGTCGGCGTGCTGACGCAGTATCAGCCGCTCGTTCTCAATGAATACGTCGGCAACGGTCAGGCGTGGAACCTCGACAGGATTCACGGAGGCGTACATATCCTCCCGCCTTATCAGACCGCTTCCGGAGCTCAGTGGTATGAAGGCACCGCAAACGCCATCTACCAAAACCTCAGCTTTATCGACCGCTATGACCCCGAGTATGTCGTGATACTCTCGGGCGACCATATCTACAAGATGGACTACTCTAAGATGCTCAGATTCCACAAGGAAAAGGGCGCGGAGTGCACCATCGCCGTCATCGACGTCCCGATCCACGAGGCTTCGAGATTCGGCATAATGTTCGCGCATGACGACGGCTCGGTCTACGACTTCGTCGAGAAGCCGAAGGAGCCGAAATCGACGCTCGCTTCGATGGGTATCTACATTTTCAGCTACAAGACCCTCAAGAAATATCTCATCGAGAACGAAAACGACAAGGAAGCCACCAAGGACTTCGGCAAGAACATCATCCCGGCGCTGCTCCAAAACGGCGAGAAGGTCTATGCCTACCGCTTCGACGGCTACTGGAAGGACGTCGGAACCATCGATTCCCTTTGGGACGCGAATATGGAGCTCTTGGCGGTCGATGTCGACCTCGATCTTTACGATCCGAGCTGGAGGATTTACTCCAACAACGATTCCGCTGCGCCGCACATCATCGGAAAGAACGCGAAAATTCAGTCGTCGATGGTGACTAACGGCTGCAATATCGACGGCACCGTGGACTTCTCGGTCATCTCCGGCGGGGTCACGGTCGAAGAAGGCGCGCTTGTTCAGTATTCGGTCCTCTTCCCGGGCGCCGTGGTCAAAAAGGGCGCGGTCGTCGAGTATGCGATAGTCGGCGAGGACAGCGTGATAGGCGAGGGCGCGCACGTCGGTGCCGCTCCCGAGACCATCGAGAACAAGGACGAGTGGGGAGTAGCGGTCGTCGGGCACTATCTCAACGTGTCGGACGGCGCAAAGGTCGCTCCCAAGCAGATTATTTCTGAGAGTATATAAGGGAGGAATATTACAATGAGTTATAATATGACAAATGTTTTAGGTCTTCTCTTTGCAAATACCCACGAGGGCTCAGTCCCCGAGCTGGCTGCAAAGAGAACGACGGCGTCGATCCCCTTCGGCGGAAGGTTCAGAATGGTTGACTTCCTCCTCTCGGGAATGTCAAATTCCGGCATGTCGAAGGTCGGTATCATCACCCGCTCCAACTATCAGTCGCTTTTGGATCATATCGGCTCCGCGCGCCCTTGGGACCTGGCAAGAACCGACGGCGGGCTAACCCTTTTAGCTCCCTTCGGAAGAAATAACGACAACGGGCTCTTCAAGGGCAAGCTGGACGCGCTTTCAAGCTGCTTAAGCTACATTCGGCATACCGGCTGCGAGTACGTTGTTTTGTCCGACTGCGATCTTGTCATCAACCCCGACTTCACCCATCTTCTTGACGTTCACATCGAATCGGGAGCCGACATCACCGCCGTCTGCCATACAGACAGCTATACCGAGGAGGAGACCAAAGATTCTGCCTGCTTCAAGGTCGGAAGCAGCGGAAGAGTGGAGGCGGTATCCATCAACCGCGCTCTTGCCGGAAAGAGGACCATGGACCTCAACATCTACGTCATGAAGACCTCCCTGCTTTTGAGCCTCGTCGAGGACCTCGTATCGCTCGGAAAGTTCAGCTTCTCGGTGGACGTCATTCAGGGAAAATGCGCCGAGCTGAATATCCATGCATATGAATTCTCGGGATTCTACCGCAGAATCTGCGATCTTGAGAGCTACTATCACGCAAATATGGCGCTTTTGGATTATAAGAACCTCTCCCAGCTTAACTTAAGAGAGCGTCCCATCTATACCAAAGACCGTGCCGACGCGCCCGCAAAATACGGCTATGACAGCAAGGTCAACAATTCCCTCGTCGCAAACGGCTGCGTTATCGAAGGCGTGGTCGAGAATTCGATCCTCTTCAGAGGCGTCAAGGTCGCCAAAGGCGCCGTCGTCAGGAATTCGATACTGATGCAGGACTGCTCGGTCGGCGAGAACGCCACGGTTGAGAACATCATCACCGATAAAAACGTCACCGTCGGAGACGGCGTTTCCGTCACCTCGGCAGAGAGCTGCCCGCTCTTCATCGCAAAGGGCAGGACCGTAAAATAATTTCAAACATTTGGAAAGAAGGTAATCATCATGAAGATACTCTACGCTTCCTCGGAAGCCCTGCCGTATGTCGCTTCCGGCGGACTTGCCGACGTCGCGGGCTCCCTCCCGAGAGCATTGGTCGAGGCGGACGTTGACTGCCGCGTCGTCATGCCGCTATACGGAAATATCGGCGGCGAGCTCAGGGAAAACCTCAGATATCTCACAAACTTCTTCGTGCCGGTTTCGTGGAGAAATCAGTACTGCGGAGTGTTTGAGGGACAGGTAAACGGCGTCACCTACTATCTCCTCGACAACGAATATTACTTCAAGCGCGGAGGCGGAATTTACGGTCATTACGACGACGCCGAGAGATTTGCCTTCTTCTCAAGGGCGATCCTCGAGATGCTTCGGCATATCGATTTCATGCCCGACGTCATCAACTGCAACGACTGGCAGACCGCTCTCACCCCCGTCTATTACGACATCTTCTACCGCTATTATGAGGGCATGGGCAACATAAAGACCGTTTTCACGATACATAATATCCAATATCAGGGAAAATACGGCATGGAGCTCTGCGGGGACCTCTTGGGTATCCCGGACGATAAGAAAAATATCCTTGAATATGAAAAATGTTCCAACTTTATGAAGGGCGCGATCGTGGTCTCCGACAAGGTCACGACCGTTTCCCCGACCTATGCCGAAGAAATCCTGAATCCGTGGTTCTCCCACGGTCTCGACCCGATTCTGGCGCCGAGGCAGTATAAGCTCTGCGGGTTCTTAAACGGCATCGATCAGGACGTCTACAACCCCGAGACCGACCCGGCTCTCCCCGCGCATTTCAGCGCCGAAAACAAAGCCGGCAAGGCGGTCTGCAAGACGGAGCTCCTCAAGGAGATGTGCCTGCCGGACGGTCCCGAGCCGGTCATCGGCATCGTCACGAGGCTGGTCGGGCACAAAGGCGTAGACCTCATCAAGCGCGTCTTTGAGGAGATGCTGAGCCTCGGCTACAAGTTCGTGATTTTGGGGTCCGGCGAGAAGCAGTATGAAGATTTCTTCCGCGAGATGGCTTACCGTCACCCGGATAGGGTCGCGGTCAGGATCGGGTTTATCCCGGCGCTGGCGCACAGAATTTATGCCGGAGCCGACATGTTCCTGATGCCGTCGCAGTCCGAGCCCTGCGGCTTGGCGCAGATGGTGTCGCTGAGATACGGCACGATCCCGATCGTCCGCGAGACAGGCGGGCTTAAGGATTCCATCATCGACTGCGGCGGTCCCGGAGGAAACGGATTTACCTTCAAGACCTACAACGCCCACGACATGCTCGACGCCACGGTCAGGGCGAGAGCGCTCTATGATCAGAGAATGAAGTGGGGCAAGCTCACGAGCTACGCGCTGAGGCAGGATTTCAGCTGGAAGCGCTCGGCGGAGCTGTATAAGGGACTTTATAGGGAATTGACGGGGCAGGGAGAGTAGTAGCAGAGGTGAGATTCTGCTCAAATCCTGCAAGGAGACAAGATAAAAAGGTTTTGCCCCGCTTTTCCTTAAAAAGCGGGCGAGAGTCCAGAGGCGAGCAGCCTCTGGTCGCGCTCCGCAGAGCGCGAAATCCCTGCAAAAAGGACAGCGAGAGCTGTCCTTTTTGCTTTTATCGTTCATAGGAGCTCGGCGAAGCCGAGCGACAGCCGGAGGGGTGTGGGGAACCATGCAATGGTGCCCCACATTCGAAAAGGGTATGGGGAAAGCCCTGCAAGGGTTGTCCCCACATGTGATCCGAAAAGTGAAAAACAGTCGCAGACGCTCGCCTCCAACTTTAGGAGCGGGGGTCTTAGGGGAACAACCCTTTCCTAAAGGGTTATCCCCCTCTGAGGTTTTCCTGAAAAAAGTAATCCCAGCCCGCCCGACCCTTAGTTAAAAGGTATTCGTTCATTTTCCGCCGGAAAATGAACTCATGCTATTTAAAGCAGACCCCCACCCCCGCCGAACTCTGTACAGACTTATAGTCGAGCGTACCCCCCTCCCCCTAAAAGGGGGAGGGGGTTGGGGGTGAGGCTAAATGCCCCCCCATTACCCCCTATCTCGTTTAGCCCATACAGCCAACGCCGCAGTCACAGCTAATAACGTCACCGTCGGGAAAATTCCCGTATCGGGATTCTCCCCGCCTTGTGTAGGAAATTTGCCTGAAGCCGCCATCTCGGCAAAAAATCGCTCGTTTTCGGCTTGCAGCTCGGGGTCAATAACAGGCTCGGGCTCGGGTATCTCGATCACTTCGCCGATGGATTCCGGCATACTCGGATCGTCCATGTCTACATTCGGCAGATCATCTTGATTCGTGAGCCACCAAGGTTCGCTATCGGCTTCTTCATCAACAGCATAAACACCAACGGAAAAACAGAGCGCTAAAATAGCGGCAGTGAAAATGCATATAAATTTTTTCATGATAAGCCTCCGAAAATTTAACATAATCTACCTAAAGGTACGGATAAAACTCAAAATTCTCCACCCCGCCTTTGAACGTCGCCGTTTTTCGCTCAGGCTCGCCGTCACCGTCCGGCATTTCGGCGTAATACGCGACAGCAAAGCCCTTTTCGGGCTCGTAAATCTCGGAAATCGAGCCGAGCCCGAAGTTCACGGCGCCCAGATCATCATAAAAATCTTCACGAATGCAACCCCTCTCGACCGTGCCGCCGCTGTTCCGATACACCCAAACCGACCGGCAGCCGTCGCCCGCAACGCAGTTGCAGACAAGCTCGTCGGTGCCGTCGCCGTCGAGATCGACGCTGTAAGCCGCGGGCATGCTGTCGTCAAAACGCCCGAAAGCCTCGGCGATCTGCCTCTCCTCGCCGTCAATTTCTGTATAAAATTTCCAAGTGCAGAAGTGCGGCGCGGTCTCCTCCGCCTCGACCCTGCACCCGCTGAAGCCGAGAATATTTTCAAATTTTTCGTCGTAGTTTTGGAGAATATTTTCGCCGCTGCGGGTTTCGACGTCGGTACCAGCGCCGGCGGTTTCGACTATCGCCGCGGCTTCCTCGGTCGATAGGGCAAGCTGAATCGGCTCGCATTTTTCCGATCCGCAGCCGACCGTCGCGACGGCAAACGCCGCTGCCATCGCAATCTGCGCAAATCTCTTAATCATATAAACCATCTCTTTCCGTAAATTAGTTATAATAATTATATCACATTACCCCCCCCCGCGTTCAATTGTCATATTTCACAAATTCCGGCGGTGATTTTTTACGATTCGGATATGCAAAAGGTCACTTTATCTGTGTTCGCCCGATACTTTTTGTTGATTTTGTATGTTTTATGGTTGAATTTCCGGCTCCGGGCAGGATATTATTCCTTTTGATGCTTTCAAGCCTTTATTCTTTAAATCTTGCCATAATAAAGCACTAAATCAGCATAAAAACGCTCTGTTCTGTATATTTTCAAAATATCGCTATGGTAAAGCGCTGCACCGATAAATTCACATCTCCAAAAATTTTCCCACCGGTCTTGACAATCCCGCGGGAATGTGCTATAATTGCGATTGCGGTCAGTTGCCGCACACGCGGGTATGGCGGAATTGGCAGACGCGCATGGTTCAGGTCCATGTGAAAGCAATTTCATGCAGGTTCAAGTCCTGTTACCCGCACCAAATAAGTACGCTAATTTGATACAATCGGTATCGAATCAGCGTACTTTTTTTGTCCTCGAAAAGTATCTGTATACCTCAAAACACCGTGTTTACAGCTTTTTTATGGGGAGGGGGATACATTTTCGGAGCGTGATTATTTAATTTGGAAATATATGGGGTAAGCAAGGCGAAGCTAATCGTTATTTTATGTAAACGTTAAATCGAAATACTCATGCATTTCAACAAGGATAATTTTGATTTATCGCTCTGCCGGACAAAGGCTGCAAACTCTCGCTGTAGCTCCAAAGAGGGTAGGATCATAGGCAGCGTTTTCATCTTTGCCTGTGTGAGCTTGAGACGTGTTGTTCCGGTCACATATTCAGTCATGTCCAGAATCCGGAAGTAGACATTTGCAAACTCGATGTCACAGCATTCTTTCGGGATCAGGACATGAGCATGGTTATTCACCCAACATTTTCCCGAAACAATATAGGATGTATGCTCTCCGGCACCGTAAGCACCACAATCTTCAGCAAGACATATCGCATCGCAGTCCATAAGGTAATCATTGATACTGTCTACCTGACCGTTTGCTCCGTAATAGGGATAAAGTTGGCCGGTGTGCATTTCAGAGCGAACAGCATCATTGATCGGTTTCCGAAGATCATCTCTGATTGTAAAGGCGGTCTCGAAACTCACTGCATCCGGGCTGTTCTTGGGCTCTCCGAACATAACGATAAATTGAGACTTAACGAGCTCATCGGTAGCAGATATCAACCTTTTGTAGGCTTGTTTTACATTGTCAATCGTCCAAAGAATGTCTGCCAGATTAGCTTGTCGCTCAACATCTGGAAGATCAATCTCATAATCCGCCAAATCGGAAAAAAGAACATAGGGATTAGTTGATCCCTTTGATCGCAGAATTGAGTGCTTAATAAATCTATCTGATTGCATAATGAATGGTAGTAGTCTTTGCAAGAGGATAGATTCGTCTTTGCTTTCAAGGACAAATGTAGTATTAGCCGTAACGCCTTCAAAATCAGCGACTGCAACTTTTCTCAAGTATGTTCGTCGAGACCCATAAAGCACCTGACCAGGTTTAAAAATACGTATGAAAGCTGGACCTACATCATTTTCAGCAAAAACCCCTCTTCTAAGTAGATGGAGCTCATCGGTGTCCATGTGGTCTCCGGCAATATAGTATTCATAAGGATTATTGTTTCTATCTACATTTTCCTTAACATCTCTAACTATATCGCCAAATCGATATTTTGCCATTATGCGCACCTCCTTACAGAAGCGGCATGAACGGGGAAATCCTTATGGGCAGCTGGCCCGATAAATTGAGAATTGCAAACAGCTACCCGATGAACTTGCGGTGAGACTCTTTTACATTATTTTGATTGACCATTGCATACTGGAGGGTTGTATCAATACTCTGATGCCCGAGTAGTTGTTGGACCTGCTCAATTGGCATTCCTTTGTCGATTGCCATTGTTGCCAAAGTCCTGCGGAATTTATGAGGATGGACCTTCTGAAAGTTCAGTTCACGACCAATTTTACGAAGTCTGATCTCGACACCGCTAATCTGAAGTCTGTCAAAAGGCTTCAGCAATGAAACAAATAAAGCTTCACTATCATCGGTTCGTTCAGAAAGATACCTTTGCAAATGTATTTTCGTGCGAGCATCAAAATATACCTTACGCTGCTTGCTGCCCTTGCCAAAAACGATACATTCGCGATTTTCAAAGTCGACATCGCTTCGGTTGAGCTTTACAAGTTCTCCTACCCGAATACCCGTTGATGATAGCAAGTCTATCATAGCTAAATCCCGAGCATTGCCGCAATGATCACGCATAAGTTCCAAGGATTCATCTGAATATGTCTCTTTGACTGTTTTCCCGGTTTTAACTTTATGAATTCTTCTGACGGGACTTTTTACAATATAATCTTCGTCTTCCAGCCATGCAAAGAACGATGATAGAATGCGTCTCACATTATCGAGAGTCACTTTGCTCACCGTTCCCCTGCGCTGATATGTATCAAGATAGGCTCTAAGATCCTCGGTAGTTATCTGACATTCTGCCTTTCCAATGGTTTCCAGCATATTCCGAATTGTAGATTCGTAATACCGCAAAGATTTTTCCGAACAGCCTTCAACTCGCTTTGCTGCAATAAAGACGGCAAGCATGCCGCTTCTTTCGGATTTACTCTCGGTCGGCATTGGTTCCAAAGGCTGAAGATGTTTTTTGAGTACCTCGGAAAGCATTTGCAGCTGTTCCTCGTCTAAAGTTCCAAGTAGGTCATTTTTGATGTTTGATATGATTTGATTGATCATGGCAGTTTCCTCCTTAAAGAATTCCTCCGTTTAGGGTGTCCTCACGAGCCGGAGGAAACTCCATGACCACTAATTTTTAGCCAAGGTTCTCTGAAATGATACGTTTGTAGGTTGCTGTTAGCTCCGAAAGGGTTTGTTCCAGTTCAAATTTTGATTTATCGCTCTGGCGGACAAAGGCGGCAAATTGCTCTTGAAGTTCTACTGGCGGTATCGGGACAATCACTTTGTCTAACATCGCTTTTGTTATCTGGTTTATTGTAGCAGTCTTACTTGTGGCAATCTGTTTTCTAAAAGCATCCAATCGGAAATAGGTAAGAAGGTAATGGTAATACTGGCTTCTGATAACGGTCATGAAAGCGCCAAAGGATACTTTTTCTGGCAATGCTGGAATGAGAGCAACCTTTCCTACTAGTGCAGCACTTCCGTTTCGACTACACATAAGGATGTCGTTCTCATGAACAATCATCTGTTCCCTCACATCCATATTTACTCGCACAATATCATTGAAGTCTAATTGTCCGTTTTGGATATTGCCAGAGCGTAGAACTATTATTCCACTTTCCGCAACATCATCCGGTTTGTAAGTTAAGCCAATAAAGTAGTCTGCAACATCCGAAAGAAGTTTTTCTTCCCAGCCTTTTGGGTTGGTTATTGGGTCACCAAACCACTCGATAAATTGAGAGTTACAAACAGTTGTGAAGTGGCTACCCGATGAATTTACGGTGTGATTCCTTCACATTGTTC
>CANQYD010000047.1 GCA_947627985.1 uncultured Clostridia bacterium
TTTCCGAATCTTTTGCTGTCTGAGATGCAGATCGACAAGCCGTTGCAATGCATTGTGAGCGATATGACTGCGTTTTACGTGAAGGGCGTCTATTATGAACTCACCCTCTACATGGATTTGTGGAATAATGAGATCGTAAGCCACTCGCTATCCTCTAAACGAGGTGACCGCATGACCTACATAAGCGGATTGGAGGATCTGATTGAACTCAAAAAGCAGCACCCGGAATACAAAATGATTCTTCATTCAGACCAAGGGTCTGTGTATTCGTCCAAAACATTCAATGAGTTGCTGCCGATGTACGGCATTACGCGCTCGATGTCACGCGCAGGCACTCCGACAGATAATGCGGCGATGGAGGCTATCAACGGTTGGATCAAGGCTGAGTTGTTCATGGATATGCATATCACCGGTGAAAAGCCCGTGAAGAACGAAATTGATGAATATATCCGCTTTTTCAACGAGCAGCGTCCGGCGTATTCGCTTGGCTATCTGACGCCGAAGCCGTTTCGGGAGTACAATTATGCAGTAGGTGATGTATAATTCACAATTTTCTTAGTCTGACTTTTTGAAATTTGTGTACGATTTTTGTTGACTAGTGCACCCCTTCCCCTTTAGGGGGAGGGGGTTGGGGGTGAGGGTGAAAGCCGGAGGGGTGTGGGGAACCCCGCAGGGGTGCCCCACAATTGCCGAGCGCAGCGAGGCAAAATTAGCAGCATGCCTTCTGCCTCTATCATAGCTTGAAGCTGCATGCAGACCTTGGCACAGGGTGTGTGCCTTTATCAAGGCTTGATAGGAGCAGAGACCCCGGGGCGAAGCCCCGCTGCCGCAGGCAGCGCGCCGACGCTTCGCGTCGGCGGTGCGACTTCGTCGCATGGGCTTCGCCCCATACCCCCTGCTCCTGCTTTTCCCTGTAAGTGGCACTGCACCCCGTCCCCGGGCTCCTGTTTCTATCCGGGGCTGGGCGGGGTACGGGAGGTTGGGAGAAGGGTTGTGTGTCTCTACCGCACCGCTGATAGAAGCAGCAGGTAAAAGATAAAAATCTGACCTCTGCCTTCTGACCTCTGTCCTCTGTGCAGCCGGAGGGTGCACGGGGCGAAGCCCCCGGCGCCTTCGGCGCCGGCTGCCACAGCTTCGCTGTGGCAGCGACCGCGCTCGCGCGCGGTCGGGCTTCGCCCTCAGCACCCCACCCACCCTCCCCATGCCCCCCGAAATTACCGCAAAGCCCGCCGTCCCCCCCTTGCCACGCCCCGGAAGGAGCAGAATGCAAAAGAAAAATTGCCTTTCCGCCCTCGTTGTAAGGAGCATTTTCCCCAAAAAAATCCTTGACTTTTCTCCCGCACTATAATATAATATCTATGTATAGTGTTGCTTCAGCACAAAATTTTTACAAAGGAAATGAGACGTTATGGGCAAATATTTCGGCACCGACGGGTTCAGAGGAGAGGCAAACGTCGGACTAACAGCCGATCACGCATTTAAGGTCGGCAGATTTTTGGGATGGTACTACGGCGAGAAAAAACGCCTTGCGGGGTCCTCGGAGCCCGCTCGGATAGTCATCGGCAAGGACACGAGGCGCTCAAGCTATATGTTTGAATACGCTTTAGCCGGCGGGCTGACCGCTTCGGGAGCCGACGCATACCTCCTCCACGTCACCACCACCCCCTCCGTCGCCTACATCACCAAGACCGATGATTTTGACTGCGGGATCATGATCTCCGCGAGCCACAATCCCTATTACGACAACGGTATCAAGCTCATCAACTCCTGCGGCGAAAAGATGGACGAGGAGACCATCTCCATCGTCGAGGGATATCTTGACGGCGAGCTTACCTGCTTCGGCAGGACGATGACCGAGATTCCCTACGCTCAGCGCGACAAGATCGGCAGGTCGGTTGACTATGTCGCCGGAAGAAACAGGTATATCGGATATCTGATCTCCCTCGGTATCTACAGCTTCCGTGGCGTGAAAGTGGGACTTGACTGCGCGAACGGTTCGAGCTGGAACATCGCAAAATCGGTCTTTGACGCGCTCGGGGCGAAGACTTATGTCGTCGGAGCCGAGCCGGACGGTCTCAACATCAACAACGGCGTGGGCTCGACGCATATCGAAAATTTACAGAAATTTGTAGTTGAAAAGGGTCTCGACGTCGGTTTTGCATATGACGGCGACGCCGACCGCTGTATCTGCGTCGATGAAAAGGGCAACGTCGTTACCGGGGATCATATTCTTTACATTTACGGAAAATATATGAAAGAACGCGGCAAACTGCTTACAAACACCGTCGTCACCACCGTGATGTCAAACTTCGGGCTCTATAAAGCCTTCGACGAAGCCGGCATAGGTTATGCCAAGACCGCCGTCGGAGATAAGTACGTCTACGAGTACATGCAGAAAAACGGGTGCAGGTTGGGCGGAGAGCAGTCGGGGCACATCATCTTCATGAAATACGCCTCCACCGGCGACGGGATTCTGACGTCGTTAAAGCTCATGGAGGTCATGCTCGCTTCCAAAAAGAAGATGAGCGAGCTCTGCGAAGGTCTCACGATCTATCCGCAGCTCCTTGTCAACGTCAAAGTTAAGGATAAAGCCGCGGCTCAGAGCGATCCCGACGTTGTAAAAGCCGTCAAAGAGGCTGAAAATGCCCTCGGAAGCTCGGGACGGATTTTGGTCAGGGAAAGCGGCACCGAGCCTTTGGTTCGGGTGATGGTCGAGGCTGAGACTCAGGATATATGCAAAAAATATGTGGACGGCGTGGTCGATGTCATAAAGAAAAAGGGACACGCTGTCTAAATCCATTAAGCATTTAAGGAGAGTGAAATTATGTGCGGAATTGTCGGATTTACAGGAAAAAGACAGGCGGCTCCCGTCCTTTTGGACGGTCTTGCAAAGCTTGAATACCGCGGCTATGACTCCGCAGGTATCGCGGTCAGAGAGGGTGAAAAGGACACCGAAATCGTCAAGGCGAAGGGAAAATTAAAGATTCTTCGTGAGATGACCAACGAGGGCAAAGCGGTTCAGGGAACATGCGGTATAGGTCATACGAGATGGGCTACCCACGGCGAACCGTCCGTCACAAACGCTCACCCCTTGAGCTCGGACGACGGAAACGTGATCGGCGTGCACAACGGCATCATCGAAAACTATCAGGAGCTTCGGGAAAAACTCGTGAAAAACGGCTACAGCTTTGTCAGCCAGACCGATACCGAGGTGGGCGTGAAGCTGGTAGATTACTACTATAAAAAGTACGGCTTGGGACCCGTAGACGCCCTTGCAAGGGCGATGACGAGAATACGCGGCTCCTATGCGCTTGTGATGATGTTCAAAGACTTCCCCGGCGAAATCTACGCCATCAGAAAGGACAGCCCGATGATCATCGGCGTCTCCGACGGCGAGACATTCCTTGCGTCCGACGTCCCCGCGATACTTAAATATACAAGAAATGTATATTATGTCGGCGATCTTGAGATTGCAAAGCTTACCAAGGGCGAAGTGCAGTTTTACAATATCGACCGCGAGGAGATCGAAAAGACCCTCACCGAGATCAAGTGGAATGCCGAAGCCGCCGAAAAAGCCGGTTATGAGCACTTCATGTTAAAGGAAATCCATGAGCAGCCCAAGGCTGTCCGGGATACTTTAAGCTCGGTCATCAAGGACGGCAGGATCGATCTTTCCGAGGTCGGACTTACCGATGATGAAATAAAGAGCATGGAGCAGGTCTATATCGTTGCCTGCGGTTCGGCATATCACGTCGGCATGGCGGCTCAGTACGTCATTGAGGAGCTCACAAGCCTTCAGGTGAGGGTGGAGCTTGCGTCGGAGTTCAGATACAGAAATCTTAAACTCAGAAAGAACAGCCTCGTAATCATCATCAGCCAATCGGGCGAGACTGCGGACAGCTTGGCGGCGCTTAAATATGCAAAAGCCCAGGGCGCCAAGACGCTCGGCATCGTCAACGTCGTCGGCTCGTCCATAGCGCGTGAGGCGGACAGCGTATTCTACACGCTTGCGGGTCCCGAGATTTCGGTCGCGACGACGAAGGCATATTCTGCACAGCTTGCGGCGGCGTACCTCCTGGCGGTTCAGTTTGCGTTCGCAAGAGGGGAAATTGACGGCGAGGAATACGCGAGGCTGATAGGGGAGCTGGATGCCATCCCCCAAAAAATCGACAAAATTTTGGAAGACAAAGAGCGGATTCAGTGGTTTGCGGCGAAGTTTGCAGCCGTCAAGGACGCGTTCTTTATCGGCAGAGGGATCGACTACGCGGTCGGGCTCGAGGGGAGCCTGAAGATGAAGGAGATCAGCTATATTCACTCCGAAGCATATGCCGCGGGCGAGCTGAAACACGGTCCTATAAGCCTTATCGAGAACGGCACGCTGGTCATCGGCGTGGTGACGCAGCAGGCGCTTTATGAGAAGATGATCTCGAACATGGTCGAGGTCAAGAGCAGGGGAGGGTACCTGATGGGACTGACCTGCTACGGCAATTACGGCATGGAAGACCTTGCGGACTTCACGGTTTACATTCCGACTGCGGATCATTTATTCCTTGCGAGCCTTGCGGTCATTCCGCTGCAGCTTATGGGATATTATGTCAGCGTGGCAAAGGGACTTGACGTTGATAAGCCGAGGAATCTGGCGAAGAGCGTGACGGTGGAGTAGAGGCAGGGAGATTGGTCTGCTCCGAAGTTTGTGAGAGACAAGATAAAAAGGTTTTGCCCCGCTTTTCCTCAAAAAGCGGGCGGGGTCGAGGGGCAGAGCCCCTCGTCGCCCGTCGCAACGGGCGAAATCCCCGCAAAAAGGACAGTGAAAGCTGTCCTTTTTGCATATGTGTAATTTATCTCTTTAGTGCTTCCCATTCTTCCCGTGTTACAGCATAAACATCGGATTTACCCGCAGAGCCGGGCGTTATCCATATCAAAAATCAATGTGCCCTCACCGTTTTGGAATATTTTAGGCTGTATGGGCGGACAAATCCCGAGATATCGGCGCCGCTGTTTATGCACTTGATCAGAATACCGGCGCAGGCTTTGGCGTCGCTGAGGGCGTTGTGATGCCGATCGAGCGGGACCGAGAGCTCCCGGCAGACGGTGTCGAGGCGATGGTTTTCGATGTCGGGGAAGATCTTCTGACTCATGCGGCAGGTGCAGAGGTAGCGGGTGTCGCGGGTCGGGAAACCGTATGCGCGAAGGCATTTCGACAGGACGCTCATGTCAAACTGTGCGTTGTGGGCGCACAGCAGCCCGCTTTGCATGATGGGGGAAATTTTTGTCCAGACGTCACGGAAGATCGGCGCCGCCTCGGCAGTTTCCGGGGTGATGTGGGTCAGGCGGATATTGAAGTCGTCGAAGTGCTGTTCGGGGTTGATGAGGGTGTAGAATTCGTCGACGATCACCCCGCCTTCCACGGTGCAAATCCCTATGCTGCTCATTCTTTCGTTGCGCAGATTCGGCGTCTCGACGTCAAAGCATATGTATCTCACACGAGCCCTCCTTTCTTTGGTCTTATTGTAGCATGTTTTGGGGGAAAGGTCAAGATAGAATACAGAGGGCAGATATCAGATGGCAGAGGCGACTTTTTAGAGGTCAGAAGTCAGAGGAATAGAAGTCAGAACATATCTCCCTCCTTCTGCTTCTCCTTAAAGTTGAGTAGAGGAGGAGACCTTGCCGCAGGGCTTCATGCTGCTGTCAGACCTTGGTAGAAGCGGAAGGTGCAAGCTAAAATTCTGACTTCTACTTTCTAACCTCTAACCTCTATGCGTGCGAGCGCACGCACAGGGCGAAGCCCCCGCAGCCGAAGGCTGCGGCTGCCACGGCTTCGCCGTGGCAGCGACCGCGCTCGCGCGCGGTCGGGCTTCGCCCGAGCTTTCCCACCCTGCGCCCCGTAACCCCTTTTACTCCACCCCCACCACCTTGTAATCCTTCTCCTCCACCGCTTTTTTCAGCGTCTCATTCGGCACGTCGGCTGAGAGGGTGACGACGGCAGTCCCGGCGGTGTGGCTGACCTCGGCGGAATCCACCCCGCTAATCGCCTCCAGCGCCTTTTTGACGGTCGCCTCGCAGTGACCGCACATCATTCCCTCGATCTTGATCGTCTTTTTCATGATAATTTCCTCCTTTTGATCGATAGTCACAAAATTCTTTATTTTCCTGTCCCGTTTGGGATCGCGGACGTTGATAAGGTTGAGCCTAAGCGCATTCGAGACGACGCAGAAGCTCGACAGGCTCATCGCAGCGGCTCCGAACATCGGGTTCAGGGTTATCCCGAGGGGGATGAATACCCCTGCCGCAAGCGGTATCCCGATGATGTTGTAAATAAATGCCCAGAATAGATTTTGATGGATTATCCGAAGCGTCGCCCGGCTCAATCGTATGGCAGCTGTCGCGTCGGTGAGGCGGCTGTTTATGAGGACGACGTCCGCCGCGTCTATCGCGACGTCGGTGCCGGCGCCTATCGCAAAGCCGATATCGGAAGATGTCAGAGCCGGCGCGTCGTTCACGCCGTCGCCGACCATGATGACCTTGCCCTTCTTGCGAAGCCTTTTGACGACGCTCTCTTTCCCTTGAGGAAGCACTCCCGCGACGACGTTTTGAATGCCCGCCTGATCTGCGATCGCCCGGGCTGTTCGCTCGTTGTCGCCCGTCAGCATGACCGGGACCACGCCCATGTTTTCAAGCTCGTTTATCGCCTGCGGGCTCTCGCTCTTGATGACGTCGGCGACCGCTATCAGCCCGATCGCCCTGCCGGATTTCATGAACAGAAGAGGCGTCTTTCCATCACCCGAAAGCCTTGAAGCCGCTTCCGCCAGTTCATTCGGGATATCGGTCAGCCCCGAGATATAGGAAAGGCTTCCGGCGCGCAGCTCCTCGCCGTTTATCATGCCTCTCAGACCGTTTCCGGGAAGAGCCTCGAAATCCTCGGTATCATAAATATTTTTGGGCTCGAGCGCCGTCACAGCCTTTGCAAGCGGATGTTCGCTCTTTTTCTCGATGCCGACCGCGAGGGAGATCAGCTCGTCTTTATCAAAATCATTTGCGGGGATTATGTCGGTGACTTCCGGCTTGCCGGAGGTGACGGTGCCCGTCTTGTCCAAGACGACTATCTGAGCCTTGCCGGTCTCTTCAAGGGAGACCGCGGTCTTGAAGAGTATGCCGTTTTTAGCGCCCACGCCGCTTCCGACCATTATCGCGACAGGCGTTGCAAGCCCGAGCGCGCAGGGACAGCTTATCACCAAAACCGAGATACCCCTCGCGAGCGCAAACCCGGTCCCGCGACCCAAAATCAGCCAAATTATTGTAGTGACGATCGCGATGCAGATGACCGTCGGCACGAATACCCCCGAGACCCGGTCGGCGATTTTAGCTATCGGAGCCTTCGTCGCGGCGGCGTCGGAGACCATCTTGATGATCTGTGAAAGTGTGGTGTCCTCGCCTACCCGAAGCGCTTTGCATTTTAAAAAACCCGATTTATTCATCGTACCTGCGGACACCCGGCTCCCGACCGTTTTATCGACCGGAACGCTCTCCCCGGTGAGAGCCGATTCGTCGACGGCACCGCCGCCTTCGGTGACTTCGCCGTCTACCGGAATGCTCTCTCCGGGTCGCACGCAGAAAATATCCCCCAAAACGACCTCAGCCGCCGGGATCACCTGCTCCGCGCCGTCCCTGATTACGGTCGCGGTCTTGGGCGCAAGCTCCATCAGACCTTTGAGCGCGTCGGTGGTCTTGCCTTTGGACCTCGCCTCGAGCGTCTTTCCGACGGTTATAAGGGTCAATATTGTCGCCGCAGACTCAAAGTAAAATTCGTCCATCAGGGACATCACGCGGTCGGAATCGCCTTTGAACATCGCGTCGGACATCATGAATAAAGCAGCCGTCGAGTAGATGAACGCCGCCGACGAGCCGAGCGCTACAAGCGCGTCCATGTTGGGCGCACAGTTCAACATGCTCTTAAAACCGCTGATGAAGAAGCGCTGGTTGATCACCATGATGATGACCGTCAGAAGCATCTGCAAAAGCCCCATCATCAAATGATTGCCCTCCATGAACCCCGGCACCGGGAGCCCGAGCATATGCCCCATCGAGAAATACATTAAGATCGCGAGGAAGATGAGCGACGCTATAAGCCTTTTCAGCAGCTTCGGGGTCTCGTGATCCGAAAGATCGGTCTGGGGCGACGAGGCGGATTTTCCCGCTTCCGAGCAGCCGTAACCCGCGGCTTCAACGGCTTTTATGACGTCCGCCGGCTTGACGTCGCCCTCGACGCCCATCGAATTCGTGAGCAGGCTGACGGCGCAGCTTTTGACCCCCGGGACCGCTCCGACCGCCTTTTCAACGTGCGCCTGACATGCCGCGCAGGTCATTCCGGTCACATTATATTTAACCATCTTAATCACCTCATCAGCTTCTGAAGGGTCGCGACGAGCTCGTCTAAAACGCTGTCGTCGCCGGCTTTGAGATCATGCGCCACGCAGCCTCGGATATGCGCGCCGATGAGGTCGCGGTTGAAGGCGTTGAGCGCCGCGATGACCGCCGCGCACTGGTTCAAGATGTCGGGGCAATAGCTGTCGCGCTCGACCATGCCCTTGATCCCGCGTATCTGCCCTTCGATTCGGCTCAGGCGGTTGATGAGCTTTCTGCGGTCCGAAGCGCTGCGGGCTGTGGTTTTCCCGCCGCCGACGGCTTCGTGGGAGCAGCAGGATTTGGATTCAGACATAATTTTCCTCCTTTGGGAATTGACTCAGGTTAGGATTATGAGGATATTATACCCGGTGGGGGTATTTTTTATTTATTATATACCCGGGGGAGGTATTTGTCAAGGGGTGGGGGAAAATTTTTTGGAAGATGGGGGATGGTTGTGCGGCGGGGGATGGGGGAGGTGAGCGGGGAGAGGAATGCAGCGATTTAAAGCGGTGCGGTCTAAATGCTGTTTTGTTTTTGCAGGCGCGTGGGATATATAGAGGGAGAATACTTTCCTAAAGGTAGAGGCAAACTTCGGCTTCTGTCTTGCCTCTCTGCTTGACAACTGTGGGGCACCATTGCATGATTCCCCACACCCCTCCGGCTCCGGGCGACTTCGTCGCGGTTTTTTGTTGGGGGAACCCTTTGCAAGGGTTCCCCCAAGCCCCCTCCCTAATGTGGGGCACCCCTGCGGGGTTCCCCACGCCCCTCCGGCTTTTCACCCCCACCCCAACCCCGTTTAACAAACTTAAAGACGTGCGTATGTGTTTTAATCAATTTTTACCTACGAATCGGTAAAATATCTCTATTTCTTGAGTTCTGGTACCCTCGGAACCTTTTGTCGCTTCGTGTACGACTATTTTCTCGATGAGAGTGTTAAGCATCTCAGCGGTTAGTTCCGTGGGGTCGGATATTGCATGATTAAAGCAATCCGCTTTTCAGCATCGGCGGTTGTCTGCTTTTCTGTCGCAAGTTCAAACTTGAGCTTGCCAATCTTTTCAACTAACTCTTGTTGCTCCGTCTTATACTTCTGCGACAACATCTTAAAATTGTACTCCGTAATGCGCCCGTTCGTTCAGTCCTCATACATTTTCGTGAACAGTCTGTCTACTTCAGTTTTGCGCTTTTCAGCCTTGGCAAGCTCGGCAGACTGCTTTTTGTATGCTTTCACAGCCTCTTTATCGCTCGATTTAAGCAATCGGGATAGCAGTTGCTTTTCATCGGTATGAGCCTGACAAATCCAATACTGCAACCTCGCAAGGACATAGGCATAAAGCGTATCATATCTGATATAATGTGCAGAACATCTTCCTCCGACTTTGCCGAGTTTCCGAAACTGACAGCAATTGAAAAATCCCGTTGAGCAAGTTTTGTACTGCCTTTCAGCGTAGCTCATCGACCAACCGCAATCTGCGCATTTCACTAATCCCGCGAAAATCTGCGTTTTACCCGACTTCATAGGTCTCCTGCGGCTTGCTATCTGCTTTTGAGCCTGATTAAAAACATCTTTCGAGATGATAGGCTCATGGGTATTCTCGACGCGAAACCATTCACTTTCTGGACGGCGAATACTCTTTTTGTTTTTGTAAGATACGTTCGTCTGCTTGCCATGGACGCTGTTACCTATGTACGTTTCATCTTTCAGAATGTCACTCACGGCGCGAATGTTCCATGCATAAGCCTTTTCCGCAGGAGCATTTTCGTAAAACTTTGCGAATTGCCCATACTTCTTGTAGTTGATGTACCCCGACGTTGGAATTTTCTCTTGAATCAAAATCTTTGTGATTTTTCCTGCGCCAGCACCATGAACTGCAAGGTCGAAAATCTTTTCGATTATCCAAGCTGTATCAGGATCAACCGCGAGTTTGTTGCGATTTTCAGGGTGCCTCATATAGCCGAGCGGGGCAGTCGTAAATGTTCTCTCGCCTGCTGCGAATTTCGCGTGTAGCGCTGCCTTAACTTTACGACTGGTATCTTTTACCATAAACTCGTTAAACAAGTTACGAAACGGGACAAAATCTGAAAGTCCTTTTTCGGTATCCTCGCCCTCGGTAACAGCTATGTAACGGATTTGCTTTTCAGGAAAGACGAACTCAAGATAGCAATCCATCATGACGTGTTCACGTCCGAAGCGGCTTAAATCTTTCGTGACCACGCAGTTGACCTTGCCCGTTTCAATATCCGACATCATTCGCTGAAAGGCGGGTCTTTCAAAGTTTGTGCCGCTCCAACCGTCATCAACGTACTCGTCGTACACAAATAGTCCATTTTCCTGCGCGAATTTGTGTAAGACTATTCTCTGCGTTTCTATCTAAATACTGTCGCCAAAGCTTTCGTCATCTCTGCTTAATCTCATATAAAGGGCTGTTGAATATTTTGCATTGTTGGGTTGTTTCATATATACCTCCTTTTCGGAAACAGCCCACGCTTACAATACGGTTTAATTATATCATAAGCGCGGCGCAATTTCAAGCTTTAAAGCGATGATTTTACAGAATATTTTATGACATCTTCGAGCAGATCTTCTAACGGCTTGCAGCCGCTAAAAAAAATCCGACGTCTTGAAGCAGGCAAAACTATGGATAAAATTGTTTATTATTCACCTCCCCGTTTAATATTCCCCTCAAAATCCACCTTTCGCTCATTGAATCCGCCGGAAAATATGTTATAATTTAATTGAACGAAGCGCTTTGTTACAATAATTAAGGAGATTGTTATGGACATTAACATTTCAAAAAGCTTGCAGGTTTTAAGGCGCGAAAAGGGCAACACTCAGGAGGAACTCGCGAATTATCTCTCGATCAGCATTCAAGCCGTCTCGAAGTGGGAGCGCGCCGAGGGATATCCCGACATCACGCTTTTGCCCAAAATTGCGGCGTTTTACGGCGTTACAGTGGACGATCTGCTGGGCGTAGGCGAGCTTCGTAAGCGGGATTTAATCAAAAATTATCGCACGCGGGCGATCGAGCTTCATGGGCTCGGCATGGTACCTGATGCCGTTCAGGTCTGGCGGGAGGCGCTCGCGGAATTTCCCGAAGATCATGAGGTCATGTCGGAGCTTGCGCGGTACCTATACGAAGAATTCACAAAGACAAAACAGCCGGAAAGCCTCCACGAGTCAATTCGTCTTTGCGAAAAAATCCTTGCAAAATCTACAGATCAGGAGATGAGAAACTTCGCGATAAACTATCTCACTGCCTTCTATAAGGCTTTGGGAGATCACAAAAAATCGATGGAGTTTGCCGAGATGGGTGGATCGATATACCATTCAAGAGACTTTTTGGTATCTGAAGCCGCCTATGATGACGAGGTGATCTACGCGCACTATTTCACGGGCGAAAAAATCACCGGCGACCAGTGGCGAAAGTCGGCGATTGCGGAATTCGCTGAAATTTTGGTTCATGTACTTGACTATACAAACACCGTCGATCAGCTGACTCGGCATGAGTTTACGCTTAACATGCTTAAGCTTTTATACAGCGACGGCTTCTACGGCGAGGCGGCACGGCGGGCGGCGAACAGCCATTACCACTGCGCAAGAATTTACGCCGAGCGCGGCGATGAAAAGAAAACGCGGGAGCATCTTGAAGGCATGGTTAGGTTTGCGAAGCAGTATGAGACCCTGCCGCAGGAGTTTATGTTCAAATCGCCGATTTTAAACGGCTTGAAGCGCTATAATGAGGTCCCGCCGTCAAGAAAATGGAGCGAGCATTATCTCAAAAGACTGACGGAGGAGGGGTATGACTGCGGGGTGTTTGATAGGTTTCGCGAGGAGGGGTGGTTTAGGAGGATTGTGGAGGAGTTGGAGGGCAGGAAATAATCCATCGTTGCCTCGGCACAACGATGCTTGCAACCCGCTTTTGTGTCGGCGGGTCTGTCCATATATGGCAGGAGCGGAACATCTTCGATACGCAGGCTGTTAATGACTATGTGACAATGAATGTTCCTGCTGTGATTGTGACCGTCGGCGTGGGTGCAGACGATAGCCTGATGTCCTGCGAAGTGCTCATGGCAAAACTGCTCGCCCAACTCCTGCACGCGGTCAACTGTCAAGCCGTTCTCAACACTATCTCGCGGGTCAAAACTGATTATGTAGTGGTGGATTTTAACATCGCCCCGATTGCGGTTTTTGCCATATTGAAGATTTGACTTCATGCATGCGATTGCAAAGTCATCGTTGCCGCAATTCAAGATCGCAAAGCGGCAATTTTCACAAGGAATTAGCCTTCCACTTTCGTCGAGAACAGGCTTGTTTGTGAACTCGTCGTGTCCAAACAACAGGTATTTCTCGGCAGCACCGTAATCTGAATTTTTAGAGCTTAAGTGTTTGAACGTCGCCAACCGCATCACCTACCTTTCGCAAGATTTCAAATTTCAGATCGGCGAGGTCGGAAATCGCAGATTGCACATCGACATAAAGTGTGTTATATGGCACACCGTTTTCGTTGAGATACCGAGCTATCTGGTTTAGATTCCCGTCGATTTTGCCAAGTTGGGCAGTTAGCTGACCGACAGCTGAAAGTAGCTTTTCGTTGACAGGAGAGATTGTGATGACAGGCTTGATAACCGCATTTTCGATTGCTTGACGGATGAATTCGGACTGACTAATCCCACAAAACTTTACGCGCTCGGTGAAATCTGCGTATTCTTCTTCGGTCAGTCGGGTTTTGACGACGATGCTGCGTTTTGGCGTGTTGTATTTCTTTGGCATATTTTCACTTTACAACGGACATTTTTCAGCAAATGGACACCCAAGCGATTGTAAAATTTCTATTAACGATATCGTATCCCCCCTCACGATACAACGTACATTTTTTCGGCAAATATTAACCCTCGCAAAACATTTTTCTCTTTGCTAATATAATAAATACGGACAAGATGCGGAGCTTTCCGTGTCTTGTTTGTCTTTATTGCCTAAGCTACAATA
>CANQYD010000048.1 GCA_947627985.1 uncultured Clostridia bacterium
CTGCTTGTAGACGTCCCCCAAGATGAGATTTGCCGTCTTCCTGCCGACTCCCGGGAGCCGCAAAAGATCCTCCATATTGTCCGGCACCCTCCCGCCGAAATCCTCAATAAGCATTCGGGACAGCTCGATGATCGACTTCGCTTTTGTGTGAAAAAGCCCGCAGGGGCGGACGATATCCTCCACCTCCGAGAGCTCGGCAGTGGCGAAGCTTTCCAAAGTCGGGAATTTTTTAAAGAGCTCTTTTGTGACGATGTTGACCCTCGCGTCGGTGCACTGCGCCGACAGCCTCACCGAGATCAGCAGTTCATACGGCTTTTCGTAGACCAGCGAGCACTGAGCCTCGGGATAGAGCTTCTCCAGCCGCATGACGACCTCGTCAGCTAATTTTTTCCTCTCTTCGATGTCCATGACGTCCCTCTTTTCAAGATGTTTGAAAATATTATAGCAGGTTTGGGGGTGAAATGCAAGCGTCTTTGATTTACATTTATATATATCCGCCGCGGCTTGAAACTTCGCCGAAAATATGTTACAATTACAAAAAAACGAGCAGGAGGCAAAGATGAAAGTCTATCACATGAGCGACACGCTTCGACCGGGCGAGGAGCTGATAAATAATTATAAAAAATATTCTGAACTTGCGGAGCCCTTTATTCAGGCGCTCGAGCGGGGTGAGGAGTGCTTTTACGGCATGTATTTTGCGGCGAAATTTCTGCGCGAGGCGCTCGGAAGGTTCGGGCTTAAGGACATGCAGACGGACTGCGTGAAGTGGGCTGCGGAGGCTGTTTTTGAGCATGTGCGGCGGACTGAATTCCCGCAGTGCTGCAGCCGTTTAAAGTGCAGCTATTATTTTGAGGATATCGATTCCTGCCGCCGTCTTTTCGAGGAGGATTGGGGGTCTGCGTCCCCGGAGGAGCGCGCAAAAATCAGGCGGTTTGAGGTCGAGCTCGATGACGAAGCGCCCCAAAAATTTGATATGCGGCTGTTTGACGACGCGTATGACTGCATGTGGGAGACGGAGGATATAAATAAGGTCGCAGAATTTGCGAGGAGGTACTTCTCGGGCGGGAGCACGCAGGACCCGATGTGGGAGATTGCGAGCGATGGGAGAGGCACGGCGTGGAAGGTGGCGGAGGGGTGGGGAAGTTAGTGGGGATATGGCTTGCTTTCCAGCCCCCTCCCCCTTTCAGGGGGAGGGGGCTGCGCTCTACTATAAGTCTGCACAAAAGTAAACCGGGGGTGGGGGTCTGCTTAAAACAGCATATCAAATTTCCGCCCCTGCGGGAATTTGATATACCTTTTGACCAAGGGCGCGGCGGGTATGGGGGTTCTGTTCATATTGTCAAGGCTTGCCTTATTTCCCATGCTGTCATAACAAAGCATTTTTTACGGGTGCGCTGCTGTTTCGCCTCGCTTCGCTCGGCAAATCCGAGGGGAGAACCCTTTTATAAAAAGGGTTCTCCCCTTAAACCCCTCTCCTAAATTTTCCCCTCACCCCCAACCCCCTCCCCCTAAAGGGGAAGGGGGCTCCCGCCTCGCTTCGCTCGGCTCCGGGCGACTTCGTCGCCCTCTTTGAAGGCAAAAAACCGCAAGATTACGTCCTATCGGACATAATCTTGCGGTAAAAGGATTTCGCCCGTTGCGACGGGCGACCAAGGGCTCTGCCTTACATGCGGGGTTTTGTCTGCAAGACGACCGAGGCGAGCGTTTACGCCGAGGGAAGTCGAGCAGGTACAAAACCAGCATGTAATGGGAACCCGCAGCCTTGAAAGGCTGGCGAACTTTTTGCCTTGTCCCTCACCCACCCTTGCGCAAATTCCGCCATCTAACCCCCATCACAACCCTCTCCCACCACAATTTTAAAAAAATTACCTCCCCCTGCAACCCCATGCCCCAAAAATCCTACATAATATATGAAGGCGGAAAGGAGCGGTGCAAATGGAAAACGAGGAGATCATCTCACTTTTTCTCGCGAGGGATCAGCGCGCGATCTCAATGTGCGAGGAAAAATTCAAAATCCTCGGGCTGTCCGTCGCCCAAAACATCTTAAAAAGCCGTCCCGACGCCGAGGAATGCTTCTCGGACGCGCTGATGGCTCTTTGGCGGACAATCCCTCCCGAGCACCCAAAAGACCTCAAAGCCTACCTCTGCCGGATCGTCAGGAACATCTCCCTCGACAGGCTTGATTATCTGAACGCCGGAAAGCGAGCCCACGGCGCCGAGGTGCCGTTTTCCGAGTTTGAGGATTTTCTTCCGGCGGATTCCGGCGGGCTTGAAGACCTTGAATTTTCCGATCTTTTAAACCGCTTTCTCAACGGGCTGCCTGCGGATCAGAGAAAAGTTTTTGTCCGCAGATATTTTTTCTTTGATCCTTTATGCGACATCGCCCGGGACTGCGGCATGAGCGTTAGCAAGGTCAAATCCATGCTGATGAGAATAAGAAAGAAGTTTAAGAATTATCTTGCCGAAAGGGAGTGCTATCTATGAACGGAAAAAACGCAGCAGACCGGTTCGGCGGAATTGAAGAGCGCTTTATCGCCGAAGCCCTTGAAGATCGGGGCAAAGGCGGGGAAAGGAGTATTGAAATGAAAAACGGCAAAAAGCTTACGGCTGTGATGATAGCCGCCGTACTGGCTCTTTTGCTCGCGGTCACGGCTGTGGCTGTCGGGTGGTCGAGCCTTTCAAAGATCAAAAATTATGTGGATGACAAAAAAGAGACCTTCAATATCCCAAAGGACCTCGGCAACGTCGATATCGAGGAGAACGGGGTCGATCTTGCTGATCCCGAAGCACCCGCGCTTCCCGCGGGTGAGTGCCGGATCGCAAGTATCATCAGGGGAAGAAGAGGGCTGATCGCGACGGCTGAGATAAATATTTCCGACGATGAAGCCTTCGCAAGCCTCTCGCCCGACGAGGCCTGCTGGTATGAATTCGACGGGATAAAATGGTATCAAAAGGGCGAAGACGGCGAGCAGCTGAGCTTCGGCAGCAGCGGAGGCGCGGAGTTTGTCTCCCTTGAAAACGGGATATTGACCGCCGCGATCAGGGTTACAACCGGAAGCGTCCTCCCCGAGCATTTCACGGTATCTATCCCCAAGATCATTCGGCACGACGTCATTACCGGGACCGATGTAACCTACGACGTGCCCTCAGCGACCTACGACGTGACCGCAAATGAGCTTGAAATCGACGTGACCGCGGCGGAGCCGATGGAGAGCGTAAAATCCAAAAACGCGGCGACTATAAGAGGATTTGAATTCACGGCTGAGATGGACGGCTTCGGAATCTACTTCAAATCGACAGCCGAAGAGCGCTCGAAGGAGGAAAACGAGGCGCTGATCGATATCTACAACGAATGCCCGCTGACGTTCAAGCTGAAGGACGGGAGCAAGATCACCGACCTCTGGAGCGATTATTCAAACTTCGAGGCGACGAAGCTCATCGGGAGCTCGAGCACCGAAGCCGCCGAGGGAGGAATATATTACGGCTTCGTGACGCTGTTTGACATCAGCCAAATCGAGAGCATTACGGTTGAAGGCGCGGAGTTTGAGTTTTAAGACTGCGGATTAAGGAGGGAGGAATCCCTCCTTTTTCTTTCGGGCAAATGAATCCCCCATAGTGCAAATTGGTTATTTTTTATCTTTCAACGCGGGAAATATAGTGCAAAAGGCGGGAAATTTGCAGGATTGAAAAATTATACTTGCATTTTTTGAGGCGGCATACTATAATATATAACGACAATCAATTATGAAAGGGAGACCGCATCATGAAACTCAGCGAGTATTCAAAGGCGGAGCTGTCGGCATTTTTGGACGAACAGCAGACGCTTCTTTCGGAGTATAAATCAAGGGGCATGAAGCTCGACATGTCAAGAGGCAAGCCCTCGACGGAGCAGCTCGACCTGTCGAACGAAATGCTCACCCACTGCCTTGACGGCGACCACTTCTCGGAGAGCGGGATAGATTGCCGTAACTACGGGGTCCTGGACGGAATCTATGAGGCAAAGAGGCTCTTTATGGAGATGATCGGCGTAGGTCGTTGGGAGATAATCATCGGCGGAAACTCAAGCCTTCAGATGATGTACGACGTCTTGGCGAAGGCGATGCTCTTGGGCGTCAAAGACAGCCCGAAGCCGTGGTGCAAGTGCGAGAAGGTCAAGTGGCTCTGTCCGTGCCCCGGTTATGATAGGCATTTTGCGATCTGTGAGGCTTTCGGGATCGAGATGATCCCCGTCCCCATGCTCTCGGACGGTCCCGATATGGACATGGTCGAGAAGCTTGTCTCGGAAGACGAGGCAATCAAGGGAATATGGTGCGTCCCGAGGTACGCAAACCCGACGGGGGTCGTGTATTCCGACAAAGTCGTCACGAGATTTGCAAACTTAAAGCCCGCGGCGTCCGATTTCAGAATTTTTTGGGATGACGCCTACTGCGTCCACGACCTGACCGATGAGAGAGCAAATATCTTAAATATCTTAGACGAATGCAAGCATGCCGGCAACCCGGATATGGTCATCATCTTCGCCTCCACCTCGAAGATCAGCTTCCCCGGCGGAGGAGTCGCGATCATCGGCGCGAGCGAGGAAAATATCAACTTCATGAAGGCTCAGATGGCTTTCCAGACGATCGGCTACGACAAGCTCAATCAGCTTCGGCACGCAAAATTCTTCGGCAGCTACGAGGGCATTCTGCGCCATATGAAGAAGCACAGGGAGATCATCAAACCGAAGTTTGACGCGGTTTTGGAGGCTTTGGACCGGGAGATCGCGCCGCTTGAGATCGCCGAGTGGTCGAAACCGAAGGGCGGATATTTCATCAGCTTCGACGGTCCCGACGGGACTGCGAAGAGGGTGGTGGCGCTCTGCAAGGAAGCGGGAGTTACGCTGACCGGCGCGGGTGCGGCGTTCCCGTACGGCAAGGACCCGAGGGACAGAAATATCAGGATCGCGCCAACCTATCCGTCGCTTGAGGAACTGAAGCAGGCAATCGAGATTTTCTGCGTAGCGGTAAAAGCCGCGACGGCGGAGAAGTTGCTGGAGGGGTGAGGGGATTTTGCCCGAGCCTTTGAGAGACAAGATAAGTTTAGGGTCAAGCCCTTTTTAAAGGGCTTGCGGAATCCAAGGGCGGAGCCCTTGGCCGCCCGTCGCAACGGGCGAAACACCTGCAAAAAGAACAGCGAGATGGGGCTTGCGTATATGAAGGGAATATGATAAATCGTTGTTTGCGGCAGACTTCTTCAAAAATGTTCAGCAAATCGAGGCTTGGAGGATAAAAATGCAGATTCGCGAAATGACGACAGCAGACATTCCTGCCATTTTGCCGCTTTATATTTCATACTATAATAAGCATGAAGGCGGAAACTGGACAGAGGAAACTGCGGGAAAACGAATCCGCCAAGTAATTTGTATGGAGGATTCATTTTCTCTTATTCTGGAAGAAAATAATTCCGCAATAGGATTCGCCGTGGGCTATTTTAAACGGTATGACGATATTATCGGATATACGTTGGAGGAAATAATTATTGCATATGATTTCCAAAACAAGGGCATCGGCAGCGCCTTTTTATCCGAGCTTGAGCAAATTGTACGGGAGAAAGGTGCGTCCTGCGTAGAACTTCAGGCGGTAAGCGACGAGCATCATGAAAGATTTTACGGAAGAGCCGGCCATCGAAACGCAAAGAACTTTGTAATGAAGGTCAAATGGTTTGGGTAAAGGCTGATTTAGAAGTGAGATAATTTAATATTCGCAATTCTATACAAAAAAGCAGACGTTTCTTCGTCTGCTTTTGCTTTTATCGTTCAAAAGAGGGCGACGAAGTCGCCCGGAGCCGAGCGAAGCGAGTCAAAACCCCTCAATCGAGTGCATACCCACAGCGCATCATAAATCCGCCCGCCTGCCGATTTCCCGCCGCTTCCCGCCATTCTCTTAAATTCGCCGCACCCCGCCCCCCGGAAGCGTCCATTCAGCACACATTATTCACTACTTTTATAATGTCGCTGCAAGCGACACCATGAAATTCTGACAATCCGATATCTGACTTCTGTCCTCTTGACGCGGTCGCTTCGACCGCATCTTCGCCCCTCCCCCTCCTTGACTTCCCCCGCAACATTTGCTATAATATAAAAAGGTGTGCGGGAGCGCGCTGTATGTTAAAAATTGGTTGCAGGAGGCAGTGTCATGAAAAAATATTTGGGAATCGAATTCGGCTCGACGAGGATCAAGGCGATACTCATCGGCGACGGCTCGGACGTCATCGCGTCGGGCTCGCACGACTGGGAGAACCGCCTTGAAAACGGCATCTGGACCTACACCCTCGACGACATTCGCGAGGGGCTCCGGGACGCCTACAAAAACGTCGCGGAGGACTATAGATCAAAGACCGGGGAGACGCTAACCGATCTCGACGGGCTCGGGATCAGCGCGATGATGCACGGCTACATGCCCTTTGACAAGTCGGGAAATCTCCTCTCGCCGTTCAGAACATGGCGGAACACCGTCACGGCTGAGGCTTCTGAGAAGCTTTCGCCGCTTTTTGACTTTAATATACCGCAGAGATGGAGCGTCGCCCATCTCTATCAGTCGATTCTAAACGGCGAGGAGCATGTCGCGAAGATCGACAAGGTGCTGACTTTGGCGGCATACGTCCAGAGGATCCTGACCGGAAAAGCCGCGGTAGGAGTAGGTGAGGCTTCGGGAATGTTCCCGATCGACTCGAAAACCTGCGATTACGATGAAAAAATGATTAAGCAGTTTGATGATCTGATCGCCGATAAAAATTACCCCTGGAGGCTCAAAGACGTCCTTCCCGAGGTACTTAAAGCCGGAGATGTCGCCGGAAAACTGACCGAAGAGGGAGCCAAGTTCCTCGACCCGAGCGGAGCGCTTCATGCGGGGGCTCCGGTATGTCCTCCCGAGGGAGACGCGGGCACCGGAATGGTCGCGACAAACAGCGTCCGCCAGAGGACCGGAAACGTTTCGGCGGGCACGTCGATCTTCGGCATGATCGTGCTCGAAAAGCCGCTTTCAAAGCTCTATCCCGAGATCGACATGGTGACGACCCCGAGCGGCGAGCCGGTCGCGATGGTGCACTGCAACAACTGCTCCTCCGACCTCGACGCGTGGATGAAGATATTCATGGAGTTTGCCGAGCTCTCGGGGCACCCGATGAAGAAGCCGGCTCTTTACGACCTCTTGCTCATCAACGCGATGAAGGGCGACCCGGATTGCGGCGGGATCGTCAGCTGCAACTACTTCTCCGGCGAGCCGATCACCCATCTCGACGAAGGCAGACCGATGCTCCTGAGAAAGCCGGACGCGGAGTTCAATCTCGCAAACCTCATCAGGAACAACCTCTTCTCGGCTCTTGCGACGCTCAAGATCGGGCTGGATATCCTGCTCGCCGAGAACGTCAGAATTGATAAGATTTTGGGGCACGGGGGATATTTCAAGACCAAAGGCGTAGGGCAAAAGCTGCTCGCAGCCGCGATGAGAACGCCCGTCTCGGTCATGGAGACCGCAGGCGAAGGCGGGGCATGGGGTATGGCGCTCCTTGCGAAGTTTGCGGTCGTCGGAGGCGGTAAGAGCCTTGAGGATTGGCTCGACGAAGCCGTGTTCAAGGACATGGCTTCCGTCACCGAACAGCCCGAGCAGAGGGATATCGACGGGTTTGAGAGCTACATGCAGAGCTACAAGGCTATGCTCGGAGCGGAAAAGGCTGCGGTGGAGGGGTTCTGAACGAGGCTGGGATAGGAGCAGGAGGCTCGGGGCGAAGCCCCGTCGCGCTTGCGCGACGCGACGACGCGAAGCGTCGGCGGTGCGACTTCGTCGCACGGGCTTCGCCTTGCACTCCGCTTTCACCTTACAGCAGACCCCGACAGAACCGCTGACCCATGTAGGTTTTAGTCAGCACAAAGGCGGTGGAGGAGCACCATTGGCATCGGGGCTTGGCTTTTCTACCGAGGTTCGGTGCAGAATCGGGGCTGGGCACAGGGCTTGGTGCCTCTTACGAGGCTTTGGTAGGAGCAGGGGGCTCGGGCGAAGCCCCGTCGCGCTTGCGCGACGTGCCGACGCGAAGCGTCGGCGGTGCGACTTCGTCGCACGGGCTTCGCCTTGCACTCCGCCCGCACCTTGCAGCAGACCTCGACAGGACCGCCGACCCATGCAGGTTTAATCCCGCACATAGGCAGTGGAGGAGCACCCTTGGCACCGAGGCTTGGTTTTTCAGCCGAAGTTCGGTGCATAATCAGGGCTTGGGCACAGGGCTTGATGCCTCTTACGAGGCTTTAGTAGGAGCAGGGGGCTCGGGCGAAGCCCCCGCTGCCTCCGGCAGCGTCGCCGACGCTTGCGCGTCGGCGGGCACGCTTCGCGTGCCGGGCTTCGCCCCCCTCCCCCTCCCTCCCCACCACCCTCATAAACAACCCCACCCAACTAAAAGAAGGAGATCATCATGAGAATAAACAAAAACTACGAAAACGTCAAAAAAAGCTACCTCTTCACCGAGATAGCCCACCGCGTCGCCGACTACACCAAGGCGCATCCCGAGGCGAAGATAATTCGCATGGGCATCGGCGACGTCACCCTGCCGCTTGCGCCGAAGGTCGTCGAGGCGATGCACAAAGCCGCCGACGAGATGGGCAAAAAGGAGACCTTCCGCGGCTACGTCGACGACAACGGCTACGCATTTTTGATCAACGCGATTAAGGATTATTACAAGGGCTTCGGGGTCGATCTCGATTATTATGAGATATTTATCTCCGACGGCGCTAAATCCGACCTCGGAAATATCCTCGACCTCTTCTCGGAGGACAACACCGTCCTCGTCCCCGATCCGGTATATCCGGTCTATGTGGACACCAACGTCATGGCAGGCAGAAGGGTCATCTACTCCGCCGCCACCGAGGAAAATTCCTTCCTTCCGACGCCGGATTATGATGTCGACGCCGACATCATCTACCTCTGCACCCCCAACAATCCGACCGGAGCCGCCTACACAAGGTCTCAGCTTGCCGAGTGGGTGAAATATGCAAAGGCTAAGAACGCGGTGATCCTCCTTGACGCGGCATATGAAGCGTTTATCACCGATCCCGATGTCCCGCATTCGGCATATGAGATCGAGGGCGCGAAGGAGTGCGTGATCGAGTTCTGCTCGCTCTCAAAGACCGCCGGCTTCACCGGTACAAGATGCGGCTACACGGTCGTCCCGAAGGCGCTTAAAGCCGACGGCGATCTCAACGCGATGTGGATGCGCCGTCAGACCACCAAGTTCAACGGCGTTGCATATGTCATACAGCGCGCCGCCGAGGCTGTCTTCACCCCCGAGGGGCAGAGGCAGATCAGGGAAAACATCTCCTATTATCAGGAAAATGCGAAGATCATGATGAACGGTCTCGACCGATGCGGAATAAAATACTTCGGCGGAAAAAATTCCCCCTACATATGGCTCAAGTGCCCGGGCGGAATGGGTTCATGGGAATTCTTTGACAAACTTCTATCGGAGGCAAACGTCGTCGGCACGCCGGGCGAGGGCTTCGGAGAGAACGGCAAGGGCTACTTCCGCCTGACCTCCTTCTCCACCCACGAAAACACCGCCGAGGCAGCAGACAGAATCTACAAAATGATCAAAGGGTGAACCCCGGAATGCAAAAATTTGAAAAATTTTACTCCCCGTTTTTCGGAGGGATCGCCTCGGGTCTCATGGTCGCGATCGGCGGAACGGTGCTTTTAAGCTGTGAAAATCGGGTGGTCGGGTCGGTGCTCTTTGCGGTGGCACTTTTGGCAATATGCTCGATGGGACTGTATCTCTACACCGGCAGGATCGGTTTTGTCGGCGAGAAATATGAAAAAGGCATGTCTGCAAGTCTTGCCGTCGGTCTTTTGGGGAATTTTCTGGGCGCCGTTCTCACCGGAATTCTGATGAGGATCGCAAAGCCCGACATCATCGAAAAGGCAGAATCCGCCTGCGAATCAAGGCTCGAAAGCGGGCTTTTGCGGGGATTTCTCCTCGGTTGTTTCTGCGGGGTACTCATGTATGCCGCCGTAAAGATCTACAAAATCGGCAGTCCTTTGGGCGTGATCTACTGCATACCTGTCTTTATCCTGAGCGGCTTTGAGCATTCCGTCGCCGACATGTTTTACTTTTCTCTTGCGGGAATGCCGGGACCGGGCTCGATAATGTTCGTGATTGCCGTGATCTTGGGAAATACCGTCGGCGCCGTGATTTTGGCGCTTCTGTGGCGATTATCCCAAAATAAAGGAAATACTTGACAATTTCGGGTGAGCGGTATATAATAAAATAAACATCGAAAGTTTTCAAGGAGGGGTATTATGCCGACGAAAAAGCTGTATAAATCCCGCAACAAGATGGTCTGCGGAGTGTGCGCCGGGATCGCGGAATTTTTCAACATCGACCCGACGATAATCAGGGTGATCTGGGCTGTTCTTGCCTTTTGCTTCGGCTCGGGGATTTTGGCGTATATCATCTGCGCGCTGATAATTCCGGATATTCCGGACGGGACGACCATTGTCGAGGACCGGACGGAGGACAGATAGTGAAATTCTGCCCGGCTTTATGCGGCGCTGTCCGAGGAGAGAGATAAAAAAATATTGAATAATTATGCACGGCAGGAGTTGAATGTAAAAATTTGAAAAAACTAAGGATAATTTTTATGGCGCTGTTTATCATCTCTTTGGCTGCGTCGGTAGACCTCGGCTTCAATTTCCTGTGGGCGCTTATCCCGGATGCAAATGACGGGATTGCCGTTCGGACATTTATTAATGTCTTCGGCGACAGCCTGCGGACTTATGAGCGGTTCCTGAAAGCCTTTGAGATCAGCGCGTGGGTCACTTTCGGGCTGATGATGGTTAATGTGGTGCTTGCGTTTGTGAGGAAGAGGCAGAAACAATAAAAGATATGGAAAAAGAGCGGTAATGATAAAAATTAAAAGCCAACGGCGGACTTGGGTCTGCCGTTGGCTTTTTGTGGGTGGGGTGGGGAGGGGGGTGGGCGGGGTGGGTGCCACTGACGAGTATTTGTAGAAGCAGTATGCAAAAGATCAAAATCTGACCTCTGACTTCTAACCTCTGTCCTCTTGCGACCAACGGGAGCAGGGGGCGAAGCCCCCCGGCGCCGAAGGCGCCGGCTGCCACAGCGAAGCTGTGGCAGAAGCCGTGCGAAGCACGGCTTGGGCTTCGCCCATACCCCCTGCTCCTATCATGGTTCGGTGGATTGTGCAAGCCCGGTGGCAGGGCTGGGTACTTCTATCAGGGGAAGGTAGGAGCAGAAGGCTTGGGCACAGGGCTTGGAGCCACTGAAGAACTTCGATAGGAGCTGAGGGGTGGAAGATGAGAATCTGACCTCTGACTTCTGTACTCTGTGCAGCCGGAGGGTGCACGGGGGGGCGAAGCCCCCGGCGCCGAAGGCGCCGGCTGCCACAGCGAAGCTGTGGCAGAAGCCGTGCGAAGCACGGCTTGGGCTTCGCCCATACCCCCCCTGCTCCTATCGGGGTTCGGAGGGTTGTGCAAGCCCGGCGGCAGGGTTTGGTACTTCTATCGGGGAAAGGTAGGAGCAGAAGGTTGGGCACAGGGTTTGGTGTCCCTACCCAACTTTGATAGGAGCAGGGGGCTCGGGGCGAAGCCCCGTCGCGCTTGCGCGACGCGCCGACGCGAAGCGTCGGCGGTGCGACTTCGTCGCACGGGCTTCGCCCTGTCCCCCCTCACCTTCCGCAAGCTCCTCTCAGACCCGCACGCCTCAAGTCTGCACCAATCTTGCCTCCATCGCTCGCCTCTCTCAGAACCACCCACCTACCCTCCATACCTGTGCCGCTTTCATGAACCACTAAGCTAAAATCAGGAACAGCAAGCCCGGGCGCAGTAAATATCTCCTAAACTACCTGCTCGTCAGAACGCTCAGGGCGCGGGGGAGGCAGGTGATCTCGGTCTTATAATGCTCGCCGCCGTTTTCGCCGTCGAGAGTCCATTTCAGCGGTTTTTCCGCCTCAAAAACGATCTTGCGCGTCCTGAAATATTCAAAACAGTCCGCGCCGAAGTCCCGCTTCATCGCCGACATCAGAATCTTGTTGAGCTCGATGGGATTTCTGGGATTTTTCACCAGCAGCACCTCGAAAAGCCCATCGTCAAGGGCGACGTCGTGAGGCAGGAGATTTTTCATGCCGCCGACCTGAAGCGTGTTCGTGACCAGCCCGAGGACGTATTCCCCGGAGCCGCTTCGCTCTTCCGATGTAAAACTTAACCGCCACGGCGCGATGTTTTGGATAGACCCGAGCGCCGAGATGATGTATGCCGCGTAGCCGAGGGTATTTTTCTGCTCCTGCGGGGTGGAGTAGGTGACCTCGGTAAACGCTCCGAAACCGGCGACGTAGGTAAACGCTCTGCCGTTCATTTTGCCTATATCATAGGGAAAAGGGGTGCCGTAAAGGCAGTTTTTAGCGGCTTGGAGGGGGCGGACCGGTATCCCGATCGAATGGGAAAAATCGTTTGTCGAGCCGCAGGGAATGTAGCCGTAGGGCTTTTGGATACCGGCGTCGAGCAGCCCGTTGACGGCTTCGTTGTGGGTCCCGTCACCGCCTGCGACGACGATTCGGTCGAAGTTTTTGCCGATCCTTACGAGCGTGTCCCGGCAGTCCGACTGAGCCTGCGTCGGGTGGACGGTGACGTCGAAGCCCGCCGCGGTCCATATCGAGACGATATCGCTGAGGCGCTTGGCGATTGTTTGGGTGCCGGACCGGGGGTTGTAGATGAAGAGAAGCGATGATGACATGGGGACCTCCTTGGGGTGGCTGGGAGATATTGGTGTAGGGGATAGTTTGAGGTGATGCGGAAAGTTGAGAGGGTGCGGGGGTGGAGGAAGGCAAATGAGGGATGTTGTGGGGAGGGTGGGAAGGGGATATTGCTAAGGACATGTGCTACTAACGTGGGAAAGTGCGGGAACAGGGGCGGTGCGGGGTGCTACTACTGTACCAAGGTGCTGGAGGGGGCACCGGGCGAAGCCCCGCCGGCTCGAAGAGCCGGCGCGCCTGCGACTGCGTCGCAGGCGGTGCG
>CANQYD010000049.1 GCA_947627985.1 uncultured Clostridia bacterium
GCCCCTCCGGCTGTCGCTCGGCTTCGCCGAGCTCCTATGAACGATAAAGGCAAAAAAGGACAGCTCTCGCTGTCCTTGTTGCAGGGATTTCGCGCTCTGCGGAGCGCGACCAGAGGCTCCTCGCCTCTGGACTCTCGCCCGCTTTTTGAGGAAAAGCGGGGCAAAACCTTTTTGACTTGTCTCGCTTAAGGCTTGGACAAGAAATCTGATTTCTGATCTCTGACTTCTGCCCTCTGCCCTCTGCCCTCTGCCCTGTGGCTACGCTTTCGCGATCCTCTTTGCCCTCACAACATCCAGCACCCGCACGATCACCGTGCTGAGCAGGATATTCACCGGCGTCTCGACGAGGAAGTTGAGCCCCGTGAGCCCGAAGAACAGATACACCACAACATTGTCAAACCCGGCTCCCGCAGCCCATTCCTTGATGGTCGGGAGGAAGAACACAGCGCATCCCAAGAGGAACAGCGCCTTGTTGACGACCTGAGCCGCAAGCGCCGCGGCGACCGTCGCGAGCCAGACATTTTTCTTCTCCAAAAGCCGATATACGATTGCCGCCGCAACGCCCGCGAGCGTGCCCTTGAGCATGACGGTGACGACGGTGCCGACGGGGTTTATCGCCATAAAAGCGCCCGTGTCGGTGAACATGACGACGAAGCTGAACACAAATCCCAGCCAAGCGCCGGCTTTCCAGCCGTAAAGAGCGGCGCCGACGACGATCGGCACGATGACGAGCGCAACGCTGAAGGTGCCGAGCCTGATCCCGATCGCCATCGCCTGCATGACGACGACGATTGCCGTCAGGATTCCCATTACGGTCAGCATTCTTGTTTTTTCACTTGTTTTTGACATAATTTTCCTCCTAAATTCGGTTTTGATTTTTGATATAGATGATGTACAGCCCGCGCAAAAGCAGGTCTCGGTCGAGGATTATCCCCGGCGTTTTGCAGTTCGGGACGATGACGCCCGCCAGCCCGCCGGTCGCGATTACGGCGGCATTTTCGCCGATTTCATGACGGTATCTTTCGATCATTCCGTCCATCATGCACGCCGAACCGATGAGTATCCCCGAGCGCATGCAGACGGCTGTGTCGAGGCTGATAGGGGCGATTTCCGGGCTGTCGAGATCGATATCCCGAAGCAGAGCGGCGGTTGAGCTGAGCGCGCCGAGGGATATTTTGACCCCGGGGATTATCGATCCCCCGCGGAAAATTCCGTCTTTATCGATCGCCGTGACGGTCGTTGCGGTCCCGAAATCGAAGATGATGAGCGGCGGCTGATACATATCAAGAGCGCCCACGGCTGCGCAGATGAGGTCGGCGCCGAGATCATTTGCAGAGACCCCTTCAACATCGAGCCCGCAGTCGATCCCTCTGCCGACTATAAGCGGCTCGATCCCGAAGAGAAGCCGTATCGCGGACGATAAAGTCTCGGCGAGAACCGGGACGACGGTCGAGATGATCGCGCCGGTGATCTCATTTTCCCGAATTTTGTATAATTTTAGTATATTCCCGATCTGCGCGGCATACTGGTCCGAAGTCATGGATTGATCGGTCGCCAAGCGAGCCGTGAATCGGATATCGTCTTTGGCGCAAAGCCCGCCGACGACGATGTTTGTGTTCCCGGCGTCCACCGCAAATACCATGTTTATGCCCCCTCTGATCGGTCTGCGATTTATTATAATACAGCGCCGCAGATAATGCAATACCCCCGAAGCATTTTCGTATGTCTACACAATTTTTCAACAAACCCCGCAGGCGTTTGTGTCATTTTTATAGGTAAATATACATTTTGCCGTATATTTATCCGAAAAATATGCAAGAAAAATATGAGGAAAAAAAGAAAACCGAAAAAATCTCGGAAAATTTCGCAATTCACTTGACAAAGCGGCTTTGTTTTGTTATAATGTATAGGCTGTTCGAGCCATTAGCTCAGTTGGCAGAGCATTTGACTTTTAATCAAAGGGTCTGGAGTTCGAATCTCCAATGGCTCACCACGCCGTCGCGGACTACGTATCGTTCGCGACGGCATTTTTATAAAATGATGAATGCCGTCGCTCATTCACTCCGTCGCTCCGGCTTTTACCCCACAAAATCCACGGATTTTGTGGGGACCCCGTTTAACCTCCGCAAGGAGGTTTTTTTCTTTTGTGACCCGGATGCGATTATTTCTCCAAGAGCTCCGCGAGCCGAGCCTTCAGCAACGCGATTAAAACTCTTTGAGCCGACCGAGGCGAGCGTTTACGCCGAGGGAAGGCGAAAAGATAGTTTTAACGCTTTGTTTGTCGAGCGAGAGCGATTGGCAAGAAATAACGCTTCTGATATCACCACGCCGTCGCAAGCTTCGTATCGCTTGCGGCGCTTTTTCATGCTACGCATTCAAAATCGCCGCTGCACTCACTCCGCACCAGATGCGATTGCTTTCCCGCGAGACGACCGAGGCTTCCTTTTCGTCGAGGGAAGTCGAGCGGTTGAAAGCAACGCTTCTGATTCCGGCTTTGCCCCACAAACGCAAGCGTTTGCGGGGACCCTGTTTAACCTCCGCAAGGCGGTTTTTCTTTTGGTGACACTTATCTCAACAACATTTAACCCCCGCAAGCCCCCGGCTTGCATTTTTTATCCCCCCCTGCGCTTCCTACTTCCCCTCCCTGAAGTACAAATCATACCCCTCCCTCTCCAGCATCGCGAGGAGCCGGTCCATCCTCAGCCCCAAAATCAAATGCCTCGCCCTGCTCTCGGACGACGTGTAGATGATCGCCGAGCAGCCCCCGCTCATGCGTTGGAACGGGCTTTGCCGGATCACGATCTTCGTCAGCCTCTCCTTCGGGACGATCACCGTGTGAAAAGTGAAGAGTTTTGAATATCTCAGTGTCATGAAATCGCCGGAAAATCCCAGTCCGGTCGTGAACATCGACAGCGCGCGGCAGAGCGCGAGCCAGAGCGCCGGGATCATCGATATCGCAAACGCCGGCTTTGCGGCTTCAAACCACGTCGGCAAAAAGACGTAAAACGCACCGAATGCGGCAGCCGGCACCGCAGCAAATATCAGCGGCATCATGAAGAAGCTCAGATAGCTTCTCGGGTTGGATTTCAGCTCGATCTTCGGTCGCGGATACTCCGGAAAGACCTCCTCGATCGCGCCGTTGATCTCCTTTCTTGTAGTGATCGGCAGGACGACCGACAGCTCGTTTCTCCCGGCGGACCCGTACCCCGAGCAGTTCAGGTGGAGCGAGCTGACGTTGAATACCTTGCTTAAAAAGCTCTGTTTGAGGTCGATGTAGTTGATCCTGTCGCGGAGCAAAATGTGGCGGTTTTTGGTGACTACGCCGCTCTTTATGTAGATGCTGTCGCTGCACTTCGTCAGCACAAATCCCCAGAATACAAAGAGATTCGAGATGAAGGACAGCGCCCATGCCGAAATGATCACGATGACGATCACCGTGATGATCGGCGGGACATAGAGGGACACCCGCCTTGCCGCTTCGTTCAGGGTATCGAGGATCAGCCTCGCCTCGACCTCTCGGTCGACAATTTTCCCGATCTCCAGAAGCAGCGCGAGGATAATCAGCACCCCCGAAAGCGCCGAGCTGAAAAACAGCGAAAAGACGATCAGCCGCAGCTTGTTCGGCAGAATCGAGTAGTTGAGACTCTTTTTGCGCGACCCCTTGAGCTCCTCATAGAGGCGGTCGGCGTCGCTCCTCCTTAAAATCATTTTCAGGTCGGCTTGGTCCGCTTTGCCGGAATTTGTCCCGATATAGACCGTCGACGCGCCCAACAATCTGTATAAAAAGTTCTGAGTTATACTTAGAGTAGAAATATTTGAATAAAAAACGGTGTCCTCGGAAGAAATATAAAGCCCCTTTCTCAGAATTATCTTCTCGCTGTCAAACGAGACCCAGACCGAAATCCACCTCAGCCACGCGAATCCGAGGATCGCAAAGAGCACGATCAGGTCGAGCCACGCGCCCTGAAGCCAGACCCGCAGCGCGTTTATCTCAAAAGTCAGCGAGTAAAGACTGCGCGCGAGGGGGATTATCAGCAGCCAAAAATAGCGCGTCGTGTACGCAAGCAACCGAAGCGGGTGTTGACGTGCGGAATAAATGGCAAATTCCCCCTTTCAATTTTTTTGGAAGATCATTTCTGCGGCTCTTCACCGCAGATGACGGCTCCTATCGCTCTTTCCAGCTCGTCGCAGTCGGAAATGCTCAGAAACGGCAGAATCAGGCTTCCCCCGAGTGCGTGGATAACCAAAAAGTTGAACCCCGAAAACCCCGAGAGCGGCGCCGAAATCCGGGTGACGTACTGAGCCGAGCTGAGTTTGATCTGCGACCGTCTCAGGAAAATTATTCCTGTATGGAGGGTGATTTCCGTCGGCGACAGAAAGATTACGGTTCGGCGGAAGTACATCGGGAGCAGTAAAAATCCCAGAATAAACCAAATCGCGATGAATATTGCGATGAGGACATACATAAGAATTTCCATAGATGATAAATATAACCGGCACAGCAAACAGCCTCCGCCGAGTAAAAGCGTAAGCATGCCCGTGATTATGTACAGCGCCGCGGGTTTGAGCGTGAATTTTCGCATCGGCAGAGCCTCCTTTTTCAAGATTTTAACATATAAGCGGGGTCGAAATATGCAGTTTCTGACAATAATTTCAAATGCTGTATGGGGCTTGCCGACAGTTTTCCTGATCCTCGGCACCGGCTTCTACCTGACCCTGCGGCTCGGGTTTCCGCAGATAAGGCGGTTCAAAAACATCCTTAAAAGCCCGCAAAGCGCCGATAATAGGGAATCTGCGCCCACTCCGTTTCGGGCTATGGCGACCTCCCTTGCTGCTACCGTCGGCACCGGCTCCATCGTCGGCGTGGCAAGCGCGATCGCAGTCGGGGGTCCCGGCGCGGTGCTCTGGCTCTGGGTCTCGGCGTTTTTCGGCATGGCAGTCGCCTACGCCGAGGGGGTGCTGTCGATCCGCTTTCGCCGGGAAAATCCCCGCGAGGGAGGAATATGGCTGGCGCTCGAAAAGGGGTTACGAAGCCCAAAATTTGCCAAAATTTATGCAATTTTCACCCTCTTGGCGTCGCTCGGCATGGGCTGCATGACCCAGACCGGCTCGGCTTCGTCGGCGCTTTCGTCGGAATTCAGTCTGAAACCGGAAATTGTGGGAATATTTGTATTTATCCTTCTGCTCCTCTGCCTCTTCGGCCGCGGGATCGCGGGTCGCCTCTGCGAGCTCGGGATACCGTTTTTCGCGGGATTTTACGTCTTAGGCGCAACGCTAATTATCCTTCAAAACATCAGTGACCTCCCCGGGGTTTTCTGTCATATTCTCAGATCGGCGCTCGGGTTCAGGCAAGCCGCCGGGGGATTTTCGGGGTATCTTTTGGCAAGCGCAATGTCGGTTGGATTTCGGCGGGGAGTGTTTTCAAACGAAGCCGGGCTCGGCACCACGGCGCCGCTGCATGCAGCCTCCGCAACCGACGATCCCGACCGCCAGGGATTGATGAATATGCTTGAGGTCATGATCGACACCTTCGTGATATGCACCCTCACAGCCCTCGCAATCCTGACTTCGGACGCGGGAAATCTTACCTCCTCAGACGGAGCCGCGATGGTGATAAATGCCGCAGAATCGGCATTTGGCAGCTCTTCAGGAAAGCTTGTGGCGGTCTCGATTGCCGCCTTTGCCGTCGCAACATCGATCGGCTGGAGCCAAATCGGAATCGCCGCGGCAAAATATCTTGCGCCAAAAAGATTGACATATTATAAGATCATCTACGCCGCCTGCGGTTTTGCAGGCGCGCTTTTCAGCCTCGATATTGTCTTTAAAATCAGCGATATATTTAACGGACTTATGATTTTTCCCTGCCTTTACGCGATCATCGGACTGCGGCGGGAAATCATCTCAAGTGAAGGAAGCAAAATTGATAAATCCTCACATCATGTCAAAAATCCGGATTTTTATTGTGATCTTGCACAAAATTGATATATTATCATATCAAAACTTTCCCGATGATCCGAATCCCGACGTCCCTCTTTCGCTCTCCGGAAGGTCATCAGCCTCGACCGGGTCGGCAAAGATCACGGGCACCGTCACCAGCTGTGCTATCCGCTCGCCGGGCTGTACGGTGTAAGGCTCGGACCCGTGGTTTATCAGCGGGACCTGCACTTCCCCGCGGTAATCCGAGTCGATGACGCCGACCGAGTTCGGCAGTGTAATCCCCTTATTTCGCCCTAATCCCGACCTCGTGAAGACCAGCATGACCACGTCGTCTCGCTCGGGAGATATCGCTATTCCGATCGGGAAATTGCGAATTTCACCTACGGGAATCGTCAGTGGCTCATCGATGCAGGCATGAAGATCGAGCCCGGCGGACAGCTTCGTAGCGCGGTTGGGTATGATTGCGTTGGGTCTTAATTTTTTGATTTTCAGCTCCATATATTTAATCTCCATAATTAAACAAGATTGATATATTCTACTTTATTTTGAACCCCCGGGTGAATTTCCCGGTCGGGGTAAGCTCATTCTCATAGTTTTGCCAGATTTTAGCACATTCTTCCGGCGATTCGACGGTGAAAAGTAGGTCAGCGTAGTCGAGATTTAAAGTGCTGAGGCGGTCCGCGAGCCAGATCGGGCGGGTGTTCAGCAGTTCAAAAAATCCCTCGGCGCGGCGGCAAATCACCGGAAATTTTTCGCCCGTGCGGTCTGTCAGATGCCCGCGACAGCCCTTGCAGCCGACGTTTGCGCGGATCGGACAGTTGCGCGTCACCATCAGCGGGAGCCGACCGTAGGCGATGATTCCGGCCTGAGCCGGGGTCGCGACGCAGCTCGCCTGACGGGTCGTCAGCTCGGGTGAGAGGGTGATTTTTCCCAGATTATGGACGAAAAAGTAGTGTCGAGCGGCAAGTGAGTTGGTGACATTCATCCCAAAGCCGCCTTCTGGGGTCATGCCGAGGTCGCGGGCGAGGCGGATCTGCCCCAAGTTGCCGCACTCCATCGCCGAAAATCCGAGAGATTTGGCAGATTTTATCAGCCCCTCGGTACGCTTTTCGTCGACGTCGAATCTCGGCGGGACGAGCGTTGCACGCGACGGGTCATAGCCGGAATTTACATATTCTTCCGCTTCCGACAGCGGGATCAGCACCTCGCAGGAGGTCGGCAAATGCCGCAGCTGCGCGGTTTTCGTCACCCTTGCGCGGAGTCGCGGACGTTTGAGGATCAGCGGCGTCGGAAAGTCGAAGGTCAGCTTCGACGGGTCGAAATTTATCGGCTTAAAGCCTGAAATTCGAGCCTCGTCCAAAGCGGTAAGCGCGCGGCGGCGGAGGTCGTTGAGGGCGGATTTTTTGATCATCAGCCCCGGCGAGATGTCGGCTGCCGCTGAAATTTCGTATGGCGTTCCTCCTGATTTTTCGAGCTGTTCGACAGCTTCGGCGGCTGTCGTCTCGCGGTTTACGGCAGTCTCGGGAGGCTCTGCGGCGAGGGTGACATGGTGCCCGAAGCAATCGCAGGAGATGGTGAGGGGTACGTCGGGACGGGCTTTGAATGTCATTGTCGCTTTAAAGCGTTTGAAGGGCTTTGAGTAGATTTTTCGGATTTCGGGGATAGCGCGATCTGCCGCGGTCACATCTTCCTTGAGACGAGCGCCGAACATATCGGGACCGGGGCTGTCATCTAAATAACTATCTGTAAAACCGGAACGCGAAAATACTGCGCGTAGAATATCTTCATCAAAATCTTCGCCGTCAAGAGCCTTTCTCAGGGCATTCGTAGCTGCCGCGACATATTCCGGGCGCTTCATTCTGCCTTCGATTTTCAGCGACGCGACCCCGGCGGCGGTAAGTTCACCGACGCGCCGGCAGTAGGAGAGGTCCTTGAGGGATAGCGCGTGATCGCCATCGCCCGGCAGACCCTTCGCCGAGAACGGCAGGCGGCAGGCGCCCGCGCAAAGCCCTCGGTTGGCGCTTCGCCCGCCCATCGCCGCCGAGAGATAGCACTGACCCGAGACGCACATGCAGAGCGCGCCGTGGGCGAAAACTTCGATCTCGACGCCGGTCTGGCACATCTCCCGAATAGATTTTAAAGACAGCTCACGAGCCGCAACGACCCGCGTAAACCCGAGGTCCTTCGCCTCTTCGGCGCCCTTTGGGGTGTGGATCGTCATCTGGGTCGAGGCGTGCAGCGGCATGTCGGGGCAAGCGGATTTCACCATCTCATAAAGCGACATATCCTGAACGATCAGCCCGTCGACAGGCGCTTCGCAGGCGGTTTTCAGGAGATTTGCAAGGTCGCGCAGTTCATCGTCAAAAACGACAGTATTTATAGCAAGATATACCAAAACGCCGTTTTTATGGCACTCTCGGACGGCTTCGCGCAGTTCATCATCCGAAAAATTGACGGCGTTATGTCTTGCTGAGAAATTTTTACTGCCGAGATAGACCGCGTCGCAGCCGGAATTTATCGCAGCCGCGACCGACTCGGGTCCCCCGCAGGGAGACAGTATCTCCGGCTTCATATCTTCTGGCTGAGGCGGTCCTCAAGCTCCTCGATGCGCTTTTTGAGGGAGGCGATCTCCTTTTTGGAGCTCTCGACGCTCGACTGCGCCCTTCCCGCGGAGTTCATGTATTCCCCGAGCTGTAGGCGGATGTTGTCGGCGTTTTCGGAGGCTTTCTTAGCGTCGTCCATGGCGTCCAAAGCGCAAAGGATCGCCACGTCGATGCCGCTTAAGGTGTTCGACTCGGTGAGCATGGCGTTCATCTTCTGATCGAGCTCCTCGGCAAGCTTCAGGGTGTAGTCCCGGGAATTGTCGGTCCCAAGGGTGTATTCCCTGCCGATGATTTTGACTTTTACTTTGGGCATGGATATCTTCCTTTCGCGTTTGGATTTGTTATTTTCAGTATACTATAATCTGCGGGAAAATGCAAGAAAAATCGAGAAAAATGGGGGTATGCGTTTCTATCGGGGCTTTGCGGGGGAGGATGGGAGATGTGGTCGGGGTTTATCTGCTGATCTCCCGGGCTTTGCGGGCGCGGGAGGACCGGGCGAAGCCCCGTCGTGCGGGAGCACGACGCGCCGACGCTTCGCGTCGGCGGTGCGCCCTTCGGGCGCACGGGCTTCGCCCTGCACCCGGCTCTCCTTTGCGCACTCAACTCCGTTTCCGCACACCTCCCTCCCCTCGGGGAGGGTCGGGGAGGGGGCTTTTGATAGCATGAACAAATTTTCGGGAGAAAATTTGCGAATACCTTTTGATTAAAAGCCCGGGCTTATTCGACCAGCCCGAAATATTCCGCAGCCTCGGCTTTGAAGGCGTCGCTCAGGATAAAGTAACCCCTCTCGTCCCAAGTTCCCGCCGGCATACGGTACGTCGCAGGCGCGGTGGAGTTCTGAATGAGATACTCATACGCCTCCCTCGCGTCGGCAAAGGTTTTGGAGGTGATATCCGTCTCCGAGTTGTTGTAGATGACGTTGAAGATCGACTGAATGTTGCTGACCACGCTTCCCGAGTTCTGGGAGCATGCCGAGTTCACCAGCGACGTCGCAAGCTCACCCACAGCCTGCGTCCTCGTCTCGTTTCCGCCGGTGTAGAGGGGGTATGTGATGATCCTGCGGATATCGTCGCCCCAGAGCGTCCTCGTGACGGCTCCCTGCGAGAAGCTTGTGATCTCTCCGGTGGCTTCGTCTTTGTAATACATATCCTGCGGGAAGCTGTAGGTCGAGGTCCCGCCGAGGTACTCCACAAAGCTCTTCCAGCCGTCGTTTGTGATCTTTATGTACTTGTCGCACTCAATCCCGAAAGCCGTCTCAACGCCGGATATGAGATAATTGAGCCCGCCTATCTCATTGAGCTGAGAAAGGGTGCCCTCCGTGCCCGACACACTTGAAAGAAGCATCTGCGAGACCGGGATTATTCTGACCGAAAGCTGATCCGGAATCACCCTCACGAGCGCCATACCGTTGATGCTCTCTCCGTTTGCGCCGATAAAGAGTATCGTCTCCCGATTTTGGGAGAAGTCCTTTTCGGTAACGCCCGGCTCCTGCGATGTTTCGGCATTTTCAGCCGCCGCCTGTCTTGCGAGCTTCGGCTGGGTGACGAATCTGTCCAAAAGAACGATCGCCGCAAACCCGAAGACGACCATGCAGATCAGCATCGTCAGAACATATACGATCAGCACAGGGGTCTGGCTGGGTCTTTTATGTGCCAAAATTAACCACTCCTTTTTGATAAAGTTTATGAAAAAAAGATTGCAATTTTCCCGTTTAAGGTGTAAAATATCTTTAGGAAAAATGAAAGCGAGGAGAAAAGTTGGAGAGCATCGAGAGGTCTGCCTGCTTCACGGGTCACCGACCGTCAAAATTTCCCTTTGATACCGATAACAGGTATATTTTGCGGACGTTTATGTCCACCGTCTACCTCATCTGCATGGAGGCTTACCTGAACGACGGCGTGAACACCTTTTACACCGGCATGCAGATCGGCATGGACGTCTGGGCAGGTCTTGAGATACTGTCGCTGCGGGAAAAATATCCTGATATCCGGCTGATCTGCGTTTCCCCCTATGAGGATGAAATTTACGGTCGCCACGGGAAAGATCGCGATGATTATCAAAAGCTTCTTGATAATTGCGACGAATTTATCCCGCTCGCGAAAAGAGCCTACAGCGGCTGTTTTCATGTTCGGAACCGCTACATGGTGGAGCATTCGGGGCTTGTCATCGCCGCGATGAGCGACGCAAAATCCGGCACCGGGCAGACCGTAAACTATGCTCGGCGGCTCGGCAGGAAGGTCCACGTCATCGATTTAGACGCGTTCTGCCGTGAGCACGGCTTCGACAGGCTCTGATATATAACAATTATATCACAATTTTTTATCTTTTTCAACCCCATTTAAAGTATTGTAATAATTTCTTGACAAGAGGCGGTTTATTATGGAAAAGCTCAGAAAGGAAGAGCTTAGACGCGCTTGGGCGGAGATTTCCGTCAGCCGGCTTAAGCGGAATGTTGAGAAGTGCAGAGGATTGCTATACCCCGAGAACGAGCTGATGTGCGTCGTCAAGGCGAACTGCTACGGTCACGGCGCAAAGGAGCTTGCGCCGATCCTCGAAAATGAGTGCGACGTGAGGTGGTTTGCGGTCTCGAATATTGTGGAAGCGGAGGAGCTGCGTGAAGCCGGGGTCAAGGGTGAAATCCTGATCCTCGGATACACCCCGCCCGAGTACGCGCCGTATTTATCGGAGGAGAACATCGTTCAGGCGATTACATGTTTTGAATATGCCGAGGCGCTTTCAAAGCAGGCTCCCGCAGGTATGCGGGTGAGATGTCATATCGCCATCGACACAGGAATGACGCGGATAGGGCTCGATTTTTCCGATTCCGTGGATATCGCCGAGCAAATCTGCAAGATGAGCGGGCTGTCGGTCGAGGGCATTTTTACGCACTTAAGCTGCGCGGATTCCGATGATCCCGAAGATATAAACTTCACAAGATCGCAGATAGGTAAGATCATCGACGTCAAAAACGGGCTTGTGGGCAGGAATATATATCTAAAACATACACATTTTCTCAATTCTGCGGCGGCGACGTATCACCCCGACCGCAGGAGCACCCTTGCGCGCTTCGGCATCATGCTCTACGGCTTGCACCCGAACGGCAGCCTCGCGCTTCCGGTCGATTTGGAGCCGGTGATGGAGCTCAAGGCGGCGGTTTCGCAGGTCAGGAGGGTCGAGCAGGGGGCATACATCAGCTACGGCAGGACGTTTAAGACCGAGCGGGAGACGGTCGTCGCGGTCGTGACCGCGGGCTACGCCGACGGCTACCCGAGGCAGCTTTCCGGCAGGGGTGAGGTGCTGATTCGCGGGAAGAGGGCGCCGATTTTGGGGCGGGTCTGCATGGACCAGATGATGATCGACGTCACCGGGGTCGAGGGCGTGAGCGTCGGCGATACCGTCACGCTGTTCGGCAGGGACGGCGGGGAGGAGATCACCGCAGACGGGCTTGCCGAGATCATCGGGACGATCGGGTATGAGATCGTGTGCGGGATCAGCCCGAGGGTGCCGAGGATTTTGGGGGAGTAGGGAGTTTGGGGATTTGAAGCGGTGAAGTAAATTTAGTTTATAACGGTGCTTAGATATTGATTGCGGAGGGTAAATTCTTGCTCGATCAAGAATAAATACCCGCCCGACCCGACCCTTTTAAAAGGTATTCCCACCATTTTGCGGGAGCAAAATGGTGGGAATGCTATTTGAAGTAGACCCCCACCCCCGGTTTACTTTTGCGAAAACTTATAGTAAAGAGAGCTCCCTCCCCCTGAAAGGGGGAGGGGGTATGACTTGCGCAAAAACTTTCTCGTCGCACTTAGCAATCGAAAACGCGGGATTGCTTGTGCTCTGATGCACTAGTCAACAAAAATCGTACACAAATTTCAAAAAATTAGACTAAGAAAATTGTGAATTATACACCACCTCCTG
>CANQYD010000050.1 GCA_947627985.1 uncultured Clostridia bacterium
CGCCTACGGCTCCTCGGAGGGGAAGAAGGTTCAACTTTTTTTGAGGCGAGTGTAACATATCATTGACAAACCTACAGAAATCATTAAAATTTCTTCTTGGAAGTATTGATTTTTTAAAAAATCCGTGCTAAAATATCTTTATGTATTTTTACATGTACGATTTGCAAAAAACTACACTTTGTTGTAAAAAAGTCTGCTGCAAAATGGCAGGCTTTTTGTAAATTTATGATCATATTTTATATTTGCAACGAAAATTTTGCCTGTTTTCAACACATTTTGCGGCAGTAAATCAGCTCTTGCACATTATAAGAGCAAGAGCCGATCTGTGTTATTTTGAGGTAGTGTGGCGTGGGAATTGTTGCGGGGCTTTAAGTGGGGGGAACTCCTCACCGGCGGGGAGGGGCTTCTTGAGCCTCGCTTCGCTCGGCTTCCGGGCGACTTCGTCGCCCTCTTTTGAACGCTAAAAGCAAAAAGGACAGCTCTCGCTGTCCTTTTTGCTGGGATTTCGCGCTCTGCGGAGCGCAACCAAGGGCTCTGCCCTTGGAACCCGCGAGACTTTTGAAATGGGCTCGATCGAAAACTTTTACCTTTTCTCTTACACAGCCAAGCTCAGAATCAAACTACAGCCCCGCCACATAATTCTCAATCTCCGCATTCTGCTGCTCAAGATAGTACTCGAAGCTCTCGTTGTACTGCTCCTTCAGCTGTGCCCAGGTGGTGGTCGCACCCCCCCTTGCGATGTCGTCGCGGAAGTGGTTGTACGCCGTGTTGAGCTGGTCGATGAAGTTGCCGTTGTAGTACATGTAGGTGTTCTTGAGGATCAGTCTGCGGCACTCGTCATACATTTCGAGCATCTCGTCGGTCCAGAGATACTTCTCCTGGAGCTGCTTGCGGTCGATTCTCTCGACGGTCGGGTCGATGATCTTGAATCTCTCACATGCCGCAAACAGAGCCACGCCGTCGGGGTTCTTTCCGCCCTTGACGAGCATGTAGCCCGAAGGTACGGAGGCAAGATAATACTCGCCGTCGCCGCGATCGTTTCTCGGAAGCGGGACAAACATCAGCTCGCCCTGAGTGACGTCGCCCCAAACCGCAGAAATTTCTTCAACGGGTCCCTGGATCGAGGTGAAGTAGGTGATGTAGAAGAGGCACTTACCGTCCTTGACGCCGGCGCCGTCGGTGTGATTGTCTCTGCCCGCCCAGTAGGAGTTGCCCTCATGGTAGACGCATTCGTTCTTTACAAGATCGTAGATCAGCTGGTTAGCCTGCTCCAAAATCGGGTCGTCAAGATTTGAGATATAGTTGCCCTCATCGTCCTTTTCGACGAACTTTGAGCCGGAAGCTTCCTGAACAAGGGCGCCGTTATATGCATATCCGTCGATAGCATAGCGGTCCGCCTCGGGATCGGAAAACTCGACGCACATATCATAGAAGGTCTCCCAAGTCCAGTCGTCAGCCGCATAGAGATCGGCGGGATCGTCAAATCCCCACTCATTTATAACTCTGCGGTTGTAGGGGCAGATATTTCTGAAGGTGACGTCGGTCACGAGCGCGAAGTGGTGATCGCCCAATGCAAACGCCTCTGCGGGCTCAGCCATGCCCTCCCAGAGTGGATCGGTGTAATCGACATAGCCGTCAACAGGGGCAAAAGTACCCTTGACGCAGTACATCGGGAAGGTCGCCTCGGAGGAAACGCCGGCGGGGAAGAAGTCGGGGGAGGTGTCCGCCATGATGAGGTTCGCGAGCTCGTCATACCTCGTGTCATAGGAGGTCTCGTGATAGGTGACGGTGCCGTGATACTTCTCGCGGAAGGTCCAGTAACCGGTGTTTACGACTTCTGCCTCGGTGTAGTTGTTGATGGAGTCAAACCAGGAGAAGAACTCGATCTCGGAGTTTGCGCCCTTAGCTTCGGAGACGTCGGGAAGTCTGACGCCCGCAGCAAGCATGATCGCCTCGGAGTCTTCGGTGGAAAGAGTAAGCTGGATCGGCTGACGCTTCTTTGAACCGCAGCCGACCAAAGCCGCGAGCATGAGTATCGTCAGAGTGATCGCGATAAATCTTTTCATGAAAAAATGTTCCTTTCGTTATTTTATACATATAAAATTATATGCCGTTAAAATTATACCGCATTTTTTCTGTAAAGTCCTTGCAAAAAGTAAATAATAGCTTGCATTTTAGAAGTATTCACAAGATCATGAATCCTCTTAAATCGAAATCACACCCCGGCAGGAACAGGAAGGTCAGCCTGTTTTTCCCTTTTTTGATCTCAAGATCATATTTTTCATGATGTTCTTCCCCTCCCGAAAATTCAATCACCTTAACGGTCTGCCCGTTTTCATTATCTATGACAAGACGTATGCTCTCCGCGGGGTTTCGTGTATGCCCGAAAATTTCAAGGCAGCGGGAGTCATCATCTGAATACAAATCTTCAAAGACCACGGTGACGTTGTTTCCGATTTTTTCTATTCCTTCATCGGTCTCAAAAAAGCTGTCGCCGAACACCCGAGCCCGGGAATATGCGGGTATAAACGTCCCCAAAAGCGGTCTTTTCTCGAATTTAAACCCCTCAAACCTGAGCGATTCCGTGAATGTGAACACAAGATCGACCGTCCCGAAGAGCGGCTTTTCGAGCTTGAAAGTGTTGTACTGATAGGTATTCCACCGGCTCTCGGCTTGATATGTAAATTCTCCCAAAAGCCTGCCCTCGCCGTCTCTTACTTCAAACGGTATCGGCAGAGACGAATAGCTGAAAATGCCGACGGTGAGCATATCCGACCCGGCAGAACCGAAGTCAACGCCGTCGTATCTTACGCTCATTTTGCGGTCTTTCGGAATCTGCACGCCCCCCTCCATCACGACCTGAAGCTGCTCCTCGGACGAAGCCAGCGAAGCCTTCACGATGCCGGAATACGGGTCGAACGAAGCGGGACCGAACCCCGAGTTTGACATCTCAAGCTCGGAAATTATCGCATCATAGGGCGTGCCGTTTTTGCAGCTTGCCCGAAGCCTGTAGTCCCCGTCGCCGACGGCTGTGATCACCGCTTTGCCGTCTGCGTAGCTGATCTTGGAAAGATTTGTCTTCACTCCCGCGTCGTTTGTGACGGAAAATGTCACGTCGTCTTTAGAAAACGTCGTATTTTCGGGATAGAGAATAATCTCCGCCTCCGCAAAATTATCCTTTGGAGTGAGATTTTGCCGCGTCACCTTAAGACCGATACGCCTAAGAGGTATCTCGTGATTTTCGGGGCTTTTTGAATTCCCGTCGGTGCAGCAGGCTATATATCCGTCATACGGCAGCGCTTCGAGCTCGATTTTTTTATCCGACAGACCCTCGGAACGGGCTGTAACCGTGATCTTCCCGGGCATGTCCTTTGCGGCGATTATCGCAAGCAGCTTGCCGTTAAAAAGACGTCGGGAGCTGCCTTTGTACTGGTCAAAATCGGTGGAGTCGCCGTTGTCAAGACCCACCGGTCGGGCGGCACCCTCTACCGAAATCTCCACCCGATTTCTTGCGTTCTCGACCGGATTTCCCTCCTCATCAGCCATCGTGATCTCGATGTAGATAAGGTCCTGACCGTCGGCATAGAGCGCGGTTTTATCGGGGTTCATGACGATTTCGGCGGGGTCTGTAAAGCTTCGGCGGACCATCTCGGCGACGACATTTCCCTGCTCGTCATACCCGACCGCCTTTATATATCCTTTGTGATAGGGCACGCGCCATCTTCCCGAAAGCCGACCGAATCCCTCGTGATCGTGGACGTGACTTCCCGTGCATTCGCCGTTGACCCAGAGCTCCGAGCGATAGCAGTTTGAGAAGATGAATAGGTCGATCATCTGACCCTCGTTCCAGTCCCAGTGCGGATAGAGGTGGACAAACGGCTCGCCGTGAAGGTTCCACTCGGCTTTGTAGGCGTAGTAGGTGTCCTTTTTGAAGCCGGCGGTATCGACATGCCCGAAGTGGGAATTTTTGGTATGAAAAGGCGTCGGCTCGCCGATATAGTCAAGAGCGGTCCAGGTGAACTGCCCGAGGGAGAACTTTTTCACGCGGTCGATGGTGATATTCCATTCGGAATTTATCGCGCCGTAGCTGGTCGCGCAGTTTAATAGAGATGAGCACTGCTCGTCGTCATAGGTCGAGGTGACGGTGGACGCGGGGAAGTGATATACCCCTCGGGACTGGTATGTAGATGAGGTCTCGGAGCCGTAGATCACCCAATCGGGGTATTTTTCATGGTGCTCGTCGTAGAGCTTTTCGCCGTAGTTATATCCCACGACGTCGAGATATTTTGCGCACTCCTGACCGCCTTCGGTGTGCATTGTGTTGGAGCCTAAGGTCACGGGGTACATGTGTTTGTAATCATGCAGACCTACGAGCCGCTTAAGCTCTTTTGTGATTTCGGCACCGCGCGGCAGAAAGCCGGTGTCGGATATCTCGTTGCCGATGCTCCACATCAGCATGCAGGCTCGGCTTCGGTCGCGCCTCACCCAAGAGGCGACGTCGCGCTCATGCCAATCCGGGAAGAAGCGGGCGTAATCGTATTTATTTTTGGGACGTTCCCACATGTCGAAGCACTCGTTGACGACCAAAAATCCCATCTCGTCGCAGAGGTCCAAAAATTCCGGAGCAGGGGGATTGTGGGAGGTCCTTAGAGAATTCACGCCCATCTCCTTTAAGATGTCAAACTGCCGCTTTATCGCGGTTTTGTTGACCGCCGAGCCGAGGGCGCCGCAGTCGTGGTGGATGCAGGAGCCGTTTAATTTATAGGGCTTGCCGTTCAGGAAAAAGCCGCGGTCGGAGGTGAATTCGATGGTTTTATACCCGATTTTTTGGGTGAACGAATCAACCGCTTCGCCGTTTTGGATAAGCTCGGTTTTAAGAATATATAATTCGGGACACTCCGGGCTCCAGCTTTTTGCCGCGAACGGGGGGAGCCGCATAGAGACGGTTTTTGCGGCATCATCAAGAAAAACATTTTCCTCGCAAGACGTCAAAATATCGCCGTTTGGGGAAGAGACGGCATGCCGAAGTATCGCGGGACCTATCCCCCGAATCTCGGTATCGATCTCGGTCACAAAGCCTTCCGCGGTCTTTATCGGCGTGACGTAGACCCCGTCGGGAAGTATCTCGGAGCCGTCCTTGATTGTCAGCCAAACGCTTCGGTAAATTCCCGCGCCCGAGTACCATCGGGAGTTGGGGTGGCGGTGTCGGACCGTGAGCTCAAGGAGGTTTTCGCCCTCTGAAAGCCCAGAAAGAGGCACGTCGAAGGAGGTGTAGCCGTACTTCCAATCGAAAATTTCACAGCCGTTGAGCGAGACTGTGCAGTCCTGATATACCCCGTCGAAGCGAAGGGTGTATTTTTTTGAGACGTCGGGGCAGGGGATTATCCGGCGATAGTGCCCGTCGCCGTCTTTGTAGAGGTTTTCGGCGTCATATATCAGCCAGTCGTGCGGGACATCAACCGGTTTGAAATCGGCTTCCGACGGGGTTTTGCCGGGGTCTGTCAGTGCAAATTCCCAGCCGTGGTTTAATATCAGCTTTTGCATAATTTACCTCCGAAAATGGTTCTTAGGACATTATAGCACGGGGAGGAGAATTTTTCAAGGCGCCGCGTGAGAGATTTAAATTGCGGGGATTATGTTGGCGGCGGGTAAAACGGTGGGAAGGGGGTGGCGGGTCTATCGGGGAAAGGCGGTGTATGCAGGCTTTGCACTGGGGTGGGTGCCCCTACCATACTCTGATAGGAGCAGAGGGCTCGGGGCGAAGCCCCGTCGCGCTTGCGCGACGCGCCGACGCTCCGCGTCGGCGGTGCGACTTCGTCGCACGGGCTTCGCCCTGCACTCCCCCTCGCCTTCCGCCCAGCCCTCCTGGAAGCACCAGCCCCGTCAAACCTTCCGTAAAGCACCGACCCCCGGCAGAAGCAGAAAAATCGGGTGAGGGCATGGCGGTTCTATCGGAGGCGGGGCGGTATATGCGGGCTTTGCACGGGGGCGGGTGCCTCTGACGGGGTTTGGGAGGAGCAGGGGGCTCGGGGCGAAGCCCCGTCGCGCTTGCGCGACGCGCCGACGCTTCGCGTCGGCGGTGCGACTTCGTCGCACGGGCTTCGCCCTGCACCCCCTCCCACCTTCTACCCAACCCTCCCTCACGCACCCACCCCGTCCAGCCCTCCGTAAAGCACCGACCCCCGGCAGAAGCAGAAAAATCGGGTGAGGGTGTGGCGGGTCTATCGGAGGCGCGGTGGTGTATGCAGGCTTTGCGCAGGGGTGGGTGCCCTTACCGAACTCTGATAGGAGCAGGGGGCTCGGGGCGAAGCCCCGTCGCGCTTGCGCGACGCGCCGACGCTTCGCGTCGGCGGTGCGACTTCGTCGCACGGGCTTCGCCCTGCACCCCCTCCCACCTTCCGCCCAACCCCTCCCTCACGCACCCAACCCCGCCCAGCCCTCCTAAAGCACCAAGCCCCCGATAGTTGCAGATATTTTACCTTCCACTTATGCAGCTTCAGACCCGGTAGATGATACATAATCATCTTCCATCACCGAGCCATAACCCCTCCTCCCCAAAAAATTCCCCCACCCCCTTGAAACTTGTCGTTAAAACTGGTATAATATAAAAAATACACCAAAAAAGGAGTATCGCCATGTCTAACGTAACAATTTTTGAACACCCTCTCATCAAGCACAAGATCACCCTCTTGCGCGATAAAAGCACCGGCACAAAGGACTTCCGCACGCTGATCGAGGAGATCGCGACGCTCATGGGCTACGAGGCTCTGAGGGATCTGCCGCTTGATCAGGTCGAGATCGAGACCCCGATCTGCAAGACGGTCCAGCCGATGGTCGCCGGCAAAAAGCTCGCCATCGTACCGATACTTCGGGCGGGGCTCGGAATGGTGAACGGAATTTTAGCGCTGGTGCCGTCGGCGAAGGTCGGGCACATCGGCATGTATCGCGACGAAAAAACGCATATCCCCCACGAGTATTACTGCAAGCTCCCCGAGAACATCGGCGAGAGGCTGATAATCGTTTTGGACCCGATGCTCGCGACAGGCGGCTCGGCGGTCGACGCGATAAATCTCATCAAACAGCGCGGGGGAAAGCATATCAAGTTTATGTCGATTATTGCGGCTCCCGAGGGCGTGAAGGCTCTGACCGAGGCACATCCCGACGTCGAAGTCTACTGCGGCTGTCTTGACGAGCGCCTGAACGAGAACGCATATATCGTCCCCGGTCTCGGCGACGCAGGAGACAGAATCTTCGGTACAAAATAAGATAAGAAATCGTCTCGTTGATTCTGATAAGGTGCGATACATTTAAATCCGAAAATATATATGTCACAGCAATGCCTCAAGCGGTTCAATTAGTACTGCTTGTGACGGGATTATCGGATAAAATTGCTCAGAATAATGTATATTTAGCATTCGGGATATGCTCTGCCGTTTCCATTCGGTCCGACCCGAGTATCATAGGCAGGGAATCGGCAGGCAGCTTGTTAATATGATTAAAGAAAAATATCGTGATTGCCTGCGCATCGTGCTTGTCGCCGAGAACGACAAGATCGGCTTCTACGAGTCCCGAGGCTTCAAAAAACGCCCGAATCCACCGCGATGTTTATCACCGAGCTTTGGATGCGACGGGGCGTGATTTTCTGACAGCAGAGAGAGCGTAAGGCAAGGCGGGATAGCGGATGGGTTTAGTGCTTTACCATCTAAAAGATAAGTCAAAAAGGTTTTGCCCCGCTTTTGCTTTTAGAAGTTAGAAGGTTAGAAGGTTAGAGATTAGAAATTCCGCACCCAACCTTAGTAGAGACAAGTCAAGTTTAGGATCAAGCCCTTTTTAAAGGGCTTGCGAGAGTCCAGAGGCGAGGAGCCTCTGGTCGCGCTCCGCAGAGCGCGAAATCCCCGCAATATGACGCCTTAAGGCGTCATATTGCGGTTTTTATCGTTTCTAAGCGCAGGAAGGGGCGTGAAAACAGTCCTGTGGACTGCTTTCACGGGGGAACCCTCGCCGGGGGTTCCCCCAACAAAAAACCGGCGACGAAGTCGCCAGGAGCCGGAAGGGGTGTGGGGAACCCCGCAGGGGTGCCCCACAGAGCCGAGCGAAGCGAGGCTCAAAAAGCCCCCTCCCCGCCGGGGAGGGGTTGGGGAGGGGGCTTAAAATAGCATGAGCAAATTTTCCGCGAAAATTTGCGAATACCTTTTGCCAAAGGGTCGGGCAGGGCAGGGAATAAAAAGTCATGGCACAGGGAGTCCCCATCATAACTTATAAGATGGACGAGATAAAAAGTTATAAGTTACTATATAGGTTAGGACGTGAAAGCCGGAAGGGTGTCAGCAGAAGCCGGTTTTGTTACCAATCGCACTTCGCAATCGTAATCGCAGGATTGCTCGTGCTTGCAGACAAAACCCCGCGTCTGCGGGAACCGTGCAACGGTGCCCCACACTTGCCGAGCGAAGCGAGGCAAAAACCATTCCCTCATAAACTCACTTTGTCCCGCATGCCGCAAAAAGAGCTACCCCAATTTACCCACTGCCCTCCAAGAACTCTATTACCTCCACTATAATCACAAGCCATAAGCTGACAATCTACCCTCTTCCTTCTAATTCCTACCCTCTGAGCCGTTATCGTATATACCAAAAACCCTCCCCCCGATTTCATCACATTTCACAAAATTATACACAGGGTATTGTTATTTCGGAAAAAATGATATATAATATATTGTACTTTAATTCAGACCAAATTTTGGGGGTGTGCAGAGTATGCTTAACGATCAGACAATGACCTTTTCGGTGAAAGAGGACCGCAAGGAGGAAATAAAGAGCACGCTGACAGCAGTGTACGAGGCACTGTACGAAAAGGGCTACAACCCCGTGAATCAGATAGTCGGCTACATTCTCTCCGAGGACCCGACCTATATCACCACCTACAACAACGCCCGAAGCATGATCCGACATATCGATCGCGACGAGCTCTTGCAGGAAATGGTAAAAACTTACCTAAACACAAAATAGCCTCGCAAAAAAATCCGCTCCTCGGCTTCTGAGGAGCGTTTTTTGTTTTTTGATGATTATCTCGGTATCTCCTTTTTGACGATCTCGTCCTTGGTGTGACCTTTGAGGTTGACGAGTTTCTCGGTCAGGACCCGTGAAAATCCGGCGATCAGCGCCTCCTGAATGACGAAGCTCGAGACAAGGTTATCTCCCGTCATATCGGGGTTCAGGACGTCCTTTGCGCACTCTCTCACGATCTGCGTAAAGAGCAGCGTCGCGGCATGGTGCTTGACGATGTAGTCGGAATACAGCGCCTGCACGTCCTCTTCGGGAAGCTCGTTTGAGAGCATCTCCTTGACGATGTTGATGGACACCGCCTGCTTCAATGTGAAGATGATTATGAGATATGCAATATGCACCCGGTAATACTTTTTCTTGACGGGCGCCGGCATTATCTTCAGGCGAACATAATTATTGACGGACGCCGCCGAGAAAATCTTGTTATCTCCCGAATCTTCGTCCTGCTCGCCGTCTTCCTTGTCGCCGGCAGACGTGATGAGCCCGAGATACTGCGACAGCAGCACGATCACCTGATCCATATACAGCCCGATATCCGGGATATTTTCCCAGCTCGGAAGCTTGAACCCCGAGACCGCTCTTTCCCATCTCAGCAGCTTGTGGGCGATCAAATCCTTGTCATACATAATAAATCTCCGAAAAAAGCTTTCAGCCGACAGGGTCTCCTCTGCCGGCTGACGGCTTATTATTTACCTTATAAATCTGTTTTCTGACTATCTGACCTCTGTCCTCTGGCAGCGCTTTAGCGTCTGCCGAGGTCCTTGTCGTTCCAACCTGCGTCGTCGTTTTCCTTGATGTAATCGACCAGCGTATCGACGGTGGTGAACGCAAGACCGACGTAGCTGTCCGCGCAGCCGTAGTAAAGCGCTATCCTGCCGGTAGCGTCGTCCTGCAAGGTGGAGCAGGGGAAGGTGACGTTCGGCACGAATCCTCTCTCCTCATACCACTGCTCGGGGGTGAGGAGATATCTCTTTGAGCGGTAGAGAACTTTGGAAGGCTCGTCGATATCCAAAATCGCGCCGCCGATGGTGTAGACATAGCCGTTGCAGGTGTTGCAGACGCCGTGATAGATGAGGAGCCAGCCCTCGGAGGTCTCGATCGGGTTTGCGCCTCCGCCGATCTTCATGCCTTCCCACCAGTTGCCGGAGGGACCCATGACATGGCGGTGCTTGCCCCAGTAGATCATATCGGGGGACTCGGAGATAAAGATATCACCAAAAGGAGTATGACCCGAATCGGAAGGACGGGAGAGCATCTTATACATGCCGTTAATCTTTCTCGGGAATAAAACGCCGTTACGGTTGAAGGGGATAAACGGGTTCTCAAGGCGCTCGAAGTGCTTGAAATCGGTGGTCTTGGCGACGCCCAGAGCGGCACCGTAGAAGTCCTGGCACCAGACTATATAATAGGTGTCCTCGATCTTAATAAGCCTCGGGTCGTACTGATAGAAGGGGATCGCGCTCTCGCCCTTCTCGTTTACCATCGGGATAACGCCGTCTTCATACTCCCAGTGAATGCCGTCCTTGGAGTGACCGAGATACAAAAACGGTCTTCCGTCTGTAGCTTCTGCTCTGAAAACGCCGATGAATCCGTCGCCGTAGGGGACTACGGAGGAGTTGAATATCCTCGCGATACCGGGGATCGGGTTGCGGTCGATGATGGGGTTTTCGGTGTAGCGCCAGACGGGGAGGCTGTGCCCCTCAGGTCTGTCCTGCCACGGAATATTGGGAAGGGTGGTGCCGTTGATTATTTTTACTTTGGACATGTTTATCTTCCTTTCATATTGTCATGCGAGCTTATACTCAATGACATTATACCATCAGCCGGCGAAATTTTCAATATCTTTTTTGCAAATTCTGAGATATTTTTTGAAAAATTCTGCATAAGCCGGTCTTCACAAAGATTTCACATAAAAAACAGCGAATTCCTATTGACATCTGCAATCTAATATGCTATATTAGATGTTGTAATATAAAAATCATCATCAACTGATTATTCAATATAATTCCAATTTGAAAGGAGCTTAACTATGTCGTACAGAATTTTTGTCGAATCGAGCGCGGATTTCACCCCGAAAATGCTGAAAGCCTACGGGCTCGACCTTGTCCCCTTAAAGCTGATAAGAGGGGAGCAGACGATGACGAACGAAGAGATGGACCCGAAATTTTTCTACGATTTGGAGAGAAAGGGAGAGGTCATGACGACCGCGGCGGCAAATCCGCAGGACTATACCGACGCGTTCACGCCGTGGCTTGAAAAAGGTCAGGACATACTGCTGCTCGGGTTCACTTCGGGGCTCAGCTCGTCTGTGAATAACGCCGGGATCGCCGCCGAGGAGCTTAGGGAAAAGTTCCCGGAGAGGAAGATATACATCATCGATACAAAGTGCGCAAACTACGGGCAAGGGCTGCTGGCGGACCTCGTATCCCGAAAAAAAGCAGCCGGCGCGACAATCGACGAGGCAAAAGAGTATGCCGAGAAGATCATGCTCAAAGTCTACCACGCGTTTACCGTCGCCGATTTAATGTATTTAAAACGCGGGGGAAGAATCTCCGCGGCGACGGCGATAGCGGGCTCGGTCCTCGGCATTCGACCGATTTTATATGTCCGCGACGACGGCAAAATCTACGTCGCCGGAAAGGCGAGGGGAAAGACCGCCTCCACGAAGGCGCTGTTTGATCTTTTTGATAAGCACGCCGTCAATCCGAAGGCGCAGACGGTTTATATTTCGCATGCCGACTGTCCCGAGGAAGCCGAAAAGCTTGCGGCGATGCTGAAAGGCAAGGTCAAGGAGGTCATCATCGGCTACATCGGACCCGTTTTCGGCTGCCACTGCGGACCCGAAGCGCTGAGCATGTACTTTATATGCGATGAAAGAGAACCCTGACAGAGGGCGGAAGGCAGAGGGCAGATGACAGAGGCGGAGGCATTTACCTTATGCGGGTCAAAGGGGGGTAGGGTTTAGAGGGTAGATAAATAGAGGGTAGATTTTGTACTATACCTTCTAAAAGACAAGTCAAAAAGTTCGCCAGCCTTTCAAGGCTGCGGGGTCGAGGGGCAGCGCCCCTCGTCGCCCGTCGCAACGGGCGAAATCCCCAAGCCCGAATATGTCCGTTTACGGACATATTCGGGCTTTTATAATTCAAAAAGCGCAGGAAGGGGAAATGAAAACAGTCCGGTGGACTGTTTTCATCGGGGGAACCCTCGCCGGGGGTTCCCCC
>CANQYD010000051.1 GCA_947627985.1 uncultured Clostridia bacterium
TCGTGAGCGCTATCCTAAAGGCGAATTTCCTTTCGGTTTGGTCGATTTCCTTTAATGTGGGCGGGTTGGACACTCCCTTGAAACTGAGCACAGGGCGATCAGCAAATCCGCAGTAGAGCTAAACGATCAGCGGACGGTACAAAGCGGAGGCTCGGATTATGGATTTTTGGCTTATATAGCAGCATATAGAATCAGCGCCTGCACATTTCCGAAAGCAGGCGCCGGATTGATTGGATTGTTTTACTTTGATTGTAAGTGTGGGAAGGGGTGAGGGGCTTTAAGTGTGGGGAGCCCCCTCCCCCTAAAAGGGGGAGGGGGCTGCGCTCGACTATAAGTCTGCACAGACTTTGACGGGGGTGGGGGTCTGCTTTAAATAGCATGAGTTCATTTTCCGGCGGAAAATGAACGAATACCTTTTGACCAAGGGCGCGGCGGGTATGGGACTCTATTCATATTAGCATGGGCGCCTTTTTCCCTTGCTATGGGGTACAAAGCACTTTTTACGGCTGCGCTGCTGTTTTGCCGAGCTTCGCTCGGCAAACCCAAGGGGAGAACCCTTTTGGCAAAAGGGTTCTCCCCTTAAACCCCTCTCCTAAAACTTTCCCCCACCCCAACCCCTCCCCGGCGGGGAGGGGCTTTTCGAGCCTCGCTTCGCTCGGCTCACGTCCCGGTTCGGACGGGTTTTCTTTTTTAGATATTTCACGCCCACGCGATGAACGCCCAAGCCGCGATCAGAAGCCCGCAGCCGGTGAACAGGAGGTTCTTTTTGTGCCCTTTCCACTCTCCGGTATAGAGCCCCCAGCCGACCGAGACGACAAGCGCCAAGGCGTTGAAGATTATCCACCCGGCTGTCGGTCCCAATTTTCCGAGCATTTCGGAGCTCAAGCCGTAAAGCAGCAGCGCCGCGTACCAGACTATCGCGACGCCGAAGAGCACACATACGCGCTTTCCGCTGCCTTTTTCGGTGAGCGTTTTCCACTCTTTTTTCTTACTCATCTCGCCCGCGCACCATATTGCCCCGGCGATACAGCCTCCGATCAAAACCGGCGCCCACCTCACCGCCGATCCCGCAGCCGCCGAATATCCCATGGCAGACATATCTTCCCCGAAACTTGCGGAATTTGTGAACCCGACGTTCATGCAGCCCGACCCAAGCCCCGAGAGGATTGACAGGATTATCCCGGCTTTTGATCCCTTTGCGCCGCCGTCCCGCTTAACTCCGGCGACGGTCACGAGCGCGACCCCCGAAAGGGTCAGGATAAGCCCGGTTATGAACATGAAAAGCGAAGCGCCTGACGGGATATCCCGGCTTAAGATCATCGGCATGACGGAGCCGACGACGGTCGAAATACCCATCGAAATGCCGTAGACAAGGGACATGCCGATCATCGTGATGCCTTTTGAGAATCCTATCGCCGACAGACCCCAGAGCATTCCGCAGAAGATCGGGGACAGCCAGTACATAAACCCGAGCGATAACATTTTCGGGATTATCCCGGGAGCCGAAATTATCGCGCATCCCCCCGACACCAGCGCGCCCAATATGCAGTAAACTCCCCAGAATGCAGCCCAGGAAAAGGGGGGATATTTTTTATACCCGAGCCCGAACGAGCCCTGAGCAAGCCCCGCCAAAAGCAGCAGCAAAAAGCCCGAAACCATCTTTTTCTCCTTTAGATCATCAGCTCGGTGACGAGATTTGTGTACTCCTCGGGGTCCTCGATCTCAAGACCCGAGAGCAGTCTTGCCTGCGCGTAGAGGAGCTTGCAGTATTTCGCGCACCGGTCTTTATCGTTTTCAAAGAGGGCTTTGATCTTGTCTGTGACGGGGTGGGAGGAGCTGATTTCAAGTACCAGCGACGCCTTCAAGCCCTCGCCCGCGTCCGGCATTTTTGATAAGACCCTTGCCATCTCGATGGACATTCCGCCTTCCGATGAAAGCGCCGCAGGGTGCCCGCCGAGGACGTTTGAAAACTTAACCGAATTCAGCCCGCCGACGCTCTCTTTGATGAAGTCGAGCAGGTCTTTTGAGGATTTGTTCTCGTCCTCAAGCTTCTTGCTTTCCTCTTCGCTTGAAAGATCGAGCTCGTCCGTGGCGACGTTGACAAACTTCTTGCCGTCGTAGTTCATGATCGTTTGCAGCGTGAATTCATCGATATCTTCGCAAAGAAGCAGCAGCTCATATCCTTTCTCCCGCACGGCGGCAGCCTGAGGAAGCCGAAGCGCTTTTTCGGGAGTTTCACCGCAGGCGTAGTAGATCGCCTTCTGATCCTCCTTCATTCTTCCGACGTACTCTTTAAGAGTCGCATATTTCATCTCCTCCGAGGAGACGAACATGATGAGGTCCTGCAAAGCCTCTTTGTGGGTGCCGTAGTCGGAATATACGCCGAATTTTAACTGCGAGCCGAACGCCTTGAAGAAGGTCTCGTATTTGCCGCGGTCGGATTCAAGCAATTTTTGAAGCTCGGTCCTGATCTTTTTCTCGACCGCCTTTGCGATGGTGCGGAGCTGATGATCCTGCTGAAGCGTCTCTCGGGATATGTTGAGCGAGATGTCGGAGCTGTCGATGACGCCTTTGACGAAGCTGAAATAATCCGGCAAGGTCTCGGCGCAGCGTTCCATGATCATGACCCCGCTCGAATAGAGGGTCAGACCTTTTTCATAATTTTTGGTATAATAGTCAAAAGGCGCGTGAGAGGGGATAAAGAGCATCGCGGTGTACTCTACGGTGCCCTCCTGGCGGTAGTGAAGGACCTTGAGGGGAGCCTCATAATCGAAATATTTCTGGGAATAGAAGCTCTTGTATTCGTCCTCGGTGACGTCCGCCGGCTGTTTTTTCCAGAGCGGGACCATTGAGTTTAAGGTTCTGCGCTCGGTGACGGATTCCGTCTTGCCCTCCTCGCCTTCGACGAGTTTGTCGGTCACAAAATCCATTCTGACGGGGTAGTGAATGAAGTCGGAATACTTCTTGACGAGCCGCTGGATCGCGTACTGATCGAGGTATTCGCAGTAGTCCTCCTCTTCGGTGTCGGGCTTGATGTGGAGGATAATGTCGCTGCCGACAGCGTCTTTGTCGCATTTTTCGACGGTGTAGCCGTCCACGCCCTCCGACTCCCATTTCCAAGCCGTGTCCGCGCCGTAGGTTTTTGAGACGACGGTGACTTTGTCGGCAACCATGAACGCCGAGTAGAACCCGACGCCGAACTGACCGATGATATCGACGGTATCGGAGGTGTTCTCGCTCTTGAAGTCGAGAGAGCCGCTCTTTGCGATGGTGCCGAGGTTGTTTTCAAGCTCTTCTTCGGTCATGCCGCAGCCGTTGTCGGAGACGGTGAGGGTGCCGGCGTCCTTGTCGATTGAGATCAAAATCCCGTATTCGTCGCGGTTAAGACCGGTCTCGGGCTCGGTCAGGGAGCGGAAATAGCGCTTATCTATGGCGTCGGAGGCGTTGGATATCAGCTCCCGCAAAAAAATTTCCCTGTGGGTATAGATGGAGTTTATCATCATATCCAGAAGCTTTTTGGATTCGGTCTGAAACTGCTTTTTTTCCATTTTGATTATCTCCTTTTAAAATTTTTTCAATATATATTGTAGCACGGTTTTTGAAAAAATCAATAGGGAGTTTTGAATAAGATGCGGTCGAAGCGAACACATCAAGAAAACAGAGGTCAGAAATCAGATGTCGGAATTTCAAGGCGTCGCCGTTGGTGACAGATTTAATCAGTGAGGGCAATTTGTACACTTCCGGATGACTGAGCGAGAGGGGAGGGGGATCAGCTATCCCGCGCCCGACCTAATATAAGAAAATAAAAAGGTTCGCCGATCATAACGACCGGCGACCTTTACTTTATGTATACCTTTTCTGTCTTCTGTCTTCCGACCTCTGCCCTCTAACTGCTCATCGTCTCCAGCACGCCTTTCATCACCCTCAGTGCCGGCTCGTTCTTGGTCCTGACCTTCATGACCCCCTCGGCGCCGTCGATGCTCACCCGCCCGCGGTACTCCTTCGCGACCTTCATGATCCCCGGCAGGTTCGCGTCATCATTTCTTATATAGAAGTTGATGACGTCGCCTTTTTGAGATATTTCCCTGATCCCGTTTCTCGCCGCAAGATTACGCAGCAGCGCCACATTTATCAGCCCCGTAACCGATTCGGGAGGCTCGCCGAAGCGGTCGATTAGCTCGTCTATCACATCTTCCGAATCCGCAACGCTCGAAATCTGCGCGATCTTTCGGTACGCGTCGATACGAAGCGGCAGGTCCTCGATATAATCCTCCGGGATATACGCGTCCACCGAGATATCCACCAAGCAGTCCTCCGGAGCCTTCGGCGGCTCTTCGCCCTTCTGCTCGGCTATCGCCTCCGTGAGAAGCCGCAGATACATGTCATACCCCACCGCTTCCATGTGCCCGTGCTGTTTTGCGGACAGAATCGACCCCACCCCGCGTATCTCAAGGTCCCTCATCGCGATCTTGAACCCCGAGCCGAACTGCGTAAGCTCCCTGATCGCCTCAAGGCGCTTCTGCGCGACCTCGGTCAGGACCCGTCCGCGTCTGAATGTGAAATATGCATATGCCCTTCTGCTCGACCTTCCCACTCTGCCTCTCAGCTGATATAGCTGCGACAGCCCGAAGCGGTCGGAATCCTCAATGATCAACGTATTGACATTCGGCACGTCCACGCCGGTCTCGATGATGGTCGTGCATACCAAGATATCTATCTCATACTCAAGAAGCTGCCGCCAGATATCCGAGAGCTTTTCCTCCTCCATCTGACCGTGGGCAATGCCTATGCGCGCGTCGGGAAGAGCCTGTTGAAGCCTGTACGCGCAGCTTTCAAGGGTCTCGATACGGTTGTGGATATAATAAACCTGCCCGCCTCTTCGCATTTCCTTTCTTATCGCCTGAATGATGATCCCGGGCTGATGTTCCAAAACATAGGTCTGAACGGGGTATCGATCCTGCGGCGGCTCCTCGATGACCGACATGTCCCGTATCCCCGACATCGCCATGTTAAGTGTCCTCGGGATAGGCGTCGCCGAGAGCGTCAGGATATCGACGGAGGGGTACTGCTCCTTGAGTTTTTCCTTATGAGCCACGCCGAAGCGCTGCTCTTCATCGATTATCAAAAGCCCCAAATCTTTGAATTTTACGTCGTTTTGCACCAGCCTGTGCGTGCCGATTATGAGATCGATCCCGCCTTTTGAAAGCTTTGAGACGATCTCCTTCTGCTGTTTTGGGGTACGAAATCTTGAAAGCAGTTCGATATTTATCGGAAAATGACCGAACCTTCTGAGAGCCGTCTGATAGTGCTGCCATGCCAGAACCGTCGTAGGCACCATTATCGCGCACTGTTTTGAATCCAAAACGCACTTCATAGCGGCTCGCAGCGCGACTTCGGTCTTGCCGAATCCCACGTCCCCGCAGAGGAGGCGGTCCATCGGGATATTTTTCATCATGTCGGCTTTTATTTCATCTATCGAGCGGAGCTGATCAGCCGTCTCCTCGTATTCAAATCTCTCCTCGAATTCGGCTTGCCACTCATTGTCGGGGCTGAAAGCATATCCCTTTGCGACCTGCCTCTTGGCATACAGGGCGATGAGCTCGTCAGCCATGTCCTTGCAGGATTTTTTTATGCGCGCGCGGGTCCTGCTCCACTCCTGAGAGCCGAGTTTTGAAAGTTTTACCGAATCTTCATCGCCCGGCGCTATGTATTTTGACACGGTGTCAAGCTGGGTTACCGGTACGTACAGAACGTCCGAGCCGGCGTATTTTACCGTGATATAGTCCTTGATGACCCCGCCGGTCTCTATCTTTGAAATGCCGCTGAACCGACCTATCCCGTGAAGCGCGTGGACGACAAGATCGCCGGGGGTGATGTCGGTAATGGAGGATATTTTTTTGGAATTTTCGGGACGCTTTCTCCTCTTTTTTCTCGATACATTCGCCTGCGATCTTGTTATCATCGCAAGTTTTGCGCCCGGATATTCAAGCCCCGCGCTCATCGTCCCTTCCCCGACGTAGACCATCCCGGGACCCCATGAAGAGTCCTTTGTCAGAATCTGGCACTTAAATCCCTCGTCGATGAGATCGTTTCTTAAGATATCCCTTGCCTTCTCGCTTCCCGCGTAAACGACAACGCAGCAGCCGCGCTCGGTATAGCTCTTAAGCTCTTCAAGCAAAGCCGCGTTCTCGCCGCTCCACCCCGAAGATGAAAACGCCTCGGCTCCGATCATTCTCTTAAGCTTAAGATCGGTGCCGCGAAGGAATGCGTCGACGTAGATAAGCCTTAATTTTTGGGCGATAGAGACTATCTCATCAAATTCGTGATAAAAACCCCTCGTCTCCCGAAACATCACGCCGTCCTCATAGAGAATCTTCATATCCTCCTGAAGCTGAGCGGAATAGCCCTTAGCCCTCTCGACGCACGCGGCATACTCCGAAATCATCACAAAATCCGACCGGAAGTAGTCCAGAACCGTCGCGCCCTTGGGATAAATCTGCGCGTAATATTTGTCGGCGCTCGCAAGCCCGGTGCCGCTTCTTAAGGCGTCGATGTCGGCGTGAAGATTTTTTTTGATCATTTCCCCGCGCTTCCCGGAAGCCTTTTCCAAAAGCTCCTCAAGCTTCAAAGCAAGCTCTTCATTCGGCGTCAGCAGCTCCCTTGCCGGGGGTACGCTGATCTTTTTGACGGTATCGATACGCCGCTGGGAGTCGGGGTCATAGATCGATACCGTATCAATCTCATCGCCCCAGAGCTCGATTCGGTAGGGGAGTTCCGCAGAGACGGGGTAGATGTCGATGATGGCGCCTCTTATCGAAAACTGCCCTCTTCCCTCGGTGGTGGGGGAGCGCCTGTAGCCGATCTCAGTCAAAAGCTCCGAAAGTTCGCCGGTGTCGATCTGCTCCCCGGGGGTGAATTCGAGGGTATAGTCAATCAGCTTATCCGGGGGGATGGCAGACTGCATCGAAGCCTCGGCAGAGCATACCAAAACCCTCGCCGAGCCGGTGATAATGCGGTGAAGAGCCGCTATCCTGCGGTGCTCGTACTCGGGCGAGGCTGTCTCGATATTTGCAAAAGTCAGGTCCTTGACGGGATACAGAACAGCCGTCTCTTCCCCCGTCATCGCGTTGATATCGGATACCGTCCTCGTCGCGTTCTGCTCGTCCTGAGCGATCATCAGGACGGGGGACATCACCGATAAATAGCAAGCCGTGTGCGCCTTATGTATCGCCGAGAGCCCGTTTATCGAGACCGGAAACTGCTTCAGCCTTACCGTCTCGCCGAGCTCGTTTAAGAAGCTTACCCTTCCCGCTTCCCTTAAAAAAATGTTCATGTCCACCTCAGTTATAAAGGTTCATGGCTTTGTCAAGCTGACCGTCCACTATCAGCTCAGCCGCCTCCGAAGCCCGTCCGAAAGCCTCAAAGACGGTCTTTTTCTCATTATCCGAAAACTCCGACGTCACCCAAGCGGCAAGGTCGTAGTCGGGGTGAGGCTTTGCGCCCACGCCGATCTTTATCCTCGGAAAATCCTCTGAACCCGTCAGCGTGACGATGGAGCGAAGTCCCTTCTGACCGCCGTCCGATCCCTTTCGCCTGATTCTTATCTTACCCACATCAAGCGAAATGTCGTCGCAGATGACGAGGACATGATCTATCGGGACTTTATAAAAATTCATAGCCTCGACGACCGCCTCGCCCGAGTTGTTCATATATGTGAGCGGCTTCATCAACAGGCATTTGTGCCCCGAGACCGCAGCCTGAGCCGTCATCGCCTTGAATTTAAGCCGTGTGAGGTTCACGCCGATCTTTGCGGAGAGATTATCCACAGCCAGCCAGCCGCAGTTGTGGCGGGTCCTTGCGTACTTGTCCCCGGGATTTCCGAGCCCCACGATAAGCCACTCCACCGAACCCGAATCGCTTTTAAACTTTGAAAATATTCCCATATCTACGCCTTTTTCTTTATCGGTATCAATCGAGCTTTCTGCCCTTTTCAAGGTGTCTTGCAAGCTTCTTTTCGGCATATCCCTCGCGGATTTTCTGCTCGCCTCTCTCGATTACCAGAGCTCTGTCCGGAACGTCATGTGTGACGGTGGAGCCGGCGGCGGTATATGCCGCTTCCCCGACTTTTACGGGAGCCACAAGATTTGTGTTGCAGCCGATGAACGCGTTGTCTCCGATCTCGGTGCGGAACTTGTTGGTGCCGTCGTAGTTTGCGGTCAGAGAGCCGCAGCCGAAGTTGACGTTTTTGCCGACGTCGGAATCACCGACATAGTTAAAGTGCGAGACCGAAGTGCCCTTGCCGATGTTTGAATTCTTGATCTCGACAAAGTCCCCGATGTGAACAAGATCATCGACCTTCGTCCCGGGTCTTAGCTGCACAAAGGGACCTATCCTGCACCCGTTTCCTACCGCCGCGCCGACGGAATATACATTATTTAATACCGACCCCTCGCCGACCTTAGTATCCGATAGCTGGCAGTTGGGACCGATGACCGCGTTTTTCCCGATGACGGTATTTCCCCTGAGAATGCAGCCGGGGAGAATCTTTGCGCCCGGCTCGATTTTAACGTCGGGGGAGATGATGATCCCGTCCGCGCAGACTATCTCGACGCCGTTGTCAAGGTGTTTTTCAAGGATTTTCCGCTTGGCGATCTCATTCAGCTCAAGCATGCCTTTTCGATCATTCGCCGACAGAACGATGTCCGACCCCGGGGCTGTGAAAGCGTCTACCCGCTTGCCCTCGGAGCGCAGAATCTCGACGGCGTCGGTGAGATAATATTCACCCTGAGCGTTATTTCTCGTCAGCTTTTTAAGAGCGGGGAGCAGCTCTCGGGTGTCGAACCAGAAGCAGCCGGAATTTATCTCCCGGATATTTTTCTCGGCTTCCGAGCAGTCCTTTTGCTCTCTGATTGCTAAAACTCCGCGCTCGTCCCTGATGATCCTGCCGTACCCGAAAGGCTCCGGGACCTCGGCTGAGAGGACCGTCGCGGCGTTTTTATTATCAAGATGGAATTTTAAGGAATCTGTGATCGTCCCCGAATCGACAAAGGGCGCGTCGCCGTTAAAGATGAGCGTCGGCTCGTCTATATGCTCTCTGAGCCAGTTTTCCGCCGTCATGACGGCATGACCCGTCCCCAGCCTTTCGGACTGATAGACCGTTTCAAATCTTCCCTCGGCGTACTTTTCAAGATACTCTTTTGCATAGCCGGTAACGATGCAGATATTTTCAATTCCCGCTTCCTTAAAAGCGTCGGTGATCCAGGAGATGATGGGCTTTCCGGCTACCTCGCACATGGTCTTGGGCAGGTCGGAATGAAGCCGCTTTCCCTGCCCGCCGGCAAGGATAAGAGCGTTAGACATGGTCTGATACCTCCGTAAAATAAGTGTTCAAAATGCTTTCCGACCTATTATAGCAGATATTTTCAAATCTTTCAAGCCAAATTCGGGGGATTCTTTTTCATAAAAATGCACAATTTTGTGCACAAGAATTTGGCGATTATTTTAGCTTAAAGGGTATGGAAAAATATATTGATTTCTGCTATAATGTTTATAACTCCGAAAAACCGCCGAAAATGCGGTTCGGATAAAACGTATGGAGGTAAAAAACCAATGAGCAAAAAGTATTGTTACCTTTTCACCGAAGGCAACGCGCAGATGCGTGAGCTTTTGGGAGGAAAGGGCGCGAACCTTGCGGAGATGACAAACATCGGCTTGCCCGTACCACAGGGCTTCACCATCTCCACCGAAGCCTGCACCCAGTATTATGAGGACGGCAGGCAGATCAACCCCGAGATCATGGCGGAGATCATGACCTACATCGAGAAGATGGAAAATATCACCGGCAAGAAGTTCGGCGACAAGGAGAACCCGCTTTTAGTTTCCGTCCGCTCGGGCGCGAGAGCTTCGATGCCCGGCATGATGGACACCATTTTAAACCTCGGTCTCAACGAGGACGTCGTCAACGTCATCGCCGCCAAATCCGGCAATCCGAGATGGGCTTGGGACTGCTACAGAAGATTTATCCAGATGTTCTCGGACGTCGTCATGGAGGTCGGCAAGAAGTATTTCGAGAAGCTGATCGACCAGATGAAGGAAGAAAAAGGCGTAACTCAGGACGTCGAGCTCAACGCCGACGATCTGCACAAGCTCGCAAATCAGTTCAAAGCCGAATATAAGAATCAGCTCGGCAAGGATTTCCCGGACGACCCGAAGGAGCAGCTCTTTGAAGCTATCAAGGCTGTTTTCCGTTCTTGGGACAACCCGAGAGCCAACGTATACCGCATGGACCACGACATCCCGTATTCTTGGGGCACCGCCGTCAACGTACAGATGATGGCGTTCGGCAACATGGGCGACAACTGCGGCACCGGCGTTGCCTTCACCCGTAACCCCGCCACCGGCGAAAAGGGTCTCATGGGCGAATTCCTTACCAACGCTCAGGGCGAGGACGTCGTCGCCGGCGTAAGAACTCCTATGCCTATCGCCAAGATGGCGGAGGTATTCCCGAAGGTCTACGAGCAGTTCCAGGAGGTCTGCAAGATTCTCGAGAATCACTACCGCGATATGCAGGACATGGAGTTCACCGTCGAGAACGAGAAGCTCTACATGCTCCAGACCCGTAACGGCAAGCGCACCGCCGCCGCCGCTATCAAGATAGCATGCGACCTCATCGACGAGGGCATGATCACCGAGAGAGAAGCCCTTATGCAGATCGACGCTAAGTCTCTTGACATGCTCCTCCACCCGACCTTCGACGCGAACGCTCTTAAGAAGGCTGTTCCCGTCGGCAAGGGCATTGCCGCGTCTCCGGGAGCAGCTGCCGGCACCATCGTGTTCACCGCCGAGGACGCCGTAAAGCACGGCAAGAACAAGGAAAAGGTAGTTTTGGTACGTCTTGAGACTTCACCCGAGGACATCGAGGGCATGAAATATTCCCAGGGAATCCTCACCGTCCGCGGCGGACAGACCTCCCACGCGGCTGTTGTCGCAAGAGGCATGGGTACCTGCTGCGTCTCCGGCTGCGGCGACATCAAGATGGACGAGGAGAACAAGTGCTTCACCCTCGCCGGCAAGGTCTATCATGAGGGCGACGCTATCTCCCTCGACGGCTCCACCGGCAACATCTACGGCGAGCTTATCCCGACCGTTCCCGCTGACCCGAATTCCGGCTACTTCGGCAGGATCATGGAGCTTGCCGATAAATACAAGAAGTTAGGCGTAAGAACCAACGCCGACACTCCCGCCGACGCCAAGCAGGCTGCTGCTTTCGGCGCTCAGGGAATCGGTCTCTGCCGCACCGAGCACATGTTCTTCGACCCCGCAAGAATCGGCGCTTTCAGAGAGATGATCTGCTCCGAGACCGTCGAGGAGCGCGAGGCAGCTCTTGCCAAGATCGAACCCATGCAGCAGGCTGACTTTGAGGGTCTGTTCGAGGCTTTGGGCGGATATCCCGTAACTATCCGCTTCCTCGATCCTCCGCTTCATGAGTTCGTTCCCACCGATGAAGCCGACATCGAAGCCCTTGCCAAGGCTCAGGGCAAGTCCGTCGCATACATCAAGCAGGTCATCGCCGATCTTCACGAGTTCAACCCGATGATGGGTCACCGCGGCTGCCGTCTGACGGTCACATACCCCGAGATCGCAGTCATGCAGACCAAGGCGGTCATCAAGGCTGCGATTGCGGTCAAGAAGAATCATCCCGATTGGAACATCGTCCCCGAGATCATGATCCCGCTCGTAGGCGAGGTCAAGGAGCTCAAGTTTGTCAAGGACACCGTCGTCAAGACTGCCGACGAGGTCATCGCGGCTTCCGGCGTAGAGCTCAAGTATGAGGTCGGCACCATGATCGAGATCCCGAGAGCGGCTCTTACCGCCGACGAGATCGCCAAGGAAGCCGAGTTCTTCTGCTTCGGCACCAACGACCTCACCCAGATGACCTTCGGCTTCTCGCGCGACGACGCGGGCAAGTTCCTCCCGGCATACTATGCCAACAAGATTTACGAGTCCGATCCGTTTGCCCGCCTCGACACCACCGGCGTCGGCAAGCTGATGGATATGGCTGTCACCATGGGCAAGAAGGTAAGACCCGAGCTCCACTGCGGCATCTGCGGCGAGCACGGCGGCGACCCGAGCTCCATTGAGTTCTGCCATAAGATCGGTCTTGATTATGTATCCTGCTCGCCCTTCCGCGTTCCGATCGCAAGACTCGCCGCGGCTCAGGCAGCTATCAAGGATAAGAAATAATCGCCTTTAAAAACATCAAAAAGAGCGCTCCGTGA
>CANQYD010000052.1 GCA_947627985.1 uncultured Clostridia bacterium
GGGCGAAGCCCGTGCGACGAAGTCGCACCGCCGACGCGAAGCGTCGGCGCGCTGCCTGCGGCAGCGGGGCTTCGCCCGCGTACCCTCACATTTTGCAAAGGTAAAATCGGGCGCAGAAGGAAGGTGCAAAGGCTGCCTATACATCAAAAGTAAAGGGCGTTGCAGATAACCCGGGACAAGCCCTCCCACATACCCAAAGCTGCCTTTTACGCAGATACCCAGCCCAAATAATCCGCCAAAATTCAGCCTCAAGGAAAATCTTCCTTAATTCGCCCATACATTTCAATTCCCTCCTTGATCTCCCCCGCCCCGAGCTCCTGATTTAAAATCCTCATGCACATCTCTCCCGTAGTCGCGTCGACGAAAAATTCCCCGTCAAAATTGTTCTGGTCGATCGGGCTCGCGGCTTCCTTCCTGAAAACCCACATGGGTCGGAGCTCGAAATCGCACTGCGTCCAAAGCACCGCGCTGCTGTAGCTCGGGTCGTCGCCGCTTGCGGGATAGCCTTTGCAGAAAATTACATAATTGAGCTCGGCTTCATACCTTTTCCCGAAGTCATCGGGAAGATTTTTTGAGATGATTTCCGCGGCTTTTTTCAGGGTGATAAGCTCCTCCCCGGGCTCTTCCGGTTCGCATTCTTCAAAGGAAATGCTCCTTGAAAACGTCGATATGCTCTCCTTTCCCGCACACCATGCATATACCTCAAATCCCGTCATAAAGGGCTTTCCCTCCGACATTTTCCGATAGTTTCCGATATCTGCCGCGCCGCTTCCTTTATCGATTGCCCTCCCCTTTTCATCCCTTGCCTCCATCTCGAAAAAGTAACCGAATTTACTTTCCCCGATGTCGACCGCCGCCAGCCTTTTGACATGATAGGAGAATTTATCCGGGTCGGACGGGGTGACATAATCTGCAAAAAATTCTTCAATATATTTAACCGCCTCCCCTGCCCTCCAGCTCTCGCCGTCGCCCATCGTATACTCAAGATCGTCGGGCAGCGGGTCCTTAAGATCATAAAGCACGCAATCGTCGAAGGCATAGGGGCTGTAGGCGGTTTTGTTTTTGAGATACCCCGTCTGCGAGCCTCGCAGGTGCCCGGTGGAGTGCATGATCGCGAGCATATTCGGGTCGTTTTCGTCCGGCGTGAAGACTTTTATATAAATCCCAACGCGGTTGTCCTTGCCCGCAGGACGACTTTTGTCGATAGGGTCGTCGGGGAATTTTTCGGTGTAAAGCGATGGATCATCGGTATCGTATTCACCTCCGAAAAGCCGATCCGCAAGGGGTTTCAGATCATAACCCGGGTCGATCCCGATCCTGATCGGCGTTATCGGCATCTCCTCGCAGTCGGGGATTCGCGCCGAAATTATCTCAATATTCGGATATTTTTCTGCCAAATCATCTTCAAGATTTTCCCGGATTTCGGATAGCCCTCCCCTCTCGTCCTGAGCGATTTCGGGAAGGGGAATCGGCTCGGCTTCGGTCGCGGGATACGTCTCAGACGTCGTCACGCTTACCGCCGGAAAGGTGTGCAAAGGCACCTGTGGAGCCGATTTTGCACAGGAAGTAAGGGTAAGAGCGCATATCAAAAATACAAAAAACTTTTTCATTTTACACCTTCATTCCGCCAAAGCCCGAGCAAAATGCCCGGGCTTCGGTCATATGAGCGTTTGTCAGAAGTCGAATTCCATGCCGCTGAGGGTGATCTTATCGACCGTTGAGACGTCGATGGGCGACGAGAAGCCGTAGTAGCGGTACTCGGTGCTGCCGTCGAAGCTGACCCAGCCGCCCTGCGAGCGGAAGATGCTGTAGACGCTGTCATAACTCTCGCCGTCGCCGATGACGGTGCCGTCGGTGAGGTAGAACTGCATGTAGTTGATGTCGATCCCCTTGTCGGTTATCGCCGCTTTGGGGTCGCTGTATCTTGCGTTCCAGCCGTCGTGATCAAATGTCAGAAGCACTCCCAAAGGCGAAATTTCGGCGCTGAACTCTACCCCGTCCAGGGTCGATGTGTTGAGAGCCTTGGTCGCCTCGATCACGGCTACCTGCGACTTTTCAAGGGTCATGTCGATCTCACATTCCTTTAAAGTAACAAAGCTGTTGGTCTCGCTGTCAAAATATCCGAGATCGCGAAGGGTATATTCCATCGTATCGGGGATTTCCCTTGCGCCGCCGTCGTAGACCATGACGGTCAGGATATTTCCGTCGAGGGAGACCGGGCTGCACCCGGCTGTCGTGGCGTCAAGATTTGAGCGGCATTTTTGCCAGTTGAATGATAGCGTCTCGCCCTCGGGCAGCGCAGATAAAACATCCTCCTCGACACCGTATTCCACCATCGCGTAGGCGAAATGATCGGATACCGAGGCGCTCACAAAAGCCGCCGTGCCCGTCAGCGGGTGGACGTCGTTCTCAAGACCCGTCGCATAGTCGGCAGGGTTCACAAGAGCCGGGAGTTGGCTGTAAGCCGCATTATCCGACCTGACCGAGCCGAAGAAGCTGCCGATCCTGTCGAGCCCTCCGAGACCCGCAGCAGCCGCCGCAACGGTGCCGCAGAGGAGGACAGCCGCGGAAGCCGCAACGGCGATCATCTTCCCGCCTCTTAATTTCTTGGAGGATTTTCCCTCCGCTTCCGCAAGGTATTCATCATCAATATTTTCCATAAGTTCAAAAGCACGGTATTTATCCATATTGTAACACTCCTTTTTCATTCGATAAGCTGTTTTCTGATGAGGTAGTCCCGAAGTTCGCCGCGAAGTCTGAATAAAAGCGTCTTGACGGCTCCTTCGCTCATGCCGGTATTTTTTGCGATGTCGGATATCTTCTCGGCGTAAAAATACCGAAGAACAAAGACTTTCCGGCGATCTTTTTGAACCGTCGCGAGCCATGAATTTATCCCCTCGCCGAGGATTTTTCCGTCGAGCTCGTCTTCCGGATCGGCTATCCCCGAGACCGCGTCGCAGAGTTCATCTGCCGGAACATCGAGGCTCACCGACACCTTCCCCGCTCGGCACCGCTTTCTTAAGATGTCGATTGCGCTGTGGCGTGCAAGCTTCGCGAGATAGATTTTAAGATTATCCGGACGGTTCGGGGGGATCGAATTCCAGACCTTGAGGTATACGTCGCCGAGGGCTTCCTCGACGTCGAGCCTGTCCTCCAAAATGTTGTAGGCGATCTTGAAAAGGTATTTGCCGTAGCTGCTCTCAAGGGCTCTGATCGCCTTTTCATCGCGCTCGTTGAGCAGCCCGATTATCTTTGCGTCCTGCATTCCGCACCACCTTTTTTATGTTTTCGGACGTCCGTATAATAAGACGTGGGAAAGTGAGGGGAGGTTACAAAAAATTTCCCTGCCTGAGTGGGGCAGGGATATATCATATCAAAAACTATCGGTCAGAGCCACTTCCTCAGCGCCTCGATCAGCTTCTCCACCTCCACGGGCTTGGAGATATGGTCGTTCATTCCTGCCTCGTGGGCTTTGAAGATATCGTCCGAGAAGGCGTTTGCGGTCATCGCGATGATGGGAACCTTGCCGCTGTCTTGCCTGTCCAGCGCCCTGATATTCACCGCCGCCTCGTAGCCGTTCATCACCGGCATCTGGATATCCATGAACACGAGGTCGTAATACCCCTCCCCGCTCGCCTTGAACTTATCGACCGCGACCTGACCGTTCTCGGCGGACTCGACCTCGACCCCGGTATAGGACAGAAGCTCGGTCGCGATCTCGAGATTCAGCTCGTTGTCCTCGACCAAAAGCACCCTTCTGCCCTTGAATTCGGCGTTTTTGAGATCGTCGGGCACCAGCTTGTTTCCCTCTTCGCTGTCCTCGGAAAGCACCGATTTCAAGGCATATATCAGCCTCGAACGGAAGAGCGGCTTCTCGATGAACGCCTGAATTCCGGCTTGGCGCGCCTCAGCCTCGATGTCGGTCCAGTCATATGCCGATAAGATAAGGATAGGCAGCTCGTCGCCGATCTTCTTTCTGATCTCTCTTGCGGTCTCGACGCCGTCCATACCCGGCATTTTCCAGTCCAGAATCAATGCCGAATAGCCTCGCCCGGAGTCGTGCGCCTCAACGGTCTTGCTCACCGCTTCCCGACCCGAAAGCACATACTCCGGCTTCATGCCGATGCCGCTCAGAATGTCGCAGGTGGTGACGCAGGAATCCTTATCGTCGTCGGCAACCAAAACCGCAAGATCGGCAAGAGCCTTGATGTCCTCGGCGTCGCGGGCTTGGATTTTAAGATGGAGCCGGACCGTGAACTTCGAGCCCTTGCCCGGCTCGCTCTCGACGGAAATCTCGCCGCTCATCATTCTGACGATGTTTCGTGTGATAGGCATTCCGAGCCCGGTGCCCTCGATACTCTTGGCGTTGCCGGCTCGACTGAACGGGTCGAAGATGGTCTTTAAAAATTCCTTGTCCATGCCCATGCCGTTGTCCTCGCAGACGAATTCAAAGCATGCCATGCCGTTGATCCGGGACTCGCATTCCCTGATCTCGAAATTGATTTTTCCCTCCTCGGGCGTGAATTTGACGGCGTTTCCGAGGATATTGAGGAGCACCTGCCGAAGCCTCAGATGGTCGCCGATGACGTTTTCATGGTCGATTTCGTTGATATGGACTTTCAGATCCTGCCTCTTCGGCTTCACCTGCGCCTTGATGATCGTGACGACGCTGTCCACCATATCAGCGATGGAAAACGGCTCTTCCGACAGCGACACCTTGCCGCTCTCGATTTTGGACATGTCCAAAACATCGTTTATAAGAGCCAGCAGATGGCGGCTGGAAATCGTTATCTTACTTAAGCAATCGGTCAGGCGTTCTTTATCGTCGATATGCATAGCCGCGACGGCTGTCATGCCCATGATGGCGTTCATCGGGGTCCTTATATCGTGGGACATTCTCGCCAAGAAGTCGGATTTTGCGCGGTTTGCAGCCTCTGCGGCTTCGGTGGAATTCTTGAGCGCCAGCCTGATCTGCTGCTCGCGTTCTTTTAATGCGGTGACGTCCTGAATCGCGTATAAGACCCTCTCCGGCTTTCCGTTTTTGCGGGAAATGCAGATGATGGAGACGTTCTCCCAGCGTCTGCCGTTCATATCGATCTCATACTCGTGCTGCAAGTAGGGCACGTCTTTGGTGAGGTGGGATTTTACATATTCCGGGGAGATGACGTCCGCCGTCTTTTCGCCGTCGCCGCTTTCGATGTACCTCTTTGAAAGATAGCTCATAAGCTCGGTGTAGCTGCCTTTTTCGGGCGCCGTGCTCTTTTTGTTTTCGAGATATTCATAGGCGTTTCTCTCATAATCCACCAAGGCAAAGCGGGTGAAGAGCTGAGAGGTCGCGTCGATGATGTTTAAAATCTCCTTGTTCTCCGTCAGGAGCTTGCGGCGCTGGAGCATGTTTTTTATTACAAGATAGGCAAGATATGCCAAGAAAGCGATCAGCAGCATGATCATCAGCCGAATTCCGGCGGAATTTGCGCGGCTCGTCATCTCGCCCGTGACGGAGGACGGGAAGCTCTCCACCAAGAACCAGTCGCCGCCTTCGAGCACCGTTATATAGGCGCTTCCCGAGCCGCTTTTGCCCTGATAGTTAAAGGAGTTGAAGTCGATGTCGTTCGTGGAGTCGAGCGCGTCCTCAAAAAGTTTGAGATCGTCGTCGGAAATATTTCCCGTTTCTTTAAAATATTCGGTAAGATTTGACGGCTCCTCGGATGTCCCGACAGAGATTATCACGCTGCCGTCGCGCTCCAAAAGATACGTCGCGCCCTGAACCCCGAAGTAGGAGGTCGAGAGCATCTCCCGCAAGGTGTCGCCCCGCAATATGCAGCTTAAGACCCCGACGATCTCGCCGTCGTGCCTAAACGGGGTGTAGAAGATGAGCAGGGTCTCGTTGGTGATTCGGGAGTTGTGAATGACGCAGCGCCCCGATTTTCCCGACATTCCGTCGATGAAATATTCGCGGTCGGAAAGATCAGCCGTCTCCCCTTTCGCGGTCAGGTCGGTGCCGTCTTTGGAAATAAATTCCGCATAATCAAAAATCGAGTGGTCGATGATGTCGGCAAGAGCGGACGCGTCGAGGGTCTCCATCTTTAAAAGCTCATAGACATGGGAAGCCATCGAGGCGTTGGTCTGAGCCGAGCGGAGGAGGTCGTTGAAGTGGTCGGCGGTCTGCTCGGCGGCTGCCTCGATGAATTGGTTGTTTTGCTCGATGATCCGGGAGCTGTTGCTGCGTATAAAGCTTAGGAATGCGAAAGCGAGGAAGGCGATGAGGACCGCGAGCATGATGATCTGGGCGATGAAGCCGTAATTTCGTTCTTTTTTCGGGTAATTCATAAAATCTCTCCACAGGCGCGCAAGGCGTTGAAATGATTTAACACGTTATTAAAGTGTATTATAACATAGATGCGGAGAAAATGCAAGCACAAATTAGAAGACAGAGGGCAGAGGGTCAGAGGTCGGATTTTGAGCACGAGTTGAAGCGTGACAAAGTGAGTTTAGGATCAAGCCCTTTTTAAAGGGCTTGCGGGGGTCTCGGGGGCAGAGCCCCCGAGTCGCTCACCGCAGTGAGCGAAATCTTTTAAGCAAGAGGACAGCGAAAGCTGCCCTTTTGCGTTTATCGTTCAAAAGAGGGCGACGAAGTCGCCCGAAGCCGGAGGGGTGTGGGGAACCGTGCAACGGTGCCCCACAGAGCCGAGCGAAGCGAGGCGAAAAGCCCCTCCCCACTGGGGAGGGGTTGGGGAGGGGGAAATTTAGGAGAGGGGTTATAGGGGAGAACCCTTTTGCAAAAAGGGTTCTCCCCTCGGATTTGCCGAGCGCAGCTCGGCAAAACAGCAGCGCAGCCGTAAAATCTGCTTTGTCCCACATAACAAGGGAAATGCAGGAGCCCTTGATAAGATGTTTAGTATCCCATACCCGCCGCGCCCTTTTGTTAAGGTATACAATATCCGATTTAATGAAAGCCCTCCCTGCCCGACCCTTTGCCAAAAGGTATATCAAATTCCCGCAGGGGCGGAAATTTGATATGCTGTTTTAAGCAGACCCCCCACCCCCGGAAAAGCTTGCGCAGACTTATAGTTAAGTGCAGCCCCCTCCCCCTAAAAGGGAGAGGGGGCTCTGACTTGCCTTTTCGATAGCTCATGCTCTGAGAGTTTTTTCCGCAAGTCGTGGTGAGGATAAAGGTAGTCCCTCCTCCCAATCCTTCCCCTCATTTTTTCGACAAATTTCGACATAATATTCCGATTTCAGAAATTTAATTACATATTTCGATAATATATTCCCATATCCTGATTTTTATTCCGAAAATGAGTATAATATAACAAAAAGAGGTATTGCTCATGATCAGAATAATGCTTTCAAAAAAGCTCGGAGAACTGCGGATCACCCAGTCGCAGCTCGCAAAAGCCACAAAGATACGGGCGGCAACCATCAACGAATACTACAACGAGCTCACCGACCGCGTCAACCTCGTCTACCTCGACCGAATTTGCGACGCCTTGGGCTGCGACCTTTCGGAGCTCATCGAACGAGTCCCCAACGAGGACCCGGAGATCCGCCAAATCAAGAAAAAACCGATCGGCAGGTGATTGATATGCCCGATGCGCACGGCATGAGGGCTAAGTTTTTGCGCGAAAAATTCCGCAAAAGCGGCATCGACGGACTCGACCCGAGAGAGGCTGTTGAGCTGCTGATAGGCTATCTCACGCCTGCGGAAGAGGTCCCGAAAACCGTCGACCTCCTTTTCACCCGCTTCGGCACGGTTTCGGGGATCATTAACGCCGCTTATGATGATCTCGCCGCGCTCGGCATTAGCGACGCTGCCTCAAGGTGCCTCTCAGAGGTCGCGTCGGTGTATTCGTCGGTGAAATCCAGTGAAATCGAAAACCTGCGTCTTGACTGCTTCGCCAAATCGGCGAAATTTTTCGGCAAAATCCTCTCGGGGCTTCGCTTCGAGCAGGTCAAACTCGCCTGCCTCGGTCCGGATTTTTCGGTTTTGAGATGCGACACCGTCTCGGAAGGCAGCACCGGCGGGGTCCGGTTTTCCTCGGGAAATGTCGTCGAGATCGCAAGATCGCTGACGAGCACCGCGGTCGTCATCTCCCACAACCACCCCTACTCGCCCTGCACGCCGTCGGGCGAGGACGTCGGCTCGACCAACGAGCTGAAAGCGCTCCTTGCCACGAACGGGATTATTTTAGTGAATCACGTCGTGATCGGCACCGACGGGGCTGCATCGGTGTTCGGTATCACGGGAGATTACGGGGAAATTGGGTGACGGGTTTTGTGCTTGGCTGCGCAGAAGATTACCCTCAAACAAAACGCCCGAAATTTCGCCGCTCACGGAATTTTGCACGCAGCCGAGCGGCTTGTCCTTACGCGTCGCGACGTCGCGCCACGAAAAAAAGTTCTCCCCCGAATTGCAGGATTTTTATCGGTCTTTCGGTCACAGATAACGATTTTCTGTTAATCAGATTCATTATTCAGCACTTCCCACTCCCCCTCGTCCTCCAAAATCTTTCCATCGCCAAATTCAGCCAAAATCCCGATTTTATGCCTGCCGCAGGTCCCGATATCAACATCTTCCCACATAAAAACCGTCCCCTTTTTTCTCCCAAATCCCCGCGATTTTCCATCAACCGTCAGCCCCACCCTCTCCGCTTTTGAGTGCGCCTTCACAAGCGGCGCCGGGCCCACCCGCGGGCTGAATCGGCAATCGGGCGGGTTTCTTTTTTTGATATTCATCGAGCCAGCGACCGAAAGCGTCGCCCGAGCCGTCGATGTACCCCGAAATAGCGGTTGCAGCCGACGACGTCGCCCGGCAAATCCATGAATCTGCCCAAAAATTGCGCGTCGGCAAAGGAGGTGATTCTTGATTTATCCTCATATTTTGCAAGATGTTGCAGCTCCGAAAATATGTCAGATATTTCGTCCGACATCTGAAACAGCTCGTTTGAAATTCCCCAGATAATTACAGATGGGTGGTTGTAATTTTGGCGGATAAGTTCCAAAAGCTGTTGTTTTGCATTATCCGCAAAGCCCTCTGTAATTGATAAATTATCATCATCAGCCGGCATCTTATTGACGATTCCTATTTCAGCCCAAACGCAGAGCCCGAGCCTGTTGCAGAGGTCGTACTCATGCTTAGCATGCTGGTAGTGCGCCATTCTCACAACAGTGCACCCGAGCTCCCGCATCATCTTATAGTCGCGTTCGCGCTGATCATCTGTCATCGCCCAGCCGCTTTCAAAGCTGTCCTGATGGTAGTTTACGCCGTGAAGATCTAATTTCCGCCGTTCAGGAAGAATCCCTTCTCCCGGTCGATGCGATATGTTCTTACCCCGTATTTTTCCGAAACCTCGTCCAAAGCTTCACCATCATCGGAAATTAAAATGACCTTGGAAGTATAAAGATACGGATCATCTACACCGTTCCAAAAATGCGGATTTGAAATAATAATTGATGTATTATAATCTTTCAATTCCTCATAATTGATATTTTCTGCACTCACGGATTTTCCTACACGAATGTATGACGCTTTCATAGCCGCACCGTTTGCTGATCTCGCTAATATTCAGAATGTTATTATTAAATTATATATATGAAAACCCCCGCTCTGATTACACAGAACGGGGGTTTATGCTTGCCTATTATATTACCTATTTAACTGTCTGTTACGCGTCATACTCCGCGAGTTCGGTGTTAAGCTCCTCCAAGGCGTACTCCAGCGCGTCCTTGTTGGCTTCCTTGAGCTCTGCCCAAGTGCTCGGATTGGACCAGTTGTTGAAGCCGATCAGGTTGTTCTCATATGTGCAGACGTCGCCCAAGCCCGTGTACTGCACGATCGTGCTGCGGGAATTTGACAGATCATACATATGCTTCCACATATCCATCATCTCGTCGGTCCACTTCAGGACTTCCTTTTTCTGCCTGTCGTCGATGCTGATGACGGTCGGGTCGATGATCTTGAAGCGGTCGCACATCGCCAAAAGCGCGACTGCCTCGGGGTTTCTCGCGTCCTTGATAAGGACATAGCCCATCGGGATAGAGTCGATATAATATTCGCCGTCGCCGTTGGGATCTCTCGGGACCGGCACGACCATGACCTCTTCGTTCTCCATGTCGCCGTAATATTCTTCCTCCTGCTCAAGGGAGGTGATCTCGTCAAGTATGTACGCGGGGCCCATCGCGAAGAGCGTCTTGCCCTCCTTCATTCCGCCGCCCTCGGCGCCGTAGTTGAGGGTGTAGCCGTTCTGCCACATCGGGTAGGGAAGCTCGTTTTTGCCGGAATCGGTCAGCCAGTTTGCGGCGCGCTCGATCCTCGGGTCGTCGATATTCGACTCAAACTTTCCGGTCTCGGGATTCAGAAGGACGAGGTAGGTACCGGTGGAGCTCATGAACGTGGCGTCGGTATGCCAGCCGTTGAAGGCGTATCTGCCGTCGTCGGGATCGCAGAAATCGAGAGCCATGTCCATCATTTCGTCCCAAGTCCACTCACCGTTATAGTAGAGCTCGGCGGGATCGTCAAAACCGTATTCCTCGAAAATTCTGCGGTTGTAAAGGACCATGCTGTTGTTCTTGACGTCGGTCAGGAACATATACGGTCTGCCGCCGACCGAGAAGAAGGTGTCGGAGAAGTATTTCATGTTCCCCCAGAGAGGGTCGGTATAATCGATATAACCGTCAACCGGCTGATAAATGCCGTTAATGAATCCGGTCGGGAAGCAGGACTCCCAAGCGCGGGAGAAATCGGGAGGATTTCCGGCTAAAACGAGGTTTGCGATGTCGTCGTTGAGGGTGGACCATGTGGTCTCGACCCACTCGACGCTGCCGCCGTACTTCTGCTGGAAGGTCCAGTAACCGGTCTGGACCAGCTCGTCCTGCGAGTAGTTGTGGAAATCGTCGTAGTAGTAGCAGTATTGAATGGTTGTGCCGGCTCCCGCGGCGACGTCAGCCTCGGGAAGCACGATTCCGGCGGCGGCTAAGATCGCCTCCGAATCCTCCGAGGAGAGGGTCAGCTGGATAGGCTGGCGCTTTTTCGAGCCGCAGCCCACAAGCGCCACGATTATCAGCGCCGCAAGTAATACCGAAATTATTCTTTTCATGATTTGCTCCTTTCATGTGTACGGATTTATCCGGGAAAACGGGTATAAATTTATTATATCAGTTTTGTGAGGATTTGTCAATGAAAAATTACGAATAGAAAGGAGCATTCAGTCGGTCTCTGTCTGCCCCTCCCCTGCCCCGCACAGATTGCCTTCCCAATCATACTCGGTCTGCACGGTAAGGGTGCAGTTTCCGTCGGGAATGAAGGTAAAAACGCCGCCTTCGGGGTCGACGTCGATGAACTTCCCGACTGCTTTTCCGTTGTAGTAGAGCCTGCGTTTTCCGTCATTTTCAACATATTTAAGACCGTATTTTGTGTATTTTGCAAAAATATCTTCAAACGCATTCCCGGCGTTTTCTTCGCTTCCCTGCGCGACGCTCTCAGCCGCGGCATCATCAAAAATCACAAAATCATCACTTATTCCGGCGACCGAAGTCTCCTCGGAATCGGCTGTGACAAACGCGTCGTCATGCGTTACAAAGCAGGTTTCGCCGCTCTCATTCGTCCAAAAAAGGGTCTCGTCCTTAGTGAAAAGGTCGCCGTTTTTGATCGCCGAAAGGGTCTCGGAAAGCGCTTTTTCGATGTTTTTCAGGTCGTCTTCAGTCAGCGCCCGGCTGATTTCCCCGCCGTCGGTGTGCCACAAAATTTCCTCGCCGGATTCAAATTTTTCGCGATAGATTTTCCGCTGCTCCTCTGCCCATTTTTCATACTCCTCAGCCGTCCAGAACTCGATTTTTGGGGCATTTGAGAGGCTCGTGAGCTTCGGGATATCCGTCTCGACCCGGCTGTAGATATTTTCCGTTTCAGGATATTTTTTGTTTACATGCTTAATTATACCTATATTCAAGGCGACGGCGGCTGCTGATATTGCCATGATCACTGCCGCCGATTTCAGCTTGCCCCGACGCGGCTCCAAAGCCCTGGTTTTTGCGGATATTATGGGCGGCGCAGCATCATCCGAAATCGCCTCCGAAACGGGCTCGGGAGGATTTTTCAAAGCCGGAAGGAGGGAAGATTCGTCAATACCGTTAATCAAATTATCAGCTGAAATTCCGAAAATTTCACAGAGATTTCTCAGAATTCGGACGTCGGGAGCAGTCTCCCCCGTTTGCTTTCAATAAAGAACCCTTTTTTAATCTCAATCGATTTTTCCTATAAACCTGTAATAGATGTCTA
>CANQYD010000053.1 GCA_947627985.1 uncultured Clostridia bacterium
TTTGCAGTTATTTCATCATAACATTTTTTGAAGCGTGTGGCTGCTACTTTTTGTAACAGATCTATTTTAACATAACACATGCCCAATAAAACATTCGGGTCAAAGAAAAACCCCGCCGAAGCGGGGCTTATCTGTCATTCGAGATCAATCACAAACGTATTAACCGTATTCTTTCTGATATACACCGACGAGCCGTTTTTGAGCGGGGTGGTGAGCTTGACAGAGCGCATATAGCGGTTCTGCGATTCCTTTGAGTTGTCGGTCGTCGTGATGGTCGAGCGTAAGAATTTGCAGCTCTTGACCTTCTTGCCGATGTTGATCTTCAGATTCTCGTCCTTGTCCGAAGAGTTGACGGCGACGATCACGAGCTTCTTGCCGTCGGGGGACATGTACGCCACCGACTTCGTGGCGCAGGCGTTTTCGCTGCAGTCTACCCTGATATAGCCCGGCTTGATGTACTTCGAGAAGTGCATCATGATGTAGTGATTTCCACGCCTTGAAATTGCCGAGTTGGGGCTGTATTCGTCTATCTGGATAAGGCAGCTGCCGTCGTTGGGAATCCACACGCCGTCCCAATAGAGATAGGCGTTGATGTTCTCGTTTTCGAGCTCGTTGACGATGACGGAGGCGTGATCGATGTAGTCCTTGTCATACCACTCGGTCTGCCAGAGACCGTATTTATCGGAATACTGCTCCGAAATCTTGGCGAAGTTTGCAGATGTAAGCGAGCTGCCGTACAGATGATGTGCAACGTCCGTCACGCTCTCGGGGCACTCCTTGATGATGGGGTCGATGTATCTCTTTAAAAGATCGGGATTCGCAGCCATCGTCTCCGCCGCCAAAAGCTTGGGAGCGTCATCTCCGAAAGCCTTCTGAAATGCCTTATACACCGCAATATAAGCTTTTGCGTAGGAGCAGTAATATTTCGTCTCTTCGGTGCCAAGGAAGAATCCTTCGGCGTCTTTGGCGTTACCCTGCTCGTCCTGGCGGAACTGCTGGAGCTCGACTTCGTTTGAGATCGAGAAATAGTCCACCGGAATACCCGCGTCGATAAATAGCTGAACCGACTTCACGCAGAATTTTGCGAGGTCGTCATAGCGATAATTACCGTTCTTGTCCTTTTTGAGGGTGTAGAAGCTGTTGCCGGCAGCGTCTTTTGACAGTGTGACGAAATCGGCTTCGGTGTACTGTCCCCAGCTCGTGACGATGACGGTGGGGTCTATCCCCCTCTTGACGGCGGCGTCGTAGTATGCCTTATATGCCGGATATTTGGTGTTCTCCCAAGATCCGCCGTAGGCTCTCACCATCTGAAGGTCCCTGAATCTTATGATATTGAACCCGCAGTCTTTGAATATCCAGTCATAAATCTGCTCCTTTTTGCTGTGCATGTTGGTCCAGTCGCCGTACCATGTATATGAAGCGCCCCAGCCCGTCACGGTCTGATGGGTCTTTTTCATATCGACGTTGATGGACGGATCGCCTTCATATGTCCACTTGACCTTTACCGTTTTTACGGTATTTCCCTCGCCGCCGATGCCGAAATTCAGGACATTGTCAAGGCGGAGGTTGGAGCCGTCGTCGGTGTGCTTAGTGGAAGTGTAGCTCTTTATAAGTCCCGCGGCGTCGAATGTCGCGACGTTGTTGCCGCTCTTTCTGCTCGATTTTGAGGTTGCATAGCTTGCGTGGGGATAATTCTGAGAGCCGTCTTTGACGGGATAGCTCTGCAAAAGAAGAGACACGGCGGCGTTCCCGGTGTATGTGACTTCGATGACGGCGCCGTCCTGCTGAATAGCGTCGATGAAGCCGTCCATCTTCGCCGAATCCTTATACTGCGTGATGAAGGACGGGTACCAGCCCTCGATCTTCTGGGAGCCGGAAAATACCGTAAATTCGGCAGGCGTGTCGGCAAAAACATTCAGCCCGACGGTCTGTGTGAATAAAGTCGCAGCGGTTAAAATAGCCGTCAGCAGTGCAAAAAATCTCTTCATAATTCCTCCTTATATCTTGTCGCAGAGAAAGCCCGCGGTCTCGGTCTCATATAAAACTACCTTTTTTCCGCCGAAAACTTCGGTCTCGCTTCCCTTTATTTTCCCGGCTAAGATGTCCTCGGCGGCTTGAATAAGCTTCGGGATCGCTTCCTTTTTGATGGGACAGGAGCCGTGGGAGGGGTAGATCAGGTCGAATTTGTCCTTCACCGTTTCGAGGCGCTTGAGGCTGATTATGTATGCGTGCATATCGCGATAGGGTCCGAACATGAAAATTCTCCCGTCCTGTATAGGATCGCCGGAAAACAGCGCGCGGTTATTTATATCCAAAATCGCGACGCTGCCGGGAGTGTGACCCGGAAGCGAGATTATTTCAAGCGGTCGATCTCCAAGATCAATGATATCCCCGTCCCAAACCGGCTTGATGAAGCCCTTTCGCTCGGGATTTTGGAAGTAATTCACGCACTCCGAGGGGTGCATGTAAAACTCCGCGAAATTCCCGTTCGAGCCGATGTGGTCCATGTCGGCGTGGGTGTTAATCAGTTCAAGCGGAAGATCGGTGTACTCTTTGGCGAGCCTGTCTGCGTCGCGGGTCTGCATTCCGCTGTCGATGAGTATGGCGCGGGTCTTTCCGATCAGCAGGAAAAATCTGACTCCGCCTTCGTCAAAGACCACTGTGCCTTCTGATATACGGTCAATTTTCAATATTATTCCACCCTCCCGTGTATTTGTGTAATATATACACAGTATAGCACATTTGTGAGAAATAATCAACAACTTTTTGCGGCAGATAAATATTACAATATGTCAATCGCCCCCGGAATATCCGAGGGCGGAAAAATCAGTATGACGTGCCGTTGTAAAAGCTTATCATGGCGACGTCGATATCGCTTATAAGCCTGTCCGAGTAGGCTTTTTCGATCGGGATAAACTCTCCGCCCGGGGTGTGGATAGTCAGCTCAAACATCGAGCTTCCCAGCACAAACGGACAACCCGCGACCTCAAATTCCTTCAAATCGTCGGTGAAAGGCTGATCGTCCACCATCACGACGGCTTCGCCGGCTGCATAGCTGCCGTAGTAGCTGTTTATCGCGACCTTTTCGGGGTCGGTATTATCTATAGCCGCATAGTCCTCGATGATCTTCTTTCTTAAACTTTCACTCAGCGGCTCCGGCTTGGGAAATTCGGGCTGCGGGGCTTCTTCCCAGACGATGGGTCCCGCGTAGGCTTTTTCATCAGCCATTCTCTTAAGCATCTTCATCTCATCGTCGGAGATGTGTCCCATGCTGTACGCCGTGGAAATATCGTCGGCGCCGCCTTTCATAAAGACCATATGCGAGCCCGGTTTCGGGAGCTTGATCTCATATCCCGAGACGTTTATGACTTCCGACCCGCCTTCGTCTCCTTTGGTCGAAAACGCCGCGACTTCGCCCTGCTCAAATTCGCCGTAATATGCGTCCATCCGAATATTCAGAGCCCCGAGACCGTATGTCCCGGCATACGCGATTATAAGCTCCTTTGCGTGCTCCTCGGAGATTTCGACGGGACCGATATCGATCGGCTCCTCCTCGTCTTCTTCCGGCAAAGCGGGAGGCACGTCGGTCATGTAGCTGCCGCTGACCCAGCCGGTACCGCCGTTGAACGCGATGGCATACCACCCAGAATCGTAGTTGCAGCCGATGATGTCGGCGGCTTCACCCGGGTCCAAAAATCCGATGGCGCCGTAATCGGTAGACGGTCCCGAGCGGACGTTTAAGGAGATGGTGGCGTAGAGGGTGTCAAAATCGACTTCATCTATCTCGATCTCGTCCGGCTCATCTTCCATGTCCTCCTCCGGAATGTCTGCCGGCTCCTCCGGTTCTGTCTCGGCGGGCACCGGGGGCTCCACGTTCGCGGGCTCGGTGATTATCGGCTCCGGCTCGGTTTCGGGGACGATCATCTCGGTGATCGGCTCCGTTGCCGTCTCAAGAGGCTCGGTGAGGGCTTCCTTCGGCTTTTCCTCGGGACCCACCCGGCAGGAGGTCAGTAACATCGCAAGAATTATAACAAAAATTGCCTTTTTCATATTCATCTTCCTTTCATGCTGCCTTTACCTGTAAAACGCTTTTCGCAGCCGAAATATTGCATTTTTGGGGAAATTTCAGATAATGATTTTTTTCCATTCATCTATCAGCCGCTCACAGCTCCAAGAGGCGTTTGCGGGACTGGTTGAAGGCAAAGAGATACGGGGCAGGGATATATCCCCGAAATGCTTTAAATAAAGCCTTTCCGCAGTCTTGCCGTTTAAGACGATCAGCCGAAAATCATGCGACTTTAAAAGCGCTCTGAGATCGACCGGCACCGCGTTTTTTATCGACAGATCGCTTGAGCCGACTATCTCGCAGCTCTCCAAGACGTCCCAAAGGGCGACGCCGCATTTATCCAAAAGCTCCTTCTTTTGGGATAAATTTTCGGGCACGGGAAAGCCGTAAATCCCCGAAAGAACACGCCAGAAGCGATTCCTTGGGTGCGCGTAGTAAAACTCCTCGGCTCGGCTTTTAACGGACGGAAAGCTGCCGAGTATCAGTATTTCCGAGCGCTCGGGAACATATTCCGGAAAGCCGTGGGAATCGCGCTCGGGGGTATTTTTTTGACGATTCATGCTGACCTCGCAAAATGAAAGAAATCCGACCTAAGCCGGATTTCCTTCACGAAATTTTTCGGATTTAAAAAGGAGAATTGATAATTATATCAAATATATTATATCACGGAAAATTCGCCATGTCAATACTTTTTCGGAAAAATTTCGGCAAATATTTATAATTTTACAGATTACTCGCTCTCCTTGAGCTTGAATTTGCTCTTGTCGGCTCGGCTCAGCTCGATGTAGGTGCTGTAGTAAATCTTCCGGCGCCGGATTTTCATGCTTACGCTCAGCTCCTTGCAGAACTCGGGGTCGTCGAACAAAGCCGCAACTGCCGGGGAATATCTCGTGCCGGACCAGCGCCTGATCTCCTGATAGAGGGTGTCGACCGTCTTTGTCGCGGCATAGCAGCGCCCGACGTTGTCGGTGCCGGCTTCCAAGCTGTCGGCGACGGTGACGATGTCGATGATGACCCTGTCCCTCCTCGGGATATCGGACTTCCCGGTCGGGTATCCGCCGCTCCCGTCGTAGTAGCGGTGATGATGGTAGGCGACTTCGGCATGATCCGAAAAGCCCCCGAGCGAATGCAGAAGATCGCTGCCAAGAAGCGGGTGCTGCTTTATCGCGGTGAATTCCTCATCGGTAAGGCGGCGGGAATAGTTGCCGATGTGATCGATTATCATGCACTTTCCGAGGTCGTGATAGAGCCCGCATTGGCGGACGATCTTGGCAAATCTTTCCTTGCCTTTGATGACCGCTTCCTTGTTTTCTACTCCCAAGATTCCGACGAGCACGTCGGGGTTGGTCTCGCAAAGTCTTAAAAACAGCTTTTCCGAGAGCCACGCGACCATGTGGGAGTGGATATATGTCGGCGGGTGGCATGCAAGGATATATTCAAGGACCTGCTGGCGGTAGGTCGTGTGGTTTGCCGAGCGGTACCATATCGACGTCCGAAGGTCGGAGGTCATCTCGCTGACGTACTGATTTCTCGGCATCTGCATCAGGTAGTCGGAGACGTTATCGCGGGCGTTGAAGATCTTGCTGTCGTATTCCGAATGCGCGGCGTCGTCCAAAAATTCGGAATAATACTGCATATATAAAGGTAAGCGGAGGTTGACGAAAATTCCGTCCGATGTGAAATCGTCGGGTCTGGCTTCGGAATAAAGCCGGTATAAAATATCTATAAACTTCGACGGAAGGAGTTTTCCGGCGTGATACAAAGCCGCGTAGTAGCGGTATTCTGTCTGCGGCGGCAGCTTATCCCCCGATTTTTTGCACTTTTCGCTGTCTGCGTTGTAGACATATTCAGCCGCTTTTAAGACGTCTGCGGCGACTTTTCTGTACTCCCCGTCGTTCATGCGGCTGTCCCTGAGCCGGCTGACGTATGTAGTGAGCGCCGAGAGGGTAACGTAGAGGTAGTGATCCCAAGGCAGACCCGGAAATTTTTGCCGCTTTTTGGGGTCGGTGACGATGTCTACGGTCTCGGTGATGAGGGTCAGATAGTTTTGGTACCAGCTGTAGCTCTTGTAGTTTCCGATATTTTCATCGCCGGTGACGTTGATGGTCTGCGGGATAAGCCTGCGGTTTGCGTTTGCGCGAATGAGATATGCGGCGGTATCGGGGTTCTCGATACTGTCAAAATCCGGCATATACTTCTGAACTTCCAAAAGATTTTCGGCGATTTTGTCGTGGAAGAGCTCAAGACCGATCTCCTCCCGCTCAATGCGCAAAAAGTAGAGGCTGACGCTCATCCAGTAGCAGGAGCGGATTATGAGGTCACGATCTCCTCGGATAACGGCTGCGTCATGCAAAAGTTTATAGGCGCGGTAGGTGATGGGATAATCACGCCGCCCGAGAGAATCCGCAAACTCCAAAAGACCGCAGATATCCTCATCGCTCAAAGTCTCCGGCTTTTTCGAGAAAAGCACTTCCTCCAAAATGCGGTCGTTTCGGGTGTGGAGCATGAAGAGCTTCTCGGCGTTTTTCTGGACGAGCTCGATGACCTCGTCCTCGTCGGAATCCGGGGACACTGCGACGTTCATGCAGTCGGATACGGTTTTAATGTTTTCGGTATATTCGGTGTACCTCGCGTCCATTCCGCGCCTCCTTGGGGTTGTTATGTTTATTATACACCATGTTGAGGAAAAATGCAAGAGCTAATGAAAAACAGATGAGGAGGGGTGGGGTGCCTCGCTTCGCTCGGCAAAACAGCAGCGCAGCCGTAAAAAATGCTTTGTAACTCACAACAAGGAAAATAAAGGAACCCATGATAATATGAATAGAAACCCCATGTCCGCCGCTCCCTTTGTTAAAAGGTATTCGTTCATTTTCCTGCCGGAAAATGAACTCATGCTATTTTAAGCAGACCCCCTCCCCCGGAGAAGTCTGTGCAGACTTATAGAAAAGCGTAGCCCCCTCCCCCTGAAAGGGGGAGGGGGCTTTTCGAGTCTCGCTTCGCAAGGCAAAACAGCAGCGCAGCCGTAAAAAATGCTTTGTACCTCATAACAAGGGAAATAAGGGAACCCATGATAATATGAATAGAAACCCCATACCCGCCGCTCCCTTTGTTAAAAGGTATTCGTTCATTTTCCTGCCGGAAAATGAGCTCATGCTATTTTAAGCAGACCCCCTCCCCCCGGTTTACTTTTGTGCAGACTTGTAGTAGAGCGTAGCCCCCTCCCCCTGAAAAGGGGGAGGGGGCTTTTTGAACCTCGCTTCGCACGGCTCTCATGCGACTTCGTCGCCGGATTTTGTTGGGGACAACCCGCGGCGGGTTTTCCCCGCAGACGCGGGGTTTTGTCTGCAAAACAACCGAGGCAATCGTTGTTGCCGAGGGCAGTTGAGCAGGAACAAAACCAGCTTCTGCTTGCCCCTTTCCGGTTGTGGGGCACCCCTGCGGGGTTCCGCAGACGCGGGGTTTTGTCCGAGAGCACGAGCAATCTTTCGTTTTTGATTGCGAAGTGCGATTGGCTACAAAACCGGCTTCTGCTCACGCCCCTCCGGGCTGTCGCTCGGCTTCGCCGAGCTCCTATGAACGATAAAGGCAAAAAAGACAGCTTTCGCTGTCCTTTTTGCGAAGATTTCGCGCTCTGCGGAGCGCGACTCGGGGGCTCTGCCTTACATGCGGGGTTTTGTCTGCAAGTACGAGCAATCTTACGTTTTCGATTGCGAAGTACGAGCAGCAACAAAACCAGCATGTAATGGAGACTCCCGCAAGCCCTTTAAAAAGGGCTTGATCCTAAACTCGCCTTGTCTTTCACCCGCCTCCGTGCAGATTCCGACATCTACCCTCTAATCTTCTAACCTCTAAAGCCTAAAAGCCATCCGACACGCAGAAAGGAAAAGCCCGCGCCTCTGTCTTCTGCCCTCTCAATTCCGCCTTCTACTTGACTTTTTCCCCACATTATGGTAAGATTTATTAAAAAACCGGAGGTATCGACATGGAAGAAAAGCTGCTGTCCTATGCCGACGGGCTGTTTGCGGGCAAAAATGTCCCGCCGGCTGACGTCGAGCGGATCAAAGAAGCCGCCATCAAAAAATATCGCGAGCTGATCGCGCTTCAGGCGGGTGAAGCATACGCCTACAACCAAGCCGCCGACCTCATTCGGACCGAGCTCGACGCGCTACAAAATATCCCCCGAACGCCCTATCCAGCGCCTCCCGTCCGCGCAAAAGGCGAGACCGCAGCCATCGTCGTCTCGATTCTTCTGATCGTGATTTTGGCGGGCACGCTCATCGTCGGCGGCGTCGTTTTAGCCGTCAAAGGGGTGATGTGGGCGGTAAATAATTCCGATTTTGATGATATTGACATATCTACGGGCACCGGCGGGACCTATAATTTTAAGAATTCGGATGATTATCAAACCGGCGACTTTTCGGCGGATTCGGCTTCCGTAGACGCCATCGACATCGACTGGGTCGCGGGCAGCGTCATTCTCTACGTCGATGAAACGGCGTCGGACGAGATCGTTTTTTCGGAGGATTTCGACGGCGATGATCCCGATGATTTACTGCGTTACCGTATTAAAGATGGAAAAATTTCGGTGAAATTCAAGAGCCCCGGGGAACTTGATGAGCTTAGCAAGGAGCTTTTCGTGATCATGCCGCCGTCTGCGCTCGATAAAGTCACCGTAAATTCAGCCACGGCGGAAGTCTACCTCGACGGCGTGACCGCGAAGAAGATCAGCGTAAATACCGCGGCGGGATATGTCCAGCTGTTCTACAGCAGCGCAAAAAATACAAATATTAACAGTGTAAGCGGCGCGGTAGACCTCATCGGCGACTACGGACCCGACGACGAGCTCGACATCGAGACGGTTTCGGGCGACGTTTACACGATTTTCGACGCCCAGCCCGAGAGCGCCGACATCAAAACGGTTTCCGGCGGGGTCTATGTCGCGGCTTATGAGGACCCCGACGACCTCGAGCTCAGGTCGGTCAGCGGAAGCGTGACGGTGAACGGCGAGACGGTCGGAAAATTTGACAGAAGCCTCGGAGGACGCGGTGATATCGAGGTCGAGACGGTCTCGGGAGATATCGAATTCAGCCGGGAAAATCCTGATTATTGACAGGCTTACTAAAATATGCAAAATAAAAATCCGCCTTGTTTAACCGGACAAAAGGCGGATTTTATCGGAGTAAAACTGCATCGGTTTTACAATGTAAAGTGTAACATACTTTTCATGATTTGTCAAGTACCTTAGCAAAAAGATGTTATTAAATTTAATAAAATTTCGGAGGATCCCGACATGCCCGACCCGAGCAAAAAAAGTCCCCCGAAAAAGGTGAAACGGCTCACGGACGAGTTTCCGCTGAGCCGCTTCTAAATCAAGGAAAACCTGATGATTTAGCAATTTACACTTTAACACATTACACCGAAGTTGTCAATATATTTTCAGGCTTTAAAGCAGAATTTTGTAGTGAAGCACAAATAATCCCTAAAATCAAAAAATATTTTTGTGCAGTATTACAGGAAAGCAGGAAAGTAAAAATATCGAAAAGATGTTGACATCTCAACAAAAATATGCTACAATGGTGAAGTTGAATTCTCAACAATCAACTTCACCATTACTTTTTGGGAGATGAGCAGATGCTTGAAAGATTTGAAAAATTTACCTTCTCGATATACGAAATCCAGCGCTGCTGGAACAAAATCGCCTCGGAAGGCATGGAACGCTACGGGCTCAAGGGGTCCTACGCGATCTACCTGATCGCGATGCGAAGATTCCCCGGCGGGATCACCTCGGCGGAGCTCGGCTCGGTCTGCAACCGCGACAAAGCCGACGTCAGCCGGGCTGTCTCGGTGCTCGAGTCGAAAGGTATCATCATGCGCGACAAGTCGGACAAATCCTACCGCGCCAAGCTTTTTTTGACGGATAGGGGAGCCGAGATGACCGAACAGATCGCGAAAAAGGCGGAATACGCCGAAAAAATCGCGGGCGACGGGCTGTCTGACGCCGACAGGATCAGCCTCTACCACAGCCTCGAGCGGATCATGGGGAACATGGTCGAGCTCGCGAAGCAGGGGATTCCGGCGTCGGGAGATGAGCCTGCCAAGGCGTTTTGAAGGAGGTAAGGCATGAGCGTTAAGATTGTGATAGATTCGTCGGCGGACGTTGCGAGCCGCATAAAGGATAGGTTCACGGTGGTCCCGCTGCCGATTTGGTTCGGAGATGAGAAGTTCATCGACGGCGTAAACATCACCCACGCGGAGTTCTACGAGAAGCTTGCGAGTGCCCCCGAGCTCCCGAAAACCAGTCAGGCTACGCCGTTTGAATTTGAGGAAATTTTTAGGAATATCGTCTCCGCGGGCGACGAAGCGGTGGTCCTCACCATCTCGAACAAGCTCTCGGGGACCTTTCAGAGCGCGCTGATCGCCGCCGAGAAATTCCCGGGGAAGGTTTTTGTCATCGATTCGGAGACGGTGACGATCGGCGCCGGCGTTTTGGCGGAGCATGCGATAAACCTCGTCGACGCGGGATTTTCAGCCCGGGAGATCGCAGAAAAGATCGAGAGTATCAAGAAAAAAGTCCGCCTGATCGCGATGGTGGATACCCTTGAATATCTCAAAAAAGGCGGCAGAATCTCGAAAACCGTGGCTTTTGCGGGGGAGCTTTTAAACTTTAAACCGGTGATTGCGGTCGACGGCGGCGAGGTGAAGATGCTCGGTAAGGCTCGCGGCGCGAAGCAGGGCAACAACCTGTTGGAGCTCGAGATCGAGCGCGCCGGCGGCGTTGATTTCGGCATGCCGGTGCTGCTCGGGTATTCCGGCACGGACAGCAGCATGCTGACGCGCTACATCGATGAATTTTCGCACCTCTGGGTCGGGCGCAAGGACAGCCTCGTCCGGGTGGAGATCGGCAGCGTGGTGGGCACGCATGCGGGTCCGGGCGCGATTGCGGCGGCGTTTTTTGCGGGGGTGTAGGGGAGGAATTATGGGGGTAGACTATGATTTTGGTGGGGTGGGCGGGGGGATTCCAAGCCTTGCGATAAGGATTGCGTTTATCTCCAACCTATGATAGAAGCAGAGCGTTTCCTGCTAATTCTGGTACCCTCACCCCCAGCCCCCTCCCCCTCCCCCTTTTAGGGGGGAGGGGCTCCGCTCGACGATAAGTCTGTACAGACTTATCCGGGGGTGGGGGTCTACTTAAAATAGCATGAGTTCATTTTCCGGTGGGAAAATGAACGAATACCTTTTAAAAATGGGTAGGAGAGGGTGGAAATTATTGTTTTATATTTAAGCCACTGCTTAATTCCTTCCGACGTGGCTACTATGTTGGGGACAACCCGTGCCGGGTTTTCCCCAAACCCTTTCCGGGCTACCCCCCACCCCCAGAGCCCCTCTCCCAAGAGAGAGGGGGCTTTTTGAGCCTCGCTTCGCTCGGCTCCGGGCGACTTCGTCACCGGTTTTTTGTTGGGGGAACCCCCGGCGAGGGTTCCCC
>CANQYD010000054.1 GCA_947627985.1 uncultured Clostridia bacterium
TTTGCAGTTATTTCATCATAACATTTTTTGAAGCGTTTGGCTGCTACTTTTTGTAACAGATCTATTTTAACATAACACATGAATGCATAGATGTGGTCGAAGCGACCGCATCAAGAGGACAGAGGTCGGAAATCAGATATCAGAATTTCAAGGTGTCACCGTTGGTGACAGATTTAATAAGTGAGAATAATGAGGGCTGTTTGTACGCTCCCGAATGCATGGGGGGGAAGGCAAAGGGTGGAAATGATGAGGAGCAGGGTGGGAGGGGCGATAAAGAGTTCGCGACCGCCTCTCCCTTTGGAAAAAGGTATTTGCGTGAGATGATTTTTGAATTCCCTCCCGCCGCACCCTTTTGTAAAAGGTATATCAAATTCCCACGGGGGTGGGAATTTGATATGCTGTTTTAAGTCCCCACCCCGGATAGGCTTGTGCTGAATTATGGGTGGGTGCAGCCCCTCCCCAAGGAGGGACGGGGCTTTGTTGTCGGGGGTGCAGCTCCTAAGTGGGGTTGGGTGGAAGGTGTGGGGGAAGTGCAGGGCGAAGCCCGTGCGACGAAGTCGCACCGCCGACGCTTCGCGTCGGCGCGCTGCCTGCGGCAGCGGGGCTTCGCCCCACCCCCTCCTCTCCTACCCAGCCCCGTAAAGCGCACAAGCCCCGCGCCAAGCCTTCCTCCCGCACCCAGCCTATCTCAGAAGCAACAGGTAAAAGCCAAGAATCTGCCCTCTGTCATCTCATCTCTGTCCTCTGTCCAACCTCTTTTTCACGTCCTCCGCAATCTCCCTCGCCGCCTCCATCGACACCGACTCGATATAGAGCCTCAGCGCCTTTCCGGTCCGAAGAGGTCGGATATACGCCTTCGCGCCGGCGCTCTCAAGGGTGATGTCCCTGCCGGCTCGGGCGCCCTCAAAGCCCTCGCTCAGAAGCTTCGGCAAGCCCTCGGGCGCCTCGATAATCCTCCGGGTGTAGATGATCTCGGGAAGCTCCCGCGAGGCAAGGGTAAGGCTCTTTCCGGTCTCGGTGAGATATTTTATCACACTTGCGATAAGGTCGATCGGGTCGCAGAGCCAGCTCTCAAGCGGCTTTTCACGGCTCGGCTGACGGCAGACCGCGCCCTCGGAATCGGGACAAATCTCCTCGATCACAAGAGGAGAATCGGGCAGGACCGTGACCGATCTGCCTCGCTCCAGCTCGGCTTTTGCAGCCAAGATCACGAGGTTTTCATAGGGTATCACAGCCTCCTCGGTGGATGCCGAAACGGTTCGGCGGTCGGACGCCACGGTGAAGATGACCTCCTCACCTTCTCCGCCGGTTATGATTTCCGAAAAGAGCTCGGCTTCTCTGAGATTTTCGGTATTGAGTTTTGCGCGGATTTTCGGCTCGGCGGGGTATTTTTTCTTCATTTTCAAGATATATACCGCCGACTCAGCCGCTCCGGGAATTATCCTGCCCCTGCCTTTTTCATGATTTTCTCCCCGAAGATATTCCTGCTCGATCTTCCTCTCGACCGACCTCTCAAGCTCTAAGGTTGATGCGGGAAGCAGCCTGATATCATCATCGCAATAGATTATATACTCGCAGCCGAGACGACGGGCGCAGAAGACTGTCTCCCCAAACGAACAGCCCCGAAGATCAAAGACATCTCCGCCTGCCGAACGAATGCCGAGGCTGATCGGCTCGAAATTTTCGCCTATGCCTCCCATCGCGACCGAGCCGACCCCGAGAGCCCTCTTGCAGCTCTCTCCGAAGCGCATGAGATTGCCGGCATCAAAAAGCCCCTCGGCGACACCGTTTTCCGAAAAAGTCAGCGTGCCGTAAGTCCGGCTTATTATGTCGGTCCGAACGACCGCTCCGTCGGGGATTTTGGTATGCTCAGCCACCCGAACCCCTTCTCTGACCGTCACCCCGCTGCCGACTACGCACCCGTCTCCCAAAACGGAATCCTTATTCATGATGATCCCCGAACCGACGGTGCAGTTTTCTCCTATGACAGCCTCCGAGATATCCGCGTCCCCCGAGACCGATGAATTTCTACCGATCAGCGACGAGATCACCCGAGAACCCCCGCCGAGCGCGGAACCTTCCTCCAAAACGCTCATTGAAACTGTCGAACCGCTCAGAACCTGCGCGCTGGGAAGTATGAGATTTCTTATCCCCGACATCTCCAAAAGCCCCCGCTGACACTCAAGAAGCGAGGGAATATCCCCGATATCGTACCAGTAACTGCGGTCGATATAGGCGCAAAGCCTGCCGCCGCCTTGCAGAAGCTCCGGAAAGACGTCGCGAGCAAAATCGACCTCGGTATCCTCGGGAATCCTCATGACGACCTTGCCCGAGACGACGTAGCAGCCGGTGTTCGCGAGATTTGTGATGCACTTGTCAAAACCGGGCTTCTCGATAAACCCCGTGATCACGCCGCCCGAAACGGTCATCAGCCCGTATTCCCGAGGATCGTCTACCTCACGGGCGACTATCGTGACGTCGGCTTTTGAGGATTTGTGCTGCGAAAGAATATCCCGATAATCAAAACCCGTGACCCCGTCGCCGCTCAGGATCAGGACCTCCTCCGAGACCCCATCGTATGCGGCTCGCACACAACCCGCGGTGCCCAAGGGGCTGTCCTCCCGGGAGTAGCGAAGCCGAACGCCGCAGCACTTCGAGCCGAGCTCGTCTTCAATTTTTTGGGATAAATATCGCGTGCAGAGGACGGCTTCGTCGATTCCGGAGCCGGAAAGCGCACGCAAAAGCCGCTTGAGAGCCGGCTCGCCGAGGATTCGCACAAGGGGTTTCGGGCGGGAAGATGTAAGCGGACGAAGCCTCGTCCCCTCCCCGCCGCAAAGAATAATCGCCTGCATAATTTCTCCTTCTTTTTTAAGTTCTTACTGTGGTAGAATATGCCGGGAGCGGGGGAATTATACAGATGGAGTGATAGAAAGGGAGGGCGGGGGTAGGCGCCACTGACGAGCTTTAGCAGGAGCTGAGGGTGAAAGATCGGAATCTGACTTCTGACTTCTATCCTCTGTCTTCTATGCGACCAACGGGAGTGGGGGCGAAGCCCGACCGCGCGCGAGCGCGGTCGCTTCCACGGCGAAGCCGTGGAAGCCGGCGCCTTCGGCGCCGGGGGCTTCGCCCCGAGCCTTCTGCTCCTACCGAGGTTGGGAGAGCGCAGAAAGGCGGGTGCAGGGGTTGGGTGTCACTGCCAAACATTGGTAGAAGCAAAGGGGCAAAAGTCAGGAATCTATCCTCTACCTCCTAACCTTTTACTTCTGCGTAGCCGTAGGGCACGCAGGGCGAAGCCCGACCGCGCGCGAGCGCGGTCGCTTCCACGGCGGAGCCGTGGAAGCCGGCGCCTTCGGCGCCGGGGGCTTCGCCCCGAGCCTTCTGCTCCTGCCAAGGTCGGTAGGGCGCAGAAAGGTACGTGCAAAGGTCCCCTCACTCCCCGCCCCCTCTCAGACGCAGCAAGTAAAAAGCCGAAAATCTACCTTCCACCCTCTATGGGAGCGTACAAACCCCTCACACTATTCCCACTATTTAAATTTGTCACCAACGGCGACACCTTGAAATTCTGACAATCTGACTTCTGACTTCTGTCCTCTTGATGCGGTCGTTTTGACCACATCTATCTCTTCCGCCAGTCTTGACAACCTCCTCAAAAAAGACTATAATAGCGCTTTGGAAACTTCCATCGGAGGTCGTTTATGTCTAATGTTGATCTGACAGTCGGCGAGCCTGAAAGGGTCGTCTTTCGCTTCTGCCTGCCCCTCTTCGGCAGCATTATCTTCCAACAGCTCTATAACCTCGCCGACAGCTTCGTCGCGGGGAAATTCGTCAGTGAGGACGCTCTCGCTGCCGTCGGCAACAGCTACGAGCTCACCCTCATCTTCATCGCCTTCGCCTTCGGCTGCAACATCGGCTGCTCCGTCGTCTCGGCTCAGCTCTACGGCGCCAGGCGCTTTCGCGATTTAAAAACCGCCGTCACCACCACCCTCATCGCCTGCGGAGTGCTCTGTTTGATACTGATGTCCGGGGGATTTTTGCTCGGCGATCGGCTTCTTGAGATGATCAACACCCCTGCCGACGTCTTTACCGCTTCAAAGGTTTATCTTGATATATACATACTCGGCTTGCCCTTTGTCCTTTTTTATAATGTTGCGACCGGCATCTTCTCGGCTCTCGGGGACTCGAAAACTCCCTTTATCTTCCTGATGTGCTCCTCGGTTGCAAATATCGCCGTTGATATCCTCTTCACGACAGCCCTCTCTCCCCTCTTTAAATACGGTGTGGACGGCGTCGCCTGGGCGACCTTCATCTGCCAGGGGATCAGCTGCATTCTGGCGCTGATATTCGTAAGAAAGCGGTTCAGGATGACCGGCAGCGTGGAAAAGGCTCCGGTATTTTCGTTTGAGATATTTAAAAAGATCGCCGGTATCGCCGTACCTACGATCTTGCAGCAGAGTTTTATATCTGTCGGGAACATCGTGATCCAAAGCTTTATAAATACCTTCGACACCGGGGTCATGGCGGGGTATGCCGCCGCGGTCAAGCTCAATAATCTTGTGATAACATCCTTCACGACCATCGGAAACGGCATTTCAAGCTTCACGGCTCAGAACCTTGGAGCCCAAAAGCATTCCCGTATCCCCGACGGCTTCAGAGCCGGTATCACGCTCGTCTGGACGATCAGCCTTCCCATCGTGGCGCTGTATCTTTTATTAGGCAGACCCCTCGTCGGGATATTCTTAAAAGAGCCGAGCGAGATCGCACTAAAATCCGGCGCCGAATATCTTCGGGTGCTGTCGCCGTTTTACTTCGTCGTGTCGGCAAAACTTATCGCCGACGGGGTTCTGCGGGGCGCCGCGATGATGAAAAAGTTCATGGCTTCGACGTTCACGGACCTGCTGCTGAGAGTTCTCATCGCGGGGATTTTATCAAAGACGGCTCTCGGGTATCTGGGGATATGGCTTGCGTGGCCCATCGGTTGGGTGATCGCGACGGGAATATCCCTTGCCTTCTACCGCTCGGGCAAATGGAAAGCCAGGAGAGATGATACATAATCTGCAAATTCCGTGAACATTTTCCGCATTATTTCTTGGGACTATTGACATTTCAAGCCCCGGGTGATACATTTAAATTAAATAAAGAAAACGGGGGTAAAACTATGTTCAGAAAAATAATCGCGATAATTCTCTCGGTAACAATGATCCTCGGCGTTTCGTGTTCCGCCGACGCTTCTGCAAACGCCGCAGACGCCAAAGAGATGACAACACAGGAATTTGTCGATTCCATGGGAATGGGCATCAACCTCGGCAACACCTTCGACTGCTCGGGAGACTGGTTTGCAAAGACGGTGGACGCTCAGGAGACCGCTTGGGGAAGCCCGATCATCACCGAAAAGATGATCAAAGGCTACGCCGACGCCGGCTTCGGGGTCATCAGAATGCCGGTCTCGTGGACGGTTTTAGCCGACGAGGACGGAAATATCCCGAAGGAGTTCATGGACCGCGTCGAAGAGGTCGCCGGCTGGATTTTAGACAGCGGCATGAAGTGCATCTTAAACACCCATCACGACGGCTGGAGCGAGAAGTTTGAAGCAGACTTCGACGGCACCCTGAAAATCTATGAAAATATCTGGAAACAGATCTGCGAGAGGTTCGGGGATTACGGGTATAATCTGATGTTCGAGTCGATGAATGAGGTCGGTTTTGACAATATATGGAATCAGTACGGCGGTCCGAACGGCAAAAAAGAAGCGTTTGACATGATGAACAAGATCAACCAAAAATTCGTGGACACCGTAAGAGCCTCGGGAGGAAACAATTCGGACCGTCATCTGCTGATAGCATCGTACTGGACAAATATCGATCACGCTTGCAGCGAGGAGTTTTCGATGCCCGACGATCCCGCGGGAAGATGCGCCGTATCGGTCCACTACTACACGCCTTCGACGTTCTGCATTCTTGAGGAGGACGCCGACTGGGGCAAGGCTCAGACCGAGTGGGGAAGCGACGCGGATATCGCCGAGCTCACGAAATATATGGACATGATGAAGGAAAATTTCACCGACAAGGGCGTGCCGGTCATCGTCGGAGAATACGGCTGTTCGACGGGCAATAAGAAGTGGGAAGTCGCGGAAAACTGGCTTTTAAGCGTCGCCGAAGCGGCAAAGGAGCGCCGCCTCTGCCCCGTCCTCTGGGACACCCCCGGCGGCGAATATGACCGCGAAAACGCAAGTTTCAAGCACCCCGAATACATCAAAAAGCTGATGGAAATTGCGGAATAAACAATGAATCCCCCGAGGGCAGGGCGTCATAAGGAAGTTAAAACTATTTTTCGTGAAACGGCATAATTTCGGTTATGCCGTTTCTCTTTGCTTTTCCGCTTGCAAAAGCTCGTTTATGGGTATGAAACCACGAGGTCATACTGAATCCTTATTTTCTGCTTCCTCTTGCCTCTTGACTTGTCAGGTTTTTCAATGTAAATCGCCTTTACAAGCTCCCGCAAGACATAGGGAGTAAGATCATCAAGGTCTTCATAATGAGGGCGATTTGTACACTCTCCGGCGCTTCTCCACAAGCCCCTATCCCCTCATGGGAAGAAAGCGTATGCGTTTCTTTTGGACATGTATGCGCATAGTTCGTGTGAGTAAAGTCGGGTCAAGGGCAAAGTGAACGACAGTTGCAGGGTTTGGGGAAGACTACTCCCCAACAAGATTTAGCGCCGCCAAATTTTAGCTTTGAGCCAAATTTAGTCCCGCATTTGCTCACCGTGACAAGTTTCCGCGCCTTACGGATACTGCGTTTCGACGTTGCCGCCCGAGGCGATAAAGCCGTCTATCGTCTTGTTGAGCTCGTCTATCGAGTATTGCAGGGTGTCGGCGTTTGCCTCCTTGACCTGCGCCCGACTGTACGCTGCTTGAATGCGCAAAGCCCTCGATGTTTTCAACCGCGCTGTTCACCTGATTGCCCATGCCCGCGTCATAGCTCATTATAAGCGAGTCTGATTTGTTGACAAGGTCCATCCTTCCGTTTCGGCATGCCCAGCCGTTTGAGTACCACGGGTACATGCACTGATTCGTGCTCAGATCATAAAGCATACTTGCCGCGCGGTCAAATCCCGGTTCGTCAAGGTTTGATTCAAAGTGATTTGTATCGGGGCTGCAGCTGACGATGGTGTTTCCGGTGCCGCGTAAGATTCCCTTATAGAAATACCGGCCGTCAAGGGCATATCTGTCCTCGCCGATAAAAGGTCTTTTGCGTGATTTATCCGCAGATTGTTGATAAATTCGTGTATCGTCATGCCCTCGCATTTCACGAACAGCTCGCCGCAGTATGCCGCAGAGAGATTGACCTTGCGGGCGATCATGTCCACCATGACCGCTTCGCCAAGATGATCCCGGATAAAGTCCTTCATCATGGCGACATGCGGATTTGTATTTTTTCGGCAGAAGGGTAAGGGAGCGCAGATAATATCATCATAAAAATCCCCGAACAGACGAGCTTATAGCCCTCGGATTTTTCGTACCACGCGAAGAAAAAGCTGCGGATATTCGGCATAAACTGCCCAAAATCCGAAAAATGCGTGACCGTCTCAAGCGGCAGACGTTCACACCCGAAAAGGCTGAAATCGAAGGCGTAGAGGTGGGTTCCGGGCTGCTGCCCGCCTGCCGAGCGCTCTGAGCCGACGGGGTAGTAGATCACGTCGCCCGCCGACAGCCACAGCCGCTCGCCGTCGATGTAAAAGTCGCCCGCGCCGTCGGTTATGAACATCAGATTGTGGTGCCCGAGTACCCCGTGCTCAAGACTCCACCTCGGTCCGCAGTCCCGATCGACCGCGTTGAAAACGTATGCGGATAGTGTTTCGTCCATGGGATCACCTGAGTTTGTACAAATTTTTTAGACTCATATTATGTATTTTACAGCATTTTTGTAGAAAATGCAAGCGGGGTTGGGCAAAAGTATGGTGAGGTGGAAAAGAGTGTTATATGCTTGAGCGGGTTTTGGGAGCGTGTATGACGGAGTGCTGTTGCTTTTAGGTGTATTGTAAGCGTGGGAATGGGTTGCGGGGCTTTATGAGTGGGGGACACCCCTCTCCAAGGAAGAGTGAACTTCGCCTCGCTTCGCTCGGCAAACCCGAGGGGAGAACCCTTTATAAAAGTGTTCTCCCCCTAAGACCCCCTCTCCTAAAACTGACGGAAGGTCTCTGCCACTATTTTTCACTTTTAGGATCACATGTGGGGACAACCCCTGCGGGGTTTTCCCCATACCCTTTTCCTATGTGGGGCACCCCCTGCGGGGTTCCCCACACCCCTCCGGGCTGTCGCTCGGCTTCGCCGAGCTCCTATGAGCGATAAAAGCAAAAAGGACAGCTTTCGCTGCCCTTTTTGCGGGGATTTCGCCCGTTGCGACGGGCGACGAGGGGCGCCGCCCCTCGACCCCGCAAGCCCTTTAAAAAGGGCTTGATCCTAAACTTGACTTGTCTCGACTAAGGTTTGGTGCAGAATTTCCAATCTCTAATCTTCTAACATTCTAACTTCTAAAAAGCGGGGGCAAAACCTTTTTAACTTGTCTCAATTAGAGGCTGAGCAGATATCACCCAATATCAATATTCTCTCCCACCAAACCGACATAGGCGCCGTTCTTAGCCTCGGAGCTGTCGGCATGTGCGATGAGCCACTTATTGCGCGCGGTCAGCAGGGTGTCCTCAAAATTCTTCGCCTCGAAAACCGGCTTGTCGGTGTTGGTGCCCCTCGGCAGCACGACCGCGACCCGGAATCCGTCTGCGGCGTTGACATGGCAGGGCGCATAGTGCAGCGTGGTCGCATAGACCTCCACAGGAACACCCGCGGGAGCCCGGAAAGCCTTTACCTTCGCGGTGTCGAGCTTCTTATCGACGATGTCCTCCTCTTTCGCGACGAGCAGCACAAAATCGACGTCCCCGACGTTCACCTCGCTGTCGCGGTGATATTCAAGGCAGTTAAGCTTTGTGTTGTGACCCCAGCACATCCCGAGCTGGATCGGCATGCCGCCATATGCCTTATTCTGGAATTCACCGTAGTTGCAGGTCGCCTCGAGCGACGGAATACTCGGCTCGTAAGCGGTACCCTCGTCGGGGAGGGCGATCGACTTCATCGCTTTAACAAGGCAGGAGGTATCGTATCCTTCCAAAACCTTGCCGTAGGGCGCGAATTCCTGGTCATAAACAGAGTAAATTTTCATAAAATCAGTCCTTTCGGGGTTTTGTTTTATTATAACATTTTTGATGAATTTCGTCAAGACTTTTGAAATTTTTTGGGAGATTTTGCGGGATATGCCGTCCGCGGGAGGTGGGTAGCGCAAATAATCTTAAATCGGGGTTTATGCGATACGCGGCGGGCTTTGAAAAAAATCAAAAAATTTTAAAAAAGGGCTTGCATTTTTTAATTGGGTGTGGTATAATATCACACGTTGCAGTAAGCGCTATGAACACGGAGCAGTATCGAAGTGGTCATAACGAGCACGACTGGAAATCGTGTGACGGTGATGAACCGTCCGAGAGTTCGAATCTCTCCTGCTCCGCCACGGCGTCGCAAGCTCCATATCGCTTGCGGCGCTTTTTTCATGCTACGCATTTGAAATCGCCGCTGCACTCATTCCGCTGCTCCGCCTTTACCCCGCAAAATCCAAGGATTTTGCGGGGACCCCTATTTTGCGGACTGCGTATCGTTCGCGACGGCATTTTTATAACATGATGAATGCCGCCGCTCATTCACTCCGCGCCAGATGCGATTGCTTTCCCGTGAGACGACCGAGGCAATCGTTTCTGACGAGGGAAGTCGAGCGGCTGAAAGCAACGCTTCTGATTCCGGCTTTATCCACAAAATCCACGGATTTTGTGGGGACCCCTGAAATCCGCTTCGGCGGATTTTTTTCTTTTGGCGGATTTATATGCGATTATTTCTCCGTGAACTTCGCGAGCCGAGCCTATATGGCGAGCGAGAGCGAACGGTAAGAAATAACGCATATAATACCGCCACGGCGTCGCAAGCTTCATTTAGCTTGTGACGCTTTCTTCATGCTTCGCATTTGAAATCGCCGCTTCACTCATTCCGCGCGCAGACGCGATTATTTCTCCGTGAGACAACCGAGGCAATCGTTGTCGCCGAGGGCAGTCGAGCGGCAAGAAATAATGCTTCTGCATACGCCTTTACCCCCACAAACGCAGGCGTGGAACCACTGAAATCCGCACGAGCGGAACTTTTTGCTTTGAGCTGCATTTTACACTCCTCATATTTGCGCGCCTAATATAATATACAGTTCAAGACTGCATAGTAATAACCTTTCTTTTCACTTAAATGACCTGCTACCATATTCAACGCTCCTTTCAAGGCAGCAGATCCTCTCGCGCCTGATACATTTTAAGGTTTCAGCGCATTTTTTAGGTTGCGCCTTGCCCAAGGCATCACCGCACAATTAGCGGCTAACACCTTTTTGGCGCATACGCGAATAAACGCGGGGTTTTATCCAATTCGTCTGCCGAGTGCTTATGGCACACGTTAAAGACGATGATATGGGAGTTGCTTTGCCGGGAGTTTTGCTGATCCATAGGCAGCTACTCCCGTTTTCTGATTGGATAATTCCTCCTATTCAGATAATAACAAGAGAAACTATTGGGAAATACCTCTCGTGGATATGAATATACCCCGAAAGTACTTCCATGGTGATTGCCGGTTTGCAAGCGAATGGTTGACATAATTAAACCTCCATTAAAACTTAATGCGTCCGTGTGATGATGTGAATGACGGGATAAAGATGCGACAATAC
>CANQYD010000055.1 GCA_947627985.1 uncultured Clostridia bacterium
CGTCAATTTTTGCTACTCTCGACATTTTCATCACCTCGATGATATTATAACATATTGTGGGCGGGTTGGACACTCCCGGTGGGGGTAGATGTGGTCAAAACGACCACATCAAGAGGACAGAAGTCAGAAGTCAGATTGTCAGAATTTCAAGATGTCACCATTGGTGACAGATTTAATTAGTGAGGATAATGAGGGCGGTTTGTACACTCCCGGTGGGGGTTAGGGGGTGGAGGGTAGAGAGTGGAGAGAGGGTTGGGTGGGGCTGATTGGGGCTTGGTAGGAACGGAAGGTGGAAGAGCAGAATCTGACCTCTGACTTCTGATTTCTGACCTCTGTGCTGCCGGCGGGTGCACCGGGCGAAGCCCCCGCAGCCGAAGGCTGCGGCTGCCACGGCGGAGCCGTGGCAGCGACCGCGCGCTTGCGCGCGGTCGGGCTTCGCCCGCACCTCCTGCCCCTATCAAAGCTGTGTGGTGTGCAGAAGGTTGGGAACAGGGTTTGGCACCGCTGACAAATCCCGGTAGGAGCAGGAGGTCGGGCACAGGGTCGGGTGCTTCTGCTTAGGGCTGATAGGAGCAGGAGGGTGAAAGAGCAGAATCTGACCTCTGACTTCTGACTTCTGTCATCTGTACGACCGGCGGGTGCACCGGGCGAAGCCCCCGCAGCCGAAGGCTGCGGCTGCCACGGCGGAGCCGTGGCAGAAGCCGTGCTTCGCACGGCTGGGCTTCGCCCGCACCCCCCTGCTCCTACCAAGGCTTGGTAGGGTGCAGAAGGTTGGGAGCAGGGTCGGGTACCACTGACAACCCCCGGCAGGAGCAGGAGGTCGGGCACAGGGTCGGGCGCAGGGTTGTGCGCTCCTGCTTAGGGCTGATAGGAGCAGAAGGGTGGAAGATCAGTCTCTGCATTCTGACCTCCGATTTCTGCCATCTCCCCGCCCCATTCTCTTAAAAATTTCTTAATTTTCCCGATTGTAACCTTTTTGTTATTGAATTTTTCGGAACAGGTGGTATAATGAAGATATGAGCCGGGAAATGGAAGCCCGGCGGAAAATTCTGAACATAGCGTTGAGTTTACTCAGATTCGGAGGAAACATGTCATATAAAACCAATTTCAAAGCGGCGATACTTGCGGGAAGCGTGCTTTTAAGCTCCTGCTCGGCGTTTTATTCCCATGAGGAGGAGATCACTGCTCCCGTCACCGATCAGCCTCCCATCACACTCGCTACGGAGGCTCCCGAGCCCGTCGATCCCAATATTCCGGCGTTTTTGGGTACGGATCATGTCGATCCCCCCGAAGCCCCTTCCGATACCGATTTTTCGGATACTCCCCTCCCCGGCGTTACAAATGAGCCCGAGATCACGTCTCCTCCCGTCACTCTTCCCGAGCAGACAACAGACGGTGCGGGTTTTGTGGTCGATGACTGGAGAAGCGGGCTCGAGATAGATCCCCCCGCCGACATCACCGGTCTCTATGAGCAGTTCAGGATAGACCGCGTCGCAAGAGAGGGCTACTACCGCATGATCTGCTCGGAATGCACCCTGCCGATCGTCCACATCTCCACCGAAGGCGAGAGCGAGATTTTGTCCCGTGATGAATATGTCAACTGCCTCGTCGAGACGATGAACTGCGACGACATCTTGAAAACCACCGCAACAGGCGGCATTCGGGTACGCGGAAACGCCTCGGCTGACTACGGAAACGTCGATTTTATCCGCAATAATATCGTATCCTACCGCATCAAATTCGACGAAAAACAGCCGATGCTCGGTCTCAACGAATTCGCGAGATGCCGCTCGTGGGTGCTCTTAAAAGCCTATGATACGGGCGTTCGCAATCTCCTGGCATTTAAGCTTGCCGAGACGATCAACGACGGGAAATACTACGTCAGCGACTCAACGCCGGTGCAGGTATATGTCAACGAAAAGTACGCAGGGCTCTACATTCTCTGCGAGCAGACTCAGGAGAATTCCGAGCGCGTCGATATCAACGAGGCTAAGGACGGCTACGAGGGCACTGACATCGGCTATCTTGTCGAGCTCGACAACTATGCCTCCCGCGATGATGATCCCTTTTTCCTCCTTAATTACAATAATGAGGAAATCACCGACGTCGACGGCACAACGAGAGTGCCGAGAAAATATGCATATTCCGTCAAAAACGATCTCTATTCGGACGATCAGCTGAAATTCATCGAGCGCCGTTTTGAGATTTATTGGGAGATCGCCCTGCGCGCCATCAGGGACGGCGAGTTTTATAAAATGGACGAAAATTACGAGATCGTGCCCGCACAGGACGAGTTCGCGACGGCTTACGACTGTGTGAACAGCGTCATCGACGTCGAATCGGTGGTGGACATGTACCTCCTCTACGAGACCGTCAACGATCAGGATGTAGGCGGCGGGTCGTTCTTCTTCGCGGTGGACTACGGGCAGGATTCAAAGTACCCGAGGCTGACGATGGTGGCGCCGTGGGACTTCGACTGGGGCTACTCCGACTACCACTGCGAGCCGGACGGCGGGCTGTATGCCGCGAAGTTCAAGGACGATTATTTTGTGGAGAATTGGGGAGACCGCTCGAATCCGTGGCTGATCCTGTTCTACTCCGCCGACTGGTTCAAGGACCTTGTGAAGCAAAAATTTACCGAGAAGCGATCTGCGATGGAAGCGACGATGGACGAGGTCGAGCAGATCGCGGTGGACCATTCGGAAGATTTTGACAAAGACGGCGTCAACCGCGCCGCAAAGTCCGTCACGACGGTTAACTGGGCGAGGGACAGGGTGGAGTATTTGGGTGGAATTTGGGCGGATTAGATGGAAGAGGGCAGAAATCCTGCGGCGAACCTTAGTGGAGACAAGGCAAGTTTAGGATCAAGCCCTTTTAGAGGACAGAGTGCAGACAGTCAGAGGACAGACGGAGGATTTTGCACAAAGGTGCATAAGAGATAAGTCAAAAAGGTTTTGCCCCGCTTTTCCTCAAAAAGCGGGCGGGGTCGAGGGGCAGCGCCCCTCGTCGCCCGTCGCAACGGGCGAAATTCCCGCAAAAAGGACAGCGAGAGCTGTCCTTTTTGCTTTTATCGTTCAAAAGAGGGCGACGAAGTCGCCCGAAGCCGGAGGGGTGTCAGCAGAAGCTGGTTTTGTAACCAATCGCACTTCGCAATCGTAAACGAATGATTGCTCGTGCTCTTGGGCAAAACCCCGCGTCTGCGGAACCCCGCAGGGGTGCCCCACAGTCGGAAAGGGGGTGGGGGGAAACCCTTGAAAAGGGTTCCCCCAACAAAAAACGGCGACGAAGTCGCCGGGGAGCCGAGCGAAGCGAGGCTCGAATGCCCCCTCTCCCTTGGGAGAGGGGGTTGGGGGTGAGGGAAATTTAGGAATGGGGAATAGGGGAGAACCCTTTTCCAAAGGGTTCTCCCCAAAAAAGCTTTTCGTGAAAGTATAAATTACCCCACACCCGCCGCTCCCTTGGTCAAAAGGTATATCAAATTCCCGCAGGAGCGGAAATTTGATATGCTATTTAAAGCATACCCCCACCCCCGATTTACTTTCGTGCAGACTTATAGTAAAGTAGAACCCCCTCCCCCTAAAAGGGTGAGGGGGCTGCTTAAAATAGCATGAGTTCATTTTATGACAGAAAAATGAACGAACAACAAAGGGTAGGATATGGCAGGGCTACTATTTTATATTTAAGCCTATTTAAGCCACCGCTTATTTCCTCCGGACGTCGCTGCTATGTTGGGCAAAACCCCGCAGGGGGTTGTCCCCACATCATCAATTTTTAAAAGAATCCCCGCCTCCGAACACTCTCGAAGGCGGGGTCACTATTCTTTAGCTTAACTCAATCCGCAATTAGTGCTTCTTGGTGACGCAAGCGGCGGCAAGAGCGATGGCAGCCGGGATAACGGCAAGCGCTAACCCGGTGGAAGGTGCCTTTGCGGGAGCCTCGGCGGCAGGAGCTTCGGCAGCGGGAGCCTCGGCGGCGGGCTCTTCAGCAGCAGGCTCTTCGGCGGCAGCTTCCTCGGCGGGAGCTTCAGCTTCAGCCTCAGCCTCTGCGGCGGCGGCTTCGCCGTAAACAGCCCAGTGAACCTTTACTTCGGTGCCCTTGAGGTTAGAGCTGACGATAAAGACGTAAGGAGCGTGGTTGCCGTCAGCGTCGGTGTGATCCTCGGTGAAGATGTCAGCGCCGTTGATGGTGTACTCGGTGATAGCCTCGGACTGAGTCCAGTGGCTGTCCTTGGCGGCGTCGGTGATCTGCTTGCCGCTGTAGGTGATGATAACGCCGTTAGAATCGGTGGTGAAGACGATCTTAGAGATGCTTGCGATGTCGTCGCCCAGAATCTCGGCGGACATGTCGCGCATATCCCACCAATCGGCTTCGGTAGTGATCTCGACGTCGCCCTCTCTGAGAACGGTCTCGTCAGCATTGACCATGACAGCCATAGACAGAACCATGACTATCGACAGAACGATTGCCAAAAACTTCTTCATGATAAATTCCTCCAAACTTTTTGCACTTTAAGTGCAGTAAAATTGCACTTATATTTTGCCACATTTTTTTGATTTTGTCAAGGGGTTTTGACAGTATGCCCAAAAAAATTATAAATCACACCCCCGAATTTTCACGAGGGTGTGATTTTTTGCATGATTTATGCCGCTTCCCGGGATTTTATCAGTGCTTCTTGGAGACGCAGACGGCGGCAAGAGCCATGACGGCGGGAATCACCGCAACGGCGACGCCGGTGGCGGGAGCCTTGGTCTCGGCGGGAGCTTCGGCAGATGTCTCGTCTGCGGGAGCCTCAGCTTCTGCGGGCGCTTCGGCGGTTGCTTCGGGCTCGGCGGCTGCTTCTTCGGCTTCGGCTTCTGCGGGCTCTTCGGCGGCAGCGCCGTCGCCGTCGACAACTTCAATCGTTACTTCGATATCGGTGACAGTGCCTGCGGGAGTATCCATAAAGCTGTCAGCCCAGATGTTGTACCAGCAGATGTCGATGAGCCCGGAATCGGGGTTGACGCCGGTCACATAGCCGTCGGTGAGGGCAACTTCGGTGCCGTTGATCTTAATTGACTTGGTGAGGATAGTCATGCCGGTAAGACCGTTGGCGCCGTCATATGTACCGCCGCCGTTCTCGACTTCAACCGCGTTGGCGTCCTTGATATACAGAACGGTCATCGCGGAGCCGCTGAAGTTAAGACCCGAGAGAGTGAAAGTGTACTCCCCCGCGGCATTTACGGTCACGCGGTCGCTGATGTGGTTCTGCCAGGAGGCGTTGTCCTGAGTGACCAGAACAAGGTCCTGAGAGCCCTCGATCGCGAAGACGTTTACGCAAAGAGCCATGATCATCGCAGCAGCGGCGACAATCGCAAGAATTTTCTTCATAAAAATTACCTCCTATACTTTTTCGGGCTTTTTAGCCTTATACATATTGTCTCATATTTTTGACGGAATGTCAACAGAAATTATCAAATTTGCAGAAAATTAAAGATGATATTGCAGAAAAATACACTAAATTTCTCCTCCCGAGGCGTAGTAGTCCATCAGAAGCTCCACCACCCGGTTATACGCGTTGATGCCGTCGCTCACGCCGTTCATCGTAAGATTAGCGTCGGTAAGAGCGTCCGAGATGGCGCTGACCGTCTCGGTCGGGATTATCTCCTTTTCCTTGTTCTTCTCCCAGTAATCGGCGGTATACGAGCCGATGTCGTAGTCCCATGTGACGTCGGGAACGCAGGCTACGGCTTGCCACAGCTCCTCCTCATAGTCGGTGCCGCGCAGGTCGAGGGCGTTTTTATAAAGGTAGTAGAACGCGTCAAGGCAGGCTGAGTATTTCATCTCGTCGGTGCCGTATTTCAGGCACGCGATGATCGCCGTGAAGCTCGCTTCATTCTCCTGAATCACGCCTTTTAGGTGGGCAAGCTCATGGCAGATCGTCGCCGGGACCGCGATCGGCTGAATGTCGCGGTTGTAGGTCGCTTCAAACGCGAAGGGTATGTAGAGACCGATTATCCCCTCCTGCGACATGAAAAAGGAGTTGAAGATTTTTTTGGGACGAGGATATCTGCCTCTCAGCTGGGAATATTCGGCGCCGAGCTTCTGCATGGCTTCCCGGCAGTCGTCGGCGGGGTCTTCGGGGACGATTATGTACCCCTCCTCATCCCGCTCAAAGGTCCCGGCGAGGTCGGATATTCTTCGGGAAAATGCGGAAAGAGTGTCCAAAAGAAGCTCCTCGGAGTGCTTCGTAGGTTCAAAATAGCGCTCTGAGAAAGTGGTGCAGTGATACATCACAAAACAGCCGAGGGTCTCGGTCGCGAAGATATACGCCAAAATCCAGCATAAAATCCTCGTCGCGGCAAGGGGGACCCGCCTTGAGAGCTCGGTCTCCTTCCTCCTGACGATCACAAAGACGATGACCGCCGGAATGCCGATTATCCCCATCAGCGCGAAGATTATGATCATTATCTCACCGAGCGAGAAGGGAAGAAGTCCGCTCAAAAAGACGGGGACGAAGCTGATCACGGGGTAGATTTTTTGGACATAGAAATCCGAAAAAGCGGTCGAGACCCACGAAAGCCCGTTGATAAGCAGCAGGACGGCAAATATCGCCATCAACAAAATATCGCTTTTTCTGAGCTTTTTCATATGCTGCACCTCTCTTCGACGGCGACGGGGTCGGTGTGTATCGTGATGACGACGCCGAGCCGCTCGTGGATCTCGCTTTCGACGCCGTCGATGACCTCGTGGACCTCCCGGATCGAGCGGGAGCCGTCGACCTCGCAGTGCACCGAACCGAAGTTGGCGCCGGGTCCGTAGTTATGTATCTCGAGGTCGTGGTAGCCGAGTATGTCCGGGCTGCGGGACATGATTATCCCGGCGACGGCGTCTATCAGCTCTTTCGGCGGCGACTGACCGAGCATGGGGCTGACCGCGTCTCTGACAGTACGCGCCGAGCAGATGATTATAAAAATCGAGACCAAAAGCCCTGCCCAGCCGTCGATATTGATCTTAAAAACCTTCATAATTATCACGCTGAGAAGGACGGAAGCGGTGATCCCGGCGTCGCTAAGTGAATCCAAAGCCGCCGCTCTTAAGGCGCCCGAGTCGATTTTTTTCGCGCAGACGCGGTTATAGCGCCATTGGAGGAGCTTTAACATCACCGAGATCACGAGGGCTGAGTAGGTTAAAATCCCGATTTCCGGGGGCGAGGGGGAGATGATTTTCTCGATGGAATTTTTTGCAAACATTACGCCGACGGCAAGCATCAGCATCGAGACCGCAAGAGCGGTGACGTTTTCGTAGCGCGCGTGACCGTAGGGGTGCTCGCGGTCGGCGGGTTTTGAGGCGAGCCGAAAGCCGATCACCGTCAGAATCGACGAGCCGGCGTCGGTGAGGCTGTTGACCGAGTCGGCGACGACCGTCACGCTTCCCGATAACACGCCGGCGGCGGCTTTTATCGCAAACGCCGAAAGATTTGATAATATCCCGAAGATGCCCGCCTTAAGACCGACGGCGGTGCGGCTGCTAAGGGACATATGATCGCTCCTTTGCTGGATTTTGCCGCGAGTGCGGCTTAATATATTATATCAGGTTTGGCGGGATTTTGCAAGGGGAAGATTGTGGGAAGATGCGGTCGAAGAGACCGCATCAAGAGGACAGAGGTCGGAAATCAGATATCAGAATTTCAAGGTGTCGCCGTTGGTGACAGATTTAATAAGTGAGAATAATGAGGGCTGTTTGTACACTACCATTGTGGGAGATTGCAATATTCAAAAATACCCCCCGGGGAAAAACCGAGGGGCACATTTATCTTAAAACTTATCCCAAAACAACCTTTACCTCATTGACCTCGCCGAGTTTGCCTTCGGGAATGAGGTTGCCGGGGAGCTTCTCGCCGTTGAGGGTAAGCTCCTTAACGCCCGACTGGACGTGCGCCGAGTTGTCGACGGTGATGTTGAGCTTCTTGCCTCTGAAGACTTTTTTCATCTTCATTCCGTCCCAGCTTGACGGGATCGCCGGGCTGATGATGAGCCCTTCGGAGTTGGGTCTCATTCCGCAGATTCCCTCGACGCAGCCGACCATCACGGTGGAAGCGGTGCCGGTGAGCCAGTGGACGTGCGCTCTTCCCTCATAAGGCGAGCGGGTAGATTCCACAAACTGACCGTGGACATAGGGCTCGATGACCCTGATCTCGGCTTTGTCGTTCATCGAAGCGGGGGTGGACTCCATGAAGTATTCAAAGGCTCTGTCGCCGTTTCCGAGAAGCGATTCGGCAAGTATCGCCCAGCCCTGAGACTGCGAGAAGATACCGCCGTTTTCCTTCGTGTCGGGATTGAATATATGCATCAGCGCGCCGTCGAAGAAGTGATCGACATACGGGGGCTCCAGCAGCTTCACACCGTATTTGGTGTTTAGGATTCTGTGAACCGACTCCATCGCGGTCTGCCCCTGCTTTTCGGTCGCAAATCCCGAGATGACCGACCAGCTCTGCGGGTTGAGCCACATGTTCGCCTCCGGGTCCTTCTTGGCGCCGACAACGACTCCGTCCTCGCGTATTCCTCTTATGAATCTGTCCTCGTCCCAGCACTCCGAAAGCGATTTTCCGAGCTTGGGTTGGACTTCATCGAGATACTTGATATACTCCTTATCGCCTCTCTCACTCGCCCAGTATTTCATCAGGCTCATGGCGTAGTAGAGCTGGAATGCGACGAAGGTGGATTCACCCTTAGCGCCCATTCTCAAGCAGTCGTTCCAGTCGGCATGAAGACCCGCGGGCATGTTGTGGGCTCCCAAGCGTTCCATCGAGAAGTTGATCGCCCTCTTCAGGTGATCGTATACCGTGTCCTCTCCGCCGTTCGCGTATACTATGACCTCGTCTAAGAATGCGGTGTTTCCGCTCTCTCCGATGTATTTATATACCGTCGGGAAGAGCCATAAAGCGTCGTCGGCGCGGTATGACGGGTGCCCCGTCGCCTGTACGTATGAAGGCTGATCGGGGGTGTCCTCATGACCTGCGTTGTGGTTGAATTTTACGAGCGGGAGACCGCCGCCGTTATCGACCTGAGCCGAGATCATGAACCTGATCTTCTCAAGAGCCATCTCGGGGTCGAGGTGGATTATGCCCTGAATATCCTGAACGGTATCTCGGTAGCCGTAGCCGTTACGGAGTCCGCAATAGATCAGCGACGCGGCGCGGGACCAAGTGAAGGTGATGAAGCACTGATAGGCGTTCCAGACGTTGATCATGTTGTTGAATTCTTCGGACGGAGTCTCGACCTCGAAGCGCTCGAGCTTCTCATGCCAGTAGTCCCTGATCTCGGAGACTTCGCTATCTACAATATCGGGATTTTGGTCGTATTTTGCGATGATCTCGGCTGCCGCCTTTGAATCGCGCTGACCCAAAATATAGATAAACGTCTTTTCCTCGCCGGGTTCTAAGGTGACGTCGGTCTGAAGAGCGCCGCAGGCGTTTGAGTTGTAGTTCATGGAGCCGTCGAGCCGACCCTTTTCGACCGCGATCGGGTTGGAGTAGGTCCTGTAGGGACCGATGAAGCTGTCAAGATTTCCGCATGCGTAATCAGCCTTCTGAGCGGCGACGCCGAGGAAGCGCTCGCGGTGATTTGATCCCGAAGCGTCTCTGCCGGAATTTTCGTTGATGTGCTGGATCACCCTGTTTCCGCCCTCGAAGGAGGTTCTTGTGATAAAGAGGGTGTATTGCAGGTTGACCTGATCCTGTTCGTAGTTATTATCATTAGTAAATTCAAGGAAGCCGAAGACCGAGAGCCGCCTCGGCTTTGAGGAGAGGTTCCTGACCTTCGCGCGCCAGACTTCATATGTAGCTCCGTTGGGGACATAATATGTCACCTCGGAACGAATTTCGGAATACTCGGCGCTCATGACGGAGTAGCCGGTGCCGTGTCTGACCTCGGAAATATACTGCTCCAAGGGCTTTCCGACGGGCTGCCAAGTTGCGGACCAGTAGTCCTTATTATCGTTGTCGCGGATATAGATATATCTGCCGGGGAGCGCCATCGTCGAGTTAAAGCGATAGCGGGAGATTCTGCCGTTCGCGCCGCTCTGGACGAAGCTGTAGCCGCCGGCGTTGTTGGAGATGATTGCTCCGTAAGCAGGCGAGCCGAGGTAATTGCACCAAGGCGCAGGGGTGTCCGGGCGGGTGATGACGTACTCTTTCTTTTTGAGATCAAAATGACCGTATTTCATATTTCTGCCTCCTTTTTTAGTCGTCATTTCTATATTACCATCTTTTGATGAAGATTGCAAGGGGGTGGGAGAAATTTTTGGGCAGATGTTTGGGATTTTGATTTGCTTCGCGAGGCAAATGCAGGGAAGCCCCGGCTTTCCACTTCCCCGGTCACCTTCCGTTTAACAAACTTAAAGACGTGCGTATGCGTTTTAATCAATTTTACCAACGAATCGGTAAAATATTTCAATCTCTTGCGTTCTGGTGCCGTCATGATCTTTGACTGCCTCATGAACAACAATCTTTTCTATGAGCGTGTTGAGCATTTCGGCAGTAAGTTCTGTGGGCTCGGAGTATTGCTTGATTAAGGCAATCCACTTTTCAGCGTCGGCAGTATCACCTCCATAATCAATGATACCACGGATTTGTCTATAGCCTTACAAAACCGTCATTTTCGCAGGAAAAGCAAAAAATTTGCCCTCAAATCTTGCAGATTTGCAAGACGAGGGCAATGAATTTTTCCGATGAGCTAAATATTATTGACATTTTCTCCTGCATTTGGTATAATTCACACATATAATAAATCGCAATTTTTATCAATCATATGCGC
>CANQYD010000056.1 GCA_947627985.1 uncultured Clostridia bacterium
GTATATGGGGGAGTGCGAAGGTCGGGGGCGGTGGGGGTGGAGAGGGTACGGGGCGAAGCCCCGCTGCCCGCAAGGGCAGCGCGCCGGCGCAAAGCGCCGGCGGTGCGACTTCGTCGCACGGGCTTCGCCCGCCCTCCCCTTCACCCCGCACTCACTTCGCCCTGAGCTCCGTCATCCCGCCCATATACGGTCTCAGCGCCTCGGGAATGGCGACCGAGCCGTCTGCGCGAAGATGGTTCTCCAAGAACGCGATCAGCATTCTCGGCGGCGCGACGACGGTGTTGTTGAGGGTGTGCGCAAAATATTTTCCCTTCTCGCCGTTTACGCGGATTTTAAGCCTCCTCGCCTGTGCGTCGGAGAGGTTCGAGCAGGAGCCGACTTCAAAATATTTCTTCTGGCGGGGGCTCCACGCCTCGACGTCGACCGATTTGACCTTTAGGTCGGCAAGATCGCCCGAGCAGCACTCCAGCGTGCGGACGGGAATGTCGAGCGTGCGGAAGAAATCGACGGTATTCTGCAAAAGCTTCCAGAACCACTCGCGGCTCTCCTCCGGCTTGCAGACAACGATCATCTCCTGCTTTTCAAATTGGTGGATTCTGTAAACTCCTCTTTCCTCGATGCCGTGGGCGCCCTTTTCCTTGCGGAAACAGGGAGAGTAGCTGGTGAGGGTGAGGGGCAGGTCCTTTTCGTCGATGATCTGGTCGATAAATCTGCCGATCATCGAATGCTCCGAAGTTCCGATTAGATACAGATCCTCGCCCTCGATTTTATACATCATCGCGTCCATCTCGGCAAAACTCATGACCCCCTGGACGACGTTGGAGCGGATCATAAAGGGCGGGACGCAGTAGGTAAAGCCTCTTCCTATCATGAAATCTCTCGCGTAGCTCAAAATCGACGAATGCAGGCGGGCAATATCCCCGATCAGATAATAAAAACCGTTTCCGGCGACTCGCCTTGCGCTGTCCATATCAACGCCGGACAGCTTCTCCATGATCTCGGTGTGATAGGGTATCTCAAAATCGGGCACGACCGGCTCGCCGAAGCGCTTGAGCTCGACGTTTTCGGTGTCGTTTTTCCCGATCGGTACGTCGTCGTCGATGATGTTCGGGATCATCATCATGATCTTCGTGACTTTCTCCTGAAGCTCAGCCTCGGATTTTTCAAGCTCCTCAAGGCGTTTTGCGTTGTCGGAGACCTGCTTCTTGACGGCTTCGGCTTCATCTTTCTTGCCCTGACCCATCAGCGCGCCGATCTGTTTGGAGAGGCGGTTGCGGTCGGCTCGGAGCCCGTCAGCCTCGGTTATCGCGCTTCTGTACTCCTTGTCGAGGGCGATGACCTCATCGACGAGGGGAAGTTTTTGGTCCTGAAATTTTTTCCTGATGTTTTCCCTGACCGCTTCGGGGTTATCCCTTAAAAATTTGATGTCTATCATTTTTATATTCCTTTCCTTTTTATATATTTCCAGCTGTCGCGACATAATGTCGCTTTCAGCGTTTCGGGTTATTTTTAGTTGACGGTAAATCGTAATTTACCTAAGTATGCCGCACGTTCTCATGCTGACAAAAATCGTCCCGGATATATCCGTAAATATTGTAAGTGCAGTAGCTGCTGACCATCTTTCCGTTTCTGATACAGCCTTCATGTGTAAATCCACATTTCTTTAAAACCGCGTTTGACGCCTTGTTTTCTACGTCCGCTTCCGCATGCAGTCTGTCAATCATCGTTTCCGAAAAGATAAAATTCACCACTTTTTCTAATGCCTCGATACAAACGCCTTGGTTCCAGCAGGCGGGATTTATTCTGTATGCGATCTTGCCCAGTCTGTCATTTTCCACGTCGAACACTTCTATAATTCCGATCACTTTATGATTCTCTTTGCTCTCGATTCCCCATGTGAAATCATGGGACGGTTTGCGCTTGACACTTGGTCTTGGGTCAATAAACAGAAGCTCCGGATTTTTCTCGTCTTTGTTTGCAGGACGTCCCCAATACTTATAAACAATGTCCAGCCCCAGCCATTCGCGCAAATCGTCGATATCATTTGGCGTCAGTTTTCGCAATAGCAGCCGTTCCGTTTCAAGCTTAGGGATCCGCAAAAATTCTTTCAGCATAAATTACACCTATTATTTATAATATTTTTCTTTTGTTGTCATTTTATCTCTGACCTCTATCCCCTGCCCTCACGGTTTTCTCGCTACGGAATAATCTCACAGCCATGCTTCAAAATAATACCAGCAATCATAGATTTTCTTTGTCATGCCGTGATTATCCGTTCCGTCAGTCCATTTCCATTTATTATCACCCGCAGGCGTCAAATCTGCATTCACGTTTTGAAAGGCAGCGGGTGTGCCGTCAGGCGAATAGTAAAATCCCATATACGGAATCAAGCCCCAGCCATATGTATCAAATTGGACGATGGGGTGCTCTCCGTCATATAATCTCTCGACATTTACCCCGCGGTAACTTTCGGCAGAAACGTCCCCGTTCAGACAAGCGGACGCAATATCCGACAAATCTTCGTTGTGTGCTCTGACAAAAAGTGCGACCCGTTCCCCGGGCGTGCAGACCCAGACCGCCGCGATAACTATTACTAACGCGACCGCCGCCAAAGCTATGACCGTTTTGCTCTTCATTTTGTGCATACATATCGCCCCTGCAACTAACGCGTTATCTCTAATCTCTACCCTCTATCCTCTATCCTCTAATTGCCCTATTGCCTTAGCAATATCCATCAGATCGTCCCGATCATAAAACTCCACCGTCACGGTTCCCCCGCCCGACGGCTTCTCCGAGACCTTGCAGACCCTCCCGGCGATGTCCCGAAGCGATATCTCGACCTCACGAAGGATCGGCTCCCGCTTCTTGGGAGGCTCCTTCACGGGCTTTTCCTTGACGAGCGCCTCAGCCTGCCGCACCGACAGCCCGTCTTTTTTGATCTTTTTCGCGAGCTCCTCCCGCCTCTCGCCGTCCTCGACAGCCAAAAGCGCGCGGGCGTGACCCGGGGTCAGCTCCCCTTTTTTGAGCATTTCGAGGGTGTGCGGATCAAGTCCCAAGAGCCTCATCGAGTTCGCGACGGCTGACCGCGATTTCCCGACGACCTTCGCCAGCTCCTCTTGGGTCATGCCGCTCTCCTCCATCAGCTGACGGTAGCCGTTTGCCTCTTCGACGGGGTTTAGGTCCTCCCTTTGAAGATTTTCGACAAGCGCAAGCTGCGACACTTCGCGATCGGAAAGTTCCCTGATATAGACCGGCATTTCGTCAAGCCCAGCCATTCTCGCCGCTCTCCATCTGCGCTCCCCCGCGACTATCTGATAGCCTCCGGCTGTCATCGGTCTGACGAGGATAGGCTGCAAAACTCCGTGTTGCCTGATCGAATCGGCAAGCGTCTGGAGAGCCGAGTCGTCAAAATCGCGGCGGGGCTGGCTCTTGTTTGGAAAAATTTCGGTGATTCTTAAGACCCTCGCCTGCAAATTTCCGGTGTCGTTCTCGGAAAAGAGGGCGTCAAGCCCCATGCCGATGTCTTTTTTACCCTTGCTCATTCGCTTTCTCCTTTAACACTTTAAATCAGCTTTTCTTCCCACGTTCTTTGATCCTCTGCAAGAACTCTACGCAAAAACTCTCATAAGCTTCGGACCCGCGGGAGGATCGGTCGTAGTACATGATCGGCTTGCCGTGGCTCGGGGCCTCGGAAAGCGCCACATTCCGCGGGATAACGGTCTCGTAGACCTCTTTCGGGAAATATTTTTTAACCTCGGCGACGACCTGCGCAGTCAGGTTATATCTGCCGACATACATTGTGAAAAGAATCCCCTCGATATACATTCTCGAATTGTAGCCGTCCTTGATGCGCTTGATGGTGTCCATCAGCTGCACCAATCCCTCGAGGCTGTAAAACTCGCACTGGATCGGTATCAGGACCGAATCGCAGGCGGTCAGAGCGTTCAGGGTGATGAGGCTCAGCGACGGCGGACAGTCGATCAGAATGTAGTCGTAGCGGTCTTTGACGGTCAGCAGCTGCATTTTGAGCCTCATTAAGCGGTTGTCGAAATTTGCAAGCTCGATCTCGGCTCCCGCAAGTTTTTGCGCCGAAGATATCAGCGAGACTCCTTTGAACGCGGTCGGAATGATGGCATCGGCGGCTCTGCATGCCCCGATTATCACCTCATAAACCGTCTCGGTGATACCTCTTTTTCTGACCCCGAGACCGGTCGTCGTGTTGCCCTGAGCGTCGATATCGACGACTAAGACCTTCTTGCCCTTTCCGCCGAGCGCTGCCGCAAGATTCACGACGGTGGTCGATTTCCCGACCCCGCCCTTCTGATTTGACACGGCGATTATTCTGCCCATTTTAAGCATATTCCCCCTTTTAATTTCCTTAAATTTTACACCCCCTGTCCGGCGGGCGATGGTCACCTTTTAGTATAGCCTATTTCGCTGCGGTTGGCAAGGGGTTTTGAAAAATTTTTTTACTTTGCAGCGGGGTGGGAGAGGGGTTGGGTGCGGGAGGATGGGAGGGCGAAGCCCGTGCGACGAAGTCGCACGGCGCCGACGCGAAGCGTCGGCGCGTCGAGCGAAGCTCGACGGGGCTTCGCCCGGAGCCTCTCCCCTTCTTCAAAAGTCCGTCAGACGCACAGACCCGGTATGCAAGCCCTCCTCCCGCGCCAAGTCCCGGTAATGTTTCACATGAAACATTTTGAGATATGTGCTACTCCCCCTGCTTTTTTATACTTTAAATCCCCCAAATCCCCCGATATTTTCTGGCAGATTATCATGTTATCCCCAACTTAATGATGATAATCCCCGAAATCATGAATATCCGGGCGAAAATTTTGTCTGGAAATTTCCGGGAAAGGTGGTATACTTAAAATCAGAAAATCAAAAGGAGGACGTTAAAATGGCAGCGATTTTTACGCAGAAAAAGGAAAAACAGGTCGCCAAGGTGATCGAGATTCCGGTGGAGCAGATAGCGCCGAACCCCTATCAGCCGCGTTCCGAATTCAATCAGAGCGAGCTTTTAAGCCTTGCCGCGTCGATAAAAGCCGACGGCATCTTGCAGCCTCTGACGGTACGTTCCCGCGGGGATCGGTATGAGCTGATCGCCGGGGAAAGGAGGCTTCGAGCCGCTATTTTAGCGGGTTTATCGGCTGTGCCCTGTATTGTAAACGACGTCTCGGACCGCAGTTCGGCACTTTTATCGCTGGTCGAAAATATCCAGAGAAAAGACCTCGGATTCTTTGAGGAGGCAGACGCCATCGCCCGTCTCATCGACTTCTACGGCATGACCCAGGAGGACGCGGCGCTCAGGCTCGGGTATGCTCAATCGACCCTTGCAAACAAGCTCAGGCTTCGGAAATTGGGTCCCGAGGAGCGGAGGCTGATCACCGAAAACGGGCTCACCGAAAGGCATGCCCGCGCACTTCTGCGGCTCGAGGACCCGGAAGCCCGGGCGTCAGCCATCAGCCAAATTGCAAGGAAAAAACTCAATGTCGAGGCTTCGGAGAGGCTGATCGACTCGATGATTGAGCATGACCGTTACCGCGAACGTATCCGCAAGGGAAGCGCGATTTTTCGGGACGTGAGGCTCTTTATGAACACCGTCAACAAGGCAGTCGAGACGATGCAAATCGCCGGTGTGGACGTCAACATCGACAAAAAGGAACGGGACGGGGTGCTGGATTACCATATTTTGATACCTTTGGAGAGAAAGGAGGATAGGTAGTTTTTGCGGCTATGGGTGGAAAAGCATAGCTGTTACTAAGGTATATCTATGAAACCGAGCGAAAGAGGCGGGCATGGACAGGGGTGCTGTGCGCCGAGATGGGGAACGTGCAGGGTGGTGGCACTGGGCGAAGCCCGTGCGACGAAGTCGCACCGCCGACGCTTCGCGTCGGCGCGTCGAGCTCCGCTCGACGGGGCTTCGCCCCTCCCCCCTCCTCCCGCACCAAGCCCAGTAAAACCCGCATACAAAAGCCTTCCCAAACCGGGAAGGCTTCCTTTTTGCACTATTTTTTCCTCACGATCAAAAGCGCCCTGCCGTCCCCGCTCGGAAGCGAATACTTGGCGACCCTCTCAACCTCGCCTCTGAACTTTTTTAATGCGGGACCCGCAGCCGTGACCTCCTCATCGACGTCCGAGCCCTTAAGAGCCAACATCACCCCGCCCTTTTTAAGGAGCGGAAGGCAGTACCCCGCAAGCTTATCAAGCCTGCTGACAGCCCTCGCGGTCACGACATCAAACCTGCCTCCAAGCTCTCCCCTCCCCGCGTCCTCGGCTCGCACATGCAGGCACTCAGCCTCAATCCCAAGCTCCGAAGTCAGCATGGAGAGAAAATTCACCCGCTTTTGCAGACTGTCGATCAGCACCAAATTCAGGTCGGGTCGCATGATTTTAAGCGGCACACCGGGAAATCCGGCGCCCGTACCGACGTCCGCAAGCAGCGCATTTTCGGGGATTTCCGCAAATTTCAGGGGCAGCAGACTATCCAAAAAATGCTTCTCGGCAATGCCCAGCGGGTCGGTGATCGCGGTCAGATTAAACTTCTTGTTCGTCTCGACCAGAAGCTCGGCATAGCGGCTGAATTTGCCGTAATTTTCCTTTGTGATGATTATCCCCGCGCTCTCAAAGAGCCTCGAAAAGTCCTCGAAATCAATAAGATAAGCCATTTCTACCTCCCGTTTTGCTCGAGCCAGATCAGCAGCACCGACACGTCAGCCGGGTTCACGCCGGAGATCCGCGATGCCTGACCGACGCTGCGGGGCTTGATTTTCGCGAGTTTCTCGGCAGCCTCGAGCCGCAGCCCCCGCACCGACTGGTAGTCGATGTCCTCCGGCAAAAGCTTCTCCTCGAGCCGCTTCAGCTTCTCGACCTGCTCCTGCTGAAGCTTGATGTAGCCCTCGTATTTGATCCGAAGCTCAGCCTGCTCCCAGACCTCTTTCGCAAGCTTCGGGCGGTCCGTATCGAACGGCTCAAGGTCAAGATAGCCTATCTGCGGGCGTTTGAGTAGCTGCGAAATCGCAGTGGGTTCGGTGATCGGAGATGTTTCATGTGAAACAATCAGACGGTTCAGCTCCTCCGTGACCGGCAGCTTGGTCCCCCGAAGCCGCTTTTCTTCGAGATCGATCTGCCGCTCCTTCTCCAAAAATTTTTGATATCTTTGCTCCGAGATAAGCCCGATATCGTGCCCGATCGAGGTCAGGCGCTCGTCGGCATTGTCCTCTCGTAGGAGGAGGCGATACTCACTCCTCGACGTCATCATACGGTAAGGGTCCTGAACGCCTTTAGTGACAAGATCGTCGATAAGCGTGCCGATATAGGACGACGACCTCGGGAGAACTATCTGCTCCCTCCCGGACAGTGCAAGAGCAGCATTTATCCCGGCGATCAGCCCCTGCGCGGCGGCTTCCTCATAGCCCGAAGTGCCGTTGAACTGACCTGCGCCGTAGAGCCCTTTGATATTTCTGAATTCAAGAGTAGGTTTCAGTTCCAAACTGTCGCAGCAGTCATACTCGATGGCATAGGCGTTGCGCATGATCTCAACATGCTCAAGCCCCTCGATCGTGCGCAAAAATCTGAGCTGTACCTCCTCGGGGAGTGAGCTCGACATGCCCTGCAGATAATATTCATCGGTGTCGAGACCCATCGGCTCGATGAAGAGCTGATGGCGAGGTTTATCGGAAAACCTCACAACTTTGTCCTCGATGGACGGACAGTAGCGCGGACCTATCCCCTCGATCCTTCCGGAGTAAAGAGGTGAGCGGTGCAAATTCTCCAAAATAATTTTATGTGTTTCGGCGTTGGTGTAGCTGATGTAGCAGGATACGGAATTTTTCAGCTCCCCTTCGGTTTCAAAGGAAAAGGGCGAAATTTCAGGGTCTCCGTCCTGTTTTTCGAGCTTTGAAAAGTCGATCGAGCGCTTATGCACCCTTGCCGGCGTGCCCGTTTTGAACCGCCGAAGGGTGATTCCGAGCTCGCGTAAACAATCCGAAAGACCTACAGACGGAAGAGTCGAGTCGGGACCGCTCTCGTAAGATGTCTCTCCCACGTGGACAACTCCCTTGAGATAAGTCCCTGTGCATATGATCGCCGCTCGGCAGGAGTAGGTAGTCCCGAGCTTCGTCTCGACGCCTTTAACCTCGCCGTTTTCGACGATAATCCGGGTGATCTCAGCCTGCTTGACGGACAGCAGAGGCTCATCTTCCAGAATTTTCTTAATGTGATTGTGATACCTGACCCGGTCCGCCTGCACGCGGTGGCTGTGGACCGCCGGACCCTTGCCGAGGTTGAGCACCCGGCTTTGCAGGAAGGTGGCGTCGGCAGCCCGACCCATTTCGCCTCCGAGCGCGTCGATCTCGCGGACGAGGTGACCCTTCGCGGTGCCGCCGATCGAGGGGTTGCAGGGCATGTTGGCGATGGAGTCGAGGGAGATGGTGAAGATGGCGGTGCGGTGCCCGAGGCGAGCCGCCGCAAGAGCCGCTTCGACGCCGGCGTGACCTGCGCCGATCACTGCTATGTCAAAATTATCAAGATAAGGCATGTTTACACTTCCGTTTTTATGGATTGAAGGTTTATCAAGGTGGTGGAGGATGGGGTATGTGCGGCTGCTTTTCAATGTCAGAGACGGAGAGTAAAAGATAAGGGTCTGACTTCTGATCTCTGAGGTCTGTTTTCTGCGGGGTCGGGGGTGCCGGGCGAAGCCCGCGGTGCCGAAGGCACCGCCGTCGCCGCGAAGCGGCGACGGGAGCTGCGCGAAGCGCAGCTCGGGCTTCGCCCTGCAGGTCGCACATCTATGCAGGGTAAAAGTGGGGGCTGATAGCCCGAGGGAAGTTTCGGTCTGCACAAGGTTATGCTAAATGCTGATAGGTCATATTTTGTCCCGGGTCGGCGCCTCGCAGATAGGCTGGTACAGGAGGATAAAGGCTGGGAGTATCCCTGCCAGACCCTGTCGGAGGCGGAGGGTGAAAGATAAGGGTCTGACATCTGATCTCTACGGTCTGTCTTCTGCGGGTTGGGGGGGTGACGGGCGAAGCCCGCGGTGCCGAAGGCACCGCCGTCGCCACGAAGTGGCGACGGGAGCTGTGCGAAGCACAGCTCGGGCTTCGCCCTGTAGGCTTCCCATCTATGCAAGGTAAAAGTGGGGCACCAAGCCCTGCCGAGCCTTAAGTCTGCACAAGGCAGCCGCAGAGTCGTAGATAACCCCAAGCCACAAAACCTGTAGCCCCCACCCAGCCACGTCAGAAACACCAAGCCCGCACAAAATCTACCCTCTATCCCCTACCATCTACCCTCTAAAATGCCTTCCGCAAGCCCTTCGGCGTCGTCAAAAACAGCCGAAGCCCCGGCGCGGGATAACTCCTCCCTGTCGCCGTAACCGTACAGCACGCCGAGGCAGGAAATACCGTTCTCCCGGGCGCCGAGGACATCATAATCCCTGTCGCCGACCATCACAGCCTCGGAAAGATCGCTGACCCCGAGCTCTTTGAGCGCCTCGGCGATCACCTCAGACTTCGTCATATCCTCACCGTCGAGAGGGATGCCCTTTATCACGCTAAAGTAACGCGTCAGCCCGAAGTGCTCGAGGATTTTCCGGCAAAAAGGCTCCGGTTTGGAGGTCGCAACGGCGAGCGTAAGTCCCGCATCAGAAAGCCTTTTCAGGCAGTCCTCCACCCCCGGATAGACCGCGTTTTCAAACATTCCCTTCGCAACGAAATACTCGCGGTAGACGTCCACAGCCTCGCGCGCTTTAACCTCGCTAAAGCCGGCGTATTTCATGAACGACTCGATCAGCGGCGGTCCGACGAACTTTTTGAGCTCCTCGGGATCGCCGTGGTCCAGCCCGTAGCGGTCGTAGGTATATTTAATTGAGTTGATTATCCCCGGCGCACTCTCGGTGAGCGTTCCGTCGAGGTCGAAAAGGACGTATTTTATGCTCATATGTACCTCTTTCGCAGTTTAAAATTTTGATCGGGATATGTCTCCCGCCGATTTTTTGATGATGTCTTACCTCGCGGCTCCCACAGGGTGAGCGGAAGCGCTCGGCTCGGGTTTATCTGCGTCTAATCGGGCTTGCGGGGACAAGGGAGGTGGCGGGGCTATGGGATTCTGCGGGGGACGGGGTAGGTACAGGAGGATGGTGGGAAAAAGGGTTGTGCCCCTACCGAACCTCGGCAGAAACCGGGGGCTCGGGGCGAAACCCCGCTGCCGGAGGCAGCGCGCCGACGCTCCGCGTCGGCGGTGCGACTTCGTCGCACGGGCTTCGCCCTCCCTCCCCCTCACCTTGCACCCAACCAACCTCAGAACCCGCTGCCCCCGACAAGCTCCAAACTTTCCCACCCTGCTCTCTTCTCCTAATCGCACCTGAGTGCAAGTCCCGACCTTGCACCCAGCCCGCTGCCCCTACCCAACCTTGGCAGTAGCGGCGGGCTCGGGGCGAAGCCCCGCTGCCGGAGGCAGCGCGCCGACGCTCCGCGTCGGCGGTGCGACTTCGTCGCACGG
>CANQYD010000057.1 GCA_947627985.1 uncultured Clostridia bacterium
TGCAGTTATTTCATCATAACATTTTTTGAAGCGTGTGGCTGCTACTTTTTGTAACAGATCTATTTTAACATAACAAAATGGAAATTTGGGAGTGTCCAACCAACCCACATTTAAGCCCAAATCAGTTAATGGAAAGCGTTTAGTAGAGGCGAATCACCAAGTAAAAACTTATTATAATGTGGTCGTTTAGGACACACCCTGAAAATTAGCTGCGGTCGAGGCTGCCGCTCCAAGAGGGCGGAAGTCGGATGTCAGACTGTCAGATTTTAATAACGGAAATAATGAGGGTGTTTGTACACTTTCAAAATTAGGGCTGCCCGCATTCGGATAATGTGTTATTTACAAAACTCCAATCACCCCGCCACGCTCATCTCAATATCCCCGGTATCCGTCTTGATCTCGCACCTGCCGCCGGTCGTGGACTTCGGCACGCTCACGCTGCCGGTGCCAGAATCCGCAAAGAAAATCTTGTCCGTCAGAAGCTCGCCCTTGACGCTGCCGGTGTCGGTCTCGATATAAAGCTCGGCGGCGTCGCAGCCGTTGAGACCGATATCCCCGGTATCGCACGTCAGCTCGAATTTTCCGCTTCCGACGACGTTTTTGAGCGTGATATCCCCGGTGTCCGTTTCGGCATGAAGATCGGTGCAGCCGACATTTTCCATGCTTACCCGACCCGTGTCGGCTTCTGCAAGAATGCTGCCGCAGGTGATATTTTCCAGCTTCATATACCCCGTGCCCGTCTTGACGTCGATTTTTTCGGCGATGCTGCCGCCGCTCAGCTTAATGAAGCCGGTGTCGGATTTGAGACGCATATTCCCCGCGGCGACGTCGCTTAAGCTGATCGCGCCGGTGTCAAGCTCGATATCTACGGCGCCCCCGACATTCGCGGAACATGTCACAGCACCCGTATCCCCCTCGATCTTTATGCTCTCAAACGTAAAGTTTTTCGGGATATCTACGGCGCCGGTATCCGTGTCAATGTCCAAAATTTCATACTTGTTTTGCGGAAGATATACCGTCATCGTCGGGTTTGTAAAGGATAATGAGATAAACCCGAGCCATGTACGCTTGTCCTCGGTATTGATGACAAGCGCGCCGTCCTTGACCTCTGCGGTGTGCCTGACCTTTTTGTCCTCGTAGCATTCGATCCTGCATTTTCCGTCATCAGCCGGCAAGAACCTGATGTCGGACGTGAACACTTTTATCGCGATGTTTTCAAAATCCCCGGTCGGCTCATATGTCGTCGTGACATAATCCACCGTCCCGAGCTTGGCTATATCCCCTCCGCAGAGCGCCAGAGCTGTTGTGAACACCGCAGCGCCCGCAAATATCAGCACAGCCGCGGCAATCAGCCAAATTTTAACGATTTTACTCATTACACTGTCTCCTTTCCGATAAGCATATGCTTAATTCCAAGAACAAATTTTTTTGTGATCCAAATCACGCCCCGGGTCGCAGCAAGGCATACAAAAAACATAAATATTGCCAATCCGGCGCTTAATAGACCGATTGCAAGCGTCGACATGGCGGCGAGCCCCATTCCGCATATCGCATAATACACCGCCGAAGCAACTCCGGCGAGTGCCCCGGCAAACAGCGAAACAAAGGCAGTCCAGAGCGAAATTATCACCGACCAGACGACGATATATACCGACAAAACAATCGCGATTACGGCGATCAGAATCGGGAGCCAGAGCGGGAAGCCGAGTATCAGAAGCGCGACGACCCATGGTTTGGTCGAGCTTTTCGGCTTGATTTTTTCTTTGACGATTTTGGTGAGCGGGGTGTCTGCCTGAATTTGCGAGATGATTTCGCGTACGTCACCTATCTCGGCGACCGCCTCGGGCTCCGAAAGACCCTCCTCCATTCGGTCGTCGATCATCTCGCTGTAAAACGTCAGCCGCTCCTCGATGTCCTCCTGCGGAAGCCCGTGCAAGCCTCGGCGAAGCTGATCTAAAAATTCCTGTTTATTCATTTTCTTCCTCCTTGACCACAAAGCGATATATGGAAAGAATTTCCTTCCAATCTTCCTTGAATTCTTCGATTCGCCGAAGCCCCGAGTCGGTAATACGGTAATATTTTCTGAGCCGACCGTCATGCTCGGCGCTTCGCACGGTCAGCATTCCCGCCGTCTCAAGCCGCTTCAGAATGGTGTATAAAGTCGATTCCGAAAGTTCGAGATACGGTTTCATGTCCTTTATTATCTTATATCCGTACGACTCTCCGTCCTTTATCGCCGCCAAAACGCTGACGTCCAACAGACCGCGCTTCAACTGAATATCCATGGAATACCTCCTCTCGTGGTATACATCATATCACGAAGTATTGCGTTTGTCAAGGGGTGGGGGAAAAATTTTTTTTTGGGGGGGTAATAGGGGCGAGGGTGGGGGAGCTTTGCTGAGGTTTGCGAGGCAAAATAGATGCATGCTTTGAAAAACTGCTTTGTTACATACAGCATGGGAAATAAGTAAGCCTTAATAACATGTAAGTGTCCCATGCCGCCGCTCCCTTGGTCAAAAGGTATATCAAATTCCCGCAGGGGCGGAAATTTGATATGCTGTTTTAAGTCCCCACCCCGCCAAAGCTTTGCACAGACTTAAAAGCGTCTGCAACCCCTCCCCGAGGAGGGGTCTGACCTTGGCACCGGGCTTGGTACCCCTACCTTACCTTGATAGGAGCGGAAGGCTCGGGGCGAAGCCCCCGCAGCCGAAGGCTGCGGCTGCCGCTGCGAAGCAGCGGCAGCGCCCGCGCGCTTGCGCGCGGGCGGGCTTCGCCCCCTGCTCCCGTTGGTCGCACAGATGACAGAAGATAGAAGCAAGAGGTCAGATTCCGGTCTTTTACCCGCTGCTTTTATCAAGGCTTGGCAGTGGCACCCAACCCCTGCACCCACTTTCCGGCGCCTGCCGAGCCCTGATAGGAGCTGCAGGCTCGGGGCGAAGCCCCGCTGCCGCAGCCAGCGCGCCGACGCGAAGCGTCGGCGGTGCGACTTCGTCGCACGGGCTTCGCCCTGCACTCCCCCACACCCTCCGCAAAGCCCACCCAAACCCGCCAAACCCGTAACCAAGCCCCGCCCCCTCCCTCAGGGAGGGGCAGAACATACTTGAAAGTCAGCACAAGCCTCTCCGGGGAGGGGCTTAAAATAGCATTCCCATCATTTTGCACCCGCAAAATGATGGGAATACCTTTTTATAAAGGATCGGGCAGGGCGGGATACCCTTTTAAATATGAAGTGCGGTCATACTTTTTTAATATGAAACGTGGTCGTAAGCATTTATCAAAGGACCCTGATAGAATTTTTATTAAATTATCTCGATTCGTACCCGCTTATCCATAATCCCCGGCAGGAAAAAGCATTTCATCGCTTTAAACCAAAATCGCCTTTTCACCAAATTCTGCCCCAAGTATTACCCCGCCAAAGCCCCCGCAACCAAAATAAAAGGAATACCTTTTTCAAAGGTCCGTGGCGGGCGGAATACACTATAACTACTCGCCCATAATCGCTTATCAAACGATCAGCCTTATCTTTTTATGAGTTACCTCCGTCTTACACACTTATCCAAAATGTGCGGCAAAAAAGCAAATCTTATCACATTAAAGTGAGAAAGTACTTTTTAAAATAGGAGCGAATAGCGAAAAAGTACGCTTTTAAGCATTAACTCAGCAAATCGCCTTTTCACCAAATTCTGCCCCAAGTATTGCCCCGCCAAAGCCCCCGCACCCAAAATAATGCCCAATCCCTTTTATAAAGAACCCTGCATGTCAGAAAATCAAATTTTCCCCCGCACGCAGCACTCACTCAACTCCATCGAACCCCATCACCCCTCCCCCTCCGCCTCTACTTCTTTCCCCATCACCCCAAACTCCCTCACCGCCGCAAGCACTGCGACCGGCGTCACGACGCTCATCAGCACATACGTCGTCGGCAAACCGATTACCCCGCGCTGATACATCGCCGCAGGTACGTCCAAAAGCGCATGCGAAACTATGCAGACCGGCAGCAGCCAGACTTTCCCCCTGTTTCTTGCCGCCTCAAAGACCAAAACCGACATCCAAATATGTAAAATCATGGCGAGAACCCGCTCGAAAAGCGGCGGCAAAATCGCAGCCGGGGTCATAGCCGCGTACGCCTCGACCTGCGTCCTGACGGCGCTCTCAAGCTCCGGCTGACCTGCCGCAGCCAACTTCACAAACCCGTCGAGCCCCATCGAATTGACGCTGAACGCGATCATCAGCCCCGACAGCATCGACAGCCCGAGCAGCAAAACCGCCTCGCAGCCGCCATGCCCCAACCCGTACATGACTGCGGTTTTCGGGTCGGTCTGCGATTTCAGGACGGTCTTGAAAGCTATGAACCTCCCGATCTCCTCGAAAATTCCCGCCGCTAAAGCGCCGTAGATGATATAGCCGACGGTGCTTCCGCCGACGATGGGAAGCATTATCCCATGGACCGCCTGCTCAAGGATCAGGGCGAAGACGATAAAGACGATTATCCCCGCAAACAGCGCTGACATCGGTGTTTTCGGGTATTTTAACTTGAAGATGATCACCGCCGCGACAGGTATCAATATCGCAAAAACCCCGCAGATCAGCATCGCCAAAATTGTCGGAAATCCGAACATAATCACTCCTCCTTGCGCCCGTGGCGAACATAGTAAACGTAGGAATAGACGTAGGTCGCAACGCACGCGAGGACGTCGGCGATCATCATCAAAACAAACGAAACCACAGTGAATTTAATGCTGAGAAGCGCTAAAATCACGGTCAGAATCCCGAGGGCGATGAAGACCTTCCCGCCGAAGCGATGGGTGGCGCGCCAGTTATCCTCATCGCTCAGAGCCCACGCCGTGCGAATCCCGAAGGTGTAATTCAGCCCGCATTTCGGCAGCCAGTTGCCGAGGAGGATCATCAGCACCCCGAGCGCCGCCATGACGACCAGCGAGACGTTGAACCTGTAGCCGAGCGCGTAGGCGTACATCGCCGAGAAGACGATAAGCGAGACGCCGGGGATTATCCAGAAGAGCAGCGTCAGCGGCTTTTTTCCTATATTTTTCCTCTTTGGGTCGATCAGCGTGATTGAAACGCAAAGGACGTGCCCGGCAAGCAGCACGAGAGGAATCCCGATAACCGCCGCTGCGCGCGATGTGTAGCCGTCAGCCTCGCCGGAAAAGCCGAAATGCGACGGCATTTGCTCGGGAAGTTTATCCCAGAAAATCAGCCCGAAGAGCATCGGCAGAAGTATGACAAGGCTGGAAATTATTATCAGTGGAAGATATTTTTTTAACATGATTTTGCTCCTCCTTTATCTACAAAAAATGATATTTTGTGCGGATATTACTGTTTGTCAACTTTATCTACTCCTCTCCCTTCCTGAATTTTGAAATCCAGAGCATAATTTCCTCCAAAACGGAGGCATTGAGCTCATAGAAGATGAATTTTCCGTCCCGTCTGTCGCGGATAAGACCGCTGTCCTTGAGGACGGAGAGGTGGCGGGAGACGGCTGCGGCGGACATGTCGAAGTGCTCTGCGATCTCGCCGGCGGACAGTGAGCCGGATTTGAGCATTTCGAGGATTTCCCGCCGGGTGGGGTCAGCGAGGGCGCGAAGGGTCGCCTGCAAGCTCATTGTGATCCTCCTCTCGGGCAACAATTAACATTTAAGTTAAATGTTAATTGAAGTATAACATAAAGACGGCAAGTTGTCAAGGGGTTTTGGAAAATATTTTGGGAAGGTGGGGAAGGGACGAGCGCTGACAGAGGGCAGAAGTGAGAGGTCAGAGGTCAGATTTTGCGCTTAGGTTCAGATGAGACAAGTCAAGTTTAGGGTCAAGCCCTTTTTAAAGGGCTTGCAGGGGTCTCGGGGACAGAGTCCCCGAGTCGCCCGTCGCAACGGGCGAAATCCCCGCAAAAAGGACAGCGATAGCTGTCCTTTTTGCTTTTATCGTTCAAAAGAGGGCGACGAAGTCGCCCGAAGCCGGAGGGGTGTGGGGAACCCCGCAGGGGTGCCCCACAGCCGGAAAGGGGTTTGGGGAAAACCCCGCAGGGGGTTGTCCCCACCATAACTAATAAGTTGGACGAGATACCGAGTTAAAAGTTTTTTATAAGGTTGGGAAGTGAAAGCCGGAGGGGAGTGGGGAACCATGCAATGGTGCCCCACACTTGCCGAGCGAAGCGAGGCAAAAAAGCTGCGCACTTTGAAAAAACTGCTTTGTTACACATAGTATGGGAAATAAGGCAAGTCATGATAATATGCAAGCACCCCATACCCGCCGCGCCCTTTGGTCAAAAGGTGCTTAGAGAGATGAAAGGTTTCCCGCCCTCTCCTACCCCCTGTTAAAAGGTATTCGTTCATTTTCCCGCTGGAAAATGAACTCATGCTATTTTAAGCATACCCCCACCCCGGTTTACTTTTGCGCAGACTTATAATAAAGCGCAGCCCCCTCCCCCCTAAAAGGGGGAGGGGGCTGGGGGCGGGGCTTAGGAAAGGGTTCTCCCCTATGATTCACCGATCGCACAGCAAAAATACCGCCCTCACCCCACCTCAACCGCCTCCACAACCTCCCCCGCCCCGACCTTCACCCTCCTGACCCCTCTATCCCCGGGATGGTAATTATAGGCAAAAAGCTCCTCCCCGCGACTCTCACAAAATACGGTATGAATGCTGAGCGAGCCGGGATTGAAAAACGACAGAATGCACGCCTTCCCCGCGTCATCGGGTTTGCAGGCTTTTGCGTCGACCCCGAACCTCCTGAGCACCCGCACGAGCGAGTAGGGATTTCCCCCAAAAAATCCCAAGAAAAAGAGGCTGAGGGCGCCCGATCCCAAAAACGCCGATCGGACGCTCTCATATGAAGCCGGAATTCCCAGATATTTCAATGCATTGTAGACCGCGACGACTTCACATGATGTCATCTCAGCCCGGGCTCCAAAGAGCCGCTGTCCCTTTAAAGCGGTTTGGGAGAAGATATATCCCCCGGGCTGAGACGGTTTTTTCGGGAAAAGCCGGGCTATGAACCCCTGCGGCGCCGTCAGCAGCCACTGAATCCGCAAAAGAAGCTTCACCGCGGCTCGACCCGCTTTAATCATTCCTCGACCTCGGGCTGCTCGTCGGCATAGTCGCGGAAGCAGATGTTTAAGTCGACGGCGCCGTTAATCCCCGGAACGTCGCCTTTCGAGGAATACTGCCACATCGTCCACTTATAGGGCAGGCTCGGCGTATCGTTATACTCGGCGAGCCAGAGATCATAGCCCGTCAGCCTCGCAAGGTCATACTTCCAGACAGCCGTCTTTTTGTTGGTGTAGATGACCGGGGTGTAGCCCTCGTCCTCCAGCCTCTTTGCAAAGACGAGGAAGTTGTTTGTGAGATCGGTGGGCTCTATATATGCGGTGCGCGCGGTGTCACCGTCCTGATCGTTGACGACCTCCCAGTCGTACGCTATCGGGAATGTGACGTCATAATCTTTGAGAAGATCTATAACGAAGTTGGCTTCCTCAAGGGCCTCTTCGGGGGTGAGAGCCTGAGAGAAGAAATATACCCCGACCTCAAGACCCGCGTCAAGCGCGCCTTTGATATTCGCCCTGAAATTCGCGTCCTCGACGACAAGACCGGTGACGTACCCCCTGTTTCCGCATCTCATCATCACATATTCAAAACCCGCGTCCCTGACCGCGTCCCAGTCGATCTCGCCCTGATATACGGAGACATCGATGCCCGCCATATATTCCTCGCTGCCGAGGTACTGCATGTACCCCGTCTCGGGGCTCGGCACGAAGAAATCGGGATTATATGTATTCTTCGGGACGTTGTCCAGAACCGGCACCCAGATGGGTCCGTAGCTTGAATCGTTAAGAGGGATCATCTCACCCGACAGCTTTCTTTCATATTCGACGTTGGTGTCGATGATCATATACTCCGGGACCTCGACCATGACTTCCTTCTCGACCTCGACGACCTCGGGTTTTACGGTTCCCTGCTCATGACTCCAGCCGATCGCGCATACAATCAAAGCGACGCTTAGAAACACCACCGCGCAGCCCAATGCGCAGATAGCCGTCATGAAGCTTTTCATGACCGTCTTATCGCGGTTTGATTTTGCCTGTTCGGTCTTTTTTGAGAGCATGCTGAGCTCCTCATAGACCTCGGCAGCCGACTTCACGCGTTCCTCCGAAGGGACGCGGTTCTCATAATCCGACATAATATACCTCTTTTCCACTTCATCTGACCCCGCTCGGGGTTATATTTAAGTTTAACATATTTTTCGGATAAAGTAAAGCAGTAATATTATGAAATGTGAAAAATCAGAAAAAATTAAGATTTCCCGCGATTTTTTCTTGACTTTTCCCGCAAAGATAGTAAAATGTAGCAGGAAAGAGGGAATCGGTACGGAAAAAATCGGAAAAATCAAGACATTTGTAAAAAAGAACACCGTTATGTTCGTGGCGATGACTGCCGCGATCATAACCTCCTGCATTATTCCTCCGGATAAGGAATATTTGGGATATTTCGACTTCAAGACGCTGACCTGCCTTTTCTGCGTTTTGGCAGTCGTCTGCGCGCTTAAAAACGTAAACTTTTTCTATGTGCTCGCCGAAAAGATCGTCGAGTGCTTCAAAACCGCGAGAATGTCGATCTTGGCGCTTGTTTATATCACATTCATCGGCTCGATGCTGATCGCGAACGACATGGCGCTTTTAACATTTCTGCCGCTCGGGTACTTCGTTTTGTCGGCGTCGAGGAAGCGTAAGTACATGGCTCTGACGTTCATCATGCAAAACATCGCGGCAAACTTAGGGGGAATGCTGACCCCCTTCGGCAACCCGCAGAACTTATATCTATATACAAAATTCTCCATTCCCACGCCGGAATTTATCACGATTATGGCGCCGCCGTTTTTGGTCTCGATCTCGATGATCACCTTCTGCTGCTTCGTCTTTGTGAAAAACGAGCCGATGAGCTTCGAGGAGGAATCCCTGAGCTTGGAGCCGAAGAAAACCGCTCTTTACCTGCTTCTCTTCGCGCTTGCGATCGCGATCGTCTTCCGTGGAATACCCTACTGGATAGGGCTGATCGTGATACCCGCGGTGCTGATTTTTGCGGATAAAAAGGCGCTTGCGATGGTGGATTATCCGCTGCTGCTGACGTTTGTATTCTTCTTCATCTTCGCCGGGAACATGGCGAGGATAACGGCGGTTCGGGACTTTTTCTCGATGCTCCTTGACAAGAACACGCTGCTGTTCAGCGTGATCTCCTGTCAATTTATCTCAAACGTGCCCTCGGCGATACTGCTGTCGCAGTTTACCGAGAATTACCCCGATCTTTTGGTCGGCGTGAACATCGGCGGCATCGGCACGCTGATCGCGTCGCTCGCCTCGCTCATCACGTTTCGGGAGTACACCAAGCACCACCCGCACCACGCGATGTATTATGTCGAGACGTTCTCGGCGTTCAACTTTGCGTTTTTGGGGATTCTGCTGGTGTTTATGTTTGGGGTGAGGGGGATTGTGGGGTGAGGCGTTTTTGATTTGGGGAGATGAGGGGTGCTGTTTTGGGAGTGGTTTTGGTATGCGGTTAAGGCTGAGGCAATACTTTAAAAGTTACAGTTGAGCCATTTGGATAAGCGGTTATGACCGCACTCCATCTTACAAAAAAGGCACCTCTGCCCGCCATGACCCTTTATAAAAGGTGTTTCCTTTATTTTGGTTGCGGGGGCTTTGGAAGGGTAATACTTGGGCAGAATTTGGTGAAAAGGCGGTTTTTTGTTTAAAGCGATAAAATGCATTTTCCTGCCGGGGATTATGGATAAGCGGGTAAGGACCGAGATAATATATCAAAGCTTTCACCTGAGTTCTTTGAGAGGTGCTTACGACCGTACTTCATATTTAAAAGGGTATCCCGCCCTGCCCGACCCTTTTATAAAAGGTATTCCCATCATTTTGCGGGTGCAAAATGATGGGAATGCTGTTTTAAGTCCCCACCCTGGAGGGCTTTGTGATGACTTTCAAGTATGTGCTGCCCCTCCCTGAGGGAGGGGGGCGGGACTTGGTTCCGGGCTTGGCGGGTTTGGGTGGGCTTTGCGAAAGGTGTTGGGGAGTGCAGGGCGAAGCCCGTGCGACGAAGTCGCACCGCCGACGCTTCGCGTCGGCGCGCTGCCTGCGGCAGCGG
>CANQYD010000058.1 GCA_947627985.1 uncultured Clostridia bacterium
AAGGGCTCCGCCCTTGGATTCCGCCCGCTTTTTAAGGAAAAGCGGGGCAAAACCTTTTTGACTTGTCTCTGCTAAGGTTCGGTACGAAATTTCTAATCTCTAACCTTCTAACATTCTACCTTCTAAAAGCAAAAGCGGGGCAAAACCTTTTTAGCTCACCTCTTAACAGCTTAAGCGCAAAATCACCATTCTCCCCACCAAATCATTCCCCATCAACGCCCCTCGTAAATCCTCTCATAAAACTCCGTCGAAGCTTCGGTAACGCTATGCGGCACGGTGTCGCTCTCCGTTTTCCCGTTCATCACGCACTCCATCGCGTCCTTAACCTCGTATACAAAGCCGTTTTCGGTCTTATGGTCGGTAAAGTGCTCGGTGATCTTGCCGTCCTGATCGTACAAAAACGCCTCGTTTGCGTAGTGGCTGTGGGGCACGATGATCTTCCCCGCTTCTCCGTACATTATCAGCCGCTCCTCAAGCGGGTTCAGAATGCTCGACGTCAGCGAGGCGATGCACCCGTCGTAGGTGAGCGTCGCATGATTTACGGTGTCCACGCCGCTTTCATGCCACAGCGCGGAGACGTGGCAGTCTGTGAAATCATGCCCCAACATCAGCGTGGTGAGGTCGAAAGTGTAGACCGAGAGATCAAACGCGGTGCCGCCGCCGAGTTCGCGGTTGAAGTACCTGTTGCCGGGGTGGGTCGGGGCTTTGAAGCCGAGGAGGATGTCGGTGAAGCGGATTTTGCCGATCCTGCCGTCGTCCACCCACTTTTTCGCCTGTCTGATTGCGGGGAGGTAGTAGCTCCACATCGCCTCCATCGTGAAAACGCCCTGTTTTTCGGCGAAACCGAAGGCGGTCCGCATATCTTTGAGATTCGTGAACATCGCCTTTTCGCAGAGGACCGGGACTTTGTGCTCAAGGCAGAGCATCGTCAGGGCGAAGTGCGAGCCGGTGTCGGCGCCTATGTAAACGCAGTCGGGGCGCTCTTTTTCGAGCATTTCCTCGTAGCTGCCGTAGCTCGCCGGCACGCCCTCTTTTTCGGCGAAGGCGCGCGCTCTTTCGGCTGATTTTGATGACACCGCGCAGACCTCGCAGCCCTCGATTCTTGAAGCCGCGTCGCGGAATTTTCGGGAGATGTCCCCGGCTCCCATGATTGCGTATCTGAATGACATAATTATCCTCCTTTTCGGGTCATTTGTGACTATTTTAGCATTTTGGGGCGAAGATGTCAATAAATTTTGTGAATAAAATGCGCGATGAATGTCTCACCGCGCTTGGTTGTTGTCCGAACTTTGTGTTATTTTCTATAAATTACCAGATTCATAGTGTCCGAGATCATGTGTTTCTCTCCGGTTTGGTTGTAGCCGAGGCTTTCGTAAAACCTGCAAAGGTCAGGCTCTTCGAGTATCGTTTCGACTTCCCAACCGGAGCTGCCGTGGATACGTTCGACCTCGCGGACTGCTGCCTTGCCGAAGCCGTTTCCGCGAAATTTCGGCATGATGAAGATGGGGGATATGCGCTTCGGCATGTCGGGATTTTTATCATCGACCACACGGACAGCTCCCACGGATTCGCCGTCAGCCTCGATAAAATAGAAAAATGTGGAAGACTGATTCAGCCGAGCGACGGTTTTCTCAACCGGCTCGGCAGCGGGGTTGGTCGCCCCGTCGCGATATTTTTGATACAGATCGGCAAAAGCCTCGACCTGCATCTTCCAAATTTTTTCGGCGTCGGAAAGCGCGGCAGGGCGGAGTATGATGTTCATAAAATCAGCCCTTTACAAAGCTTGCGGCGTTCCAAATGTCGCGGCGGCGGTGCTCGATGAGCGTAAAGCCGGATGCCTTTACAGCAGCTAAAGTTTCGTCAAGGCGGTCGTCTATGATACCGCTTAAAATCAGCTTGCCGCCGGGCTTTACGAGCATTTTGAAAACATCTTTCATCGAGATCAGAACGTCGGCGACGATATTTGCAGCGACAAGGTCATAACCTTTACAGAATTTTTTGAGGAGCTCGGGGTCGGTCACAACGTCTCCGCAAAAAACTTCAAAATCGGAGTCGCTGATTCCGTTCTGAGCCGCGTTTTTTCGGGAGATTTTGATCGCGTCGGACGAGATATCCGTGCCGACCGCGTGCGACGCGCCCAGCTTCATCGCCGAAATGAAGATGATCCCGCTTCCGCACCCGAGGTCGGCGACAGTATCTCCCAAATTGAGATTATCTTCCAAAAGCTCGAGGGCAAGCTGGGTCGTGAAATGGCGACCGGTGCCGAAGCTTGTCTCGGGGTCGAGCTCGATGACGGTCCTACCGGCGGGGTCGGGGACGGTCTCCCAAGTCGGTTTGATGATGATTTTTCTGCCGATCGGCTGGGGTTTGAAGAATTTTTTCCACTCGTTCGCCCAGTCTTCCTCGCGCACCGCGCAGCTCTCGACGCGCAATCTGACGCCCATTCCGCGCAGCCGATCGAGCGCTTCCGACATCTGCTCAGCCTGAATGGCGCCGCTTTCGCCGCTCTCGAGGTAGACGGTGATGAACGAGCCGCCGGCGTCCGCCTGCCGCAGCAGGTCGTCGTCGATGTAGTCCCAGCTCGCGTTTTTCTCGGCGGCAAACTCGCGAATGTCCTCGGGGTCGTTGATGACGAAGCCGTTTATTCCGGCTGAGATGAGCGCGGCGCCGAGGTTGTCCATGTTTTCGTGGGTGGTGTGGATTTTGATTTCTTTCCAGTCCATGATGATCCTCTTTTTGGGGGTGAATTTTGGGGATATGGGATGTGCGGAGGTGGGAAGGGGTGGAGGGGGCGGGGGCGAAGCCCCGGCGCCGAAGGCGCCGACTGCCGCCGCGCAGCGGCGGCAGCGACCGCGCGCTCGCGCGCGGTCGGGCTTCGCCCGTACCTTCTGCTCCTACCCGAGCCGTGTAGTATGCAGAAGGCTGGGAGCAAGGTCGGGTGCTGATATAAGGCTGTGATAGAAGCAGGGGGGTAAAAGATCGGAATCTATCCTCTACCCTCTAACCACTAACTTCTATGTGCGCCCAACGGGAGCACCGGGCGAAGCCCCGGCGCCGAAGGCGCCGACTGCCGCCGCGCAGCGGCGGCAGCGACCGCGTGCTTCGCGCGCGGTCGGGCTTCGCCCGTACCCTCTGCTCCTATCAGAGTTGTGTAGCACGCACAAGGCTGGGTGCAAGGTCGTGCGCTAACGCAAGGCTGTGATAGAAGCAGGGGGCGCAAGATCGGAATCTGACCTCTGGATTCTGACTTCTGTCCTCTGTGCGCCCACCGGAAGCACTGGGCGAAGCCCCGGCGCCGAAGGCGCCGACTGCCGCCGCGCAGCGGCGGCAGTGACCGCGCGCTTCGCGCGCGGTCGGGCTTCGCCCGTACCTTCTGTTTCTATCAGAGCTGTGTGGTGTGCAGAAGGCTGGGTGCAAGGTTGGGTGCTAATGCAAGGCTGTGATAGAAGCAGGGGGTATAAGATCGGAATCTATCCTCTACCCTCTACCCCCTAACTTCTACATGCTACATCAGCGGCGAGAACACCTTCAGCACCGCCTGCAGCAGGCTGTAAACGGGTCCCTTCTTCCTGATCTGGTCGGCGGTGATCTCTTGGCACTTCTCCTGCGTTTCCAGAAAATCCCTTTCCACGTCGGCTATGCAGGACGACTTGTAGCACAAAATCCCGTTCTCAAAGTGCAGATATAAACTGCGGAAGTCGAAGTTGACGGTCCCGACCACGGCGACTTTTCCGTCCATGCAGAGGCTCTTCGCGTGGATAAATCCCGGGGTGTACTCAAAGATCCTGACCCCGCTGTCCAAAAGCGTGCGATAATTCGAGCGGGTGACAGCCATCACCGTTTTCTTGTCGGGAATGTGCGGGGTGATGATCCTGACGTCGACGCCGCTCCTTGCCGCGTGGCAGAAGGCTGTCGTCATCTCGTTGTCGAGGATCAGGTAGGGCGTTGTGACATAGAGATGATCTACGGCGATATTTATCAGTCCCATGTAGCAGAGCTCAGCCGTGAGGTCGTCGGTCGAAGGACCGTCGGCAAAGGGCTGAATGAAGCCGTCGCTTTCGCACTTCATATCGCTCGCATAATCCTTGTAATCGATCTTGAGCTCGCCCCTTGAGAAGTGCCAGAGCTGCAGGAAAGTCTCGGTCATCTTGGTGACGCCTTCGCCCTTGATCATGATCCCGGTGTCCTTCCAGTGACCGAACCGCTCGACCTCGTTGATATATTCATCGGCGAGATTTACTCCTCCCGTGAAGCCGACGACGCCGTCGATCACCAAAATCTTCCTGTGGTCCCGATAGTTGAGAAACGCGTCCAAAGACGGCTTCATGCGGTTGAAGACGGATACCTGAAATCCTAAGGATTCGAGATATTTGTCATATTTTGACGGCACCTTGCTGATCGAGCCGATGTCGTCGTACATGATCCTGACCTCAACGCCTTCCTCGACTTTTTTCTTGAGGACGTCGAGGATCGAGTTGAACATCTTCCCCTCCTCGATGATGAAATATTCGAGGAAGATGAATTTTTTCGCCTTGGGGATTTCCCGCATCACCGCATCAAAATACTCCTCGCCGGTCGGCAGGTAGACTGCGTCGGTATTGCGGTAGACCGGTGCATATGCGGTTCGCTCGACGTAGCTCAGCTGCCTTGCGACCACGGGGTCTTCCTTGGCGATGTCAACGAGCGGGTCATCGGGATTGGGGAGGGTGTTGCGCATGAGTGTGCGGTAATTTCTGAATCTTTTGGAAATTCTTCTCGTCTGCTTTGACTTTGCGAAGAGGATATAGAGCGGGGCACCGATGATCGGCACGGCGATGACTAAAATCATCCACGGCAGCTTGAAGGAGGGGTTCATTTTGTCGTTTGCGAGGTCCATCACGACCAGCACCGCGGCGACCATCGTGACGGCGTAGTACACCGGGAAATAGGACGCCAGCGCGCCGATCAGGACCATCAGCACGACTGCCTGAAGGAGTATCAGAAGCGCTGTGATGACAAGTCTTGATTGCAAGAATTTAACAATTTTCCTCATTTTATCTCCTCTTTTCTTCCCATTCTACCTATATTATAATGCCGGGAGGGACATTTTGTCAAGAGGAGCGCTAATAGAGGACAGATGGAAGAAGTCAGATGTCAGAGGCGGGGGAGGGAGTATCTGCGGGGGTGGTTCTTTTGTGCAGGAGGGGTGCTTGGAAGCGCGGGTAGATTATACGGGGTGGGTTTAAAAGTGGGGAGGTGCGGGGTGGGGGTGGAGGTGGCGGGGATTCTGCTTCTGGGAGGGGGTGTGAGGGAGGTGGGGAAGGTGCAGAGCTGGGTGGGGGTGACGGGGTTGGGTGCAGATGGTGGGGAAGGTGCGGGGGCGAAGCCCCGCCGGCTCGAAGAGCCGGCGCGCCTGTGCCGGAGGCACAGGCGGTCCCGCGAAGCGGGACGGGCTTCGCCCGTGGGTGCTGACTTGCAGAAAAGTGCGTAAGAGGCACTGCGGCGCAAGGCCGGGGCGTGGCACCAATGGTGTGCAGGAGGCAGATAGGGCGGGCAAAGGTTGGGCGGAGAAGGAGGGCTGGGAGGAGGGGTATGTGGAGTTATTGGGGGCTTGCTGCAAGGTGCGGGGGTGCGGGGGCGAAGCCCCCGGCGCCGAAGGCGCCGGCTTCCTCCGCTTCGCGGAGGAAGCGACCGCGCTCGCGCGCGGTCGGGCTTCGCCCATAACCCTCTGCCCCTATCAAACCCCGTATGTATACGCAAGCCCGTCATCAAACCCGGGTACCTCTATCAAGCCATGGCAGTCGCAGCAGGCTTGGTCACAAGGCTTGCTGCCCCTCCCAAACCCCGATAGAAGCTGAAACCCTGGGGCGAAGCCCCGTCGTCTCTTCGAGCCGACGCGCCGACGCGAAGCGTCGGCGGTGCGCCTTCGGCGCACGGGCTTCGCCCTCCACCCCACCCCACCTCACTCCACAAACCCACCCCAACAAGAAAAAGCCCGTCAACCCTCACGCCAACGGACTTTCCCACTATTTTTATCCTGCTGTCACAGCCCCCGCACCTCAATAAGTAAACTCCTGCACCGGCTCGTACCTCACCCTGATCTTCGGCAGCTGCGTGATCTCGGAATAGGTATCGATACTCCCGGGGCGGTCGTTTTCACCCGTCGCCGGGGGCGCAAAAATCTTGAGCGTCAGAGTCTTTTTGCCCTCAAGGCGGTTCTCAAAGAACGCCGGCATGAGGTCGATAAACTTCGCCTTCGGGGATTTGTAGAACCATCTTCCGTTTATTTCCATCATGAGGTTATCGTCGGTGTCAAACCAGAGCTCGCAGAATATCGGGTCGCCCTCGAAATCGATCGGGATCGCGATACCCTCGGCGTCCTCGGAGCCTCCCCACCTGAGCTTGACAGGAAGCTTCACTTCGCCTCCCATGGTCATCTTAGGCTTGAACCAATCCTGAGAGATGATCTCCTTGTAGTCCTTTAAAATAGGCATGTCGATACCCACGCCCTTGTTCGACGGGTCCTCAAATTCCAGTCCCAAACGACCTTGGTCGCGGAACTGATAGAAGGTGAACGCCGACAGCCAATCAGCTTTCTCCTCGACAACGCGGTCGCAAAAAGCCCTCACCATCTTCGCCTGATCGTAAGGTCCGGTGACGTCGCCGTCGGTATTGAGCTCGCTCATGACCATCGGTCTGACCTTTCCCGTGATCTCTTTGTAGCGGTCGAGAGTCGCCTTGACCGATTCAAAAACAGGTCCGCAGCCGTTGTAGGAATAGCTGTGCCCGCCCTTTTCCGCGACGTCGTTCGGGTAGCCGTAGTGAAGGGTGAAATACTGATCGATCGACCAGATATCTGCCTCGTTCGCGGCGTCCATAAAGAGCTCTTCCATCTCGAGCTTGCCTGTTTTTTTGACATATGCCCCGGCGCATAAAATCGTCTTGACGTTGGGGGCGTGTTCATGGATTATGCGGGCAAACCGCGCATAAAAATCGGCGACTTCTTTATATGTACATCTTTTGTTGAAACTGAACCAGCTGCCGGTGCACTCATGATTGATCCTCATCATCACCCGACCGAAGGGCTTTAAATCCTCGGCGATGGCGATGAGGTGCTCGTCCGATACATGCGGATCGACGGTGAGCGTGAAGACGATGTCCTGACCGTGCCGCCTGATGTCCCGCATCTGTTCAAAGACTTCGGCGTTTTTGTCGCCGTTGAGACCCCCGCGATAGGGGAAGTAATCGTCATAGGGATATCCCCAGGCGTTGGTGGAATCGGTGGACGGGAAGGCGACGGAGGCGCGCTCGGGCCAGCCTTCGTCGAGGGGGTAGTAGCAGTACATGAGGTTGATCCCGCGATGGGGTCTGCCGAGCTTTGAGAGAATGTAGTCTTGGTTGACGTATTCGCCTCTCTCACTGCCGTCGCCGAGATCGACGGAGCACTTCGCCTCACCCATGTGCAGGGAATAAATTTTCAGATTTTCAAGAGCATTTTCGATTTTCATATTGATTCCTCCTCGCGTGATGTTTATTATATGATAATGTATTTTCGGGGGAATGTCAAGGGGTACGGTACGAGATGCGTCCGAAACGCATAGGGCAGGGGATTGAGACAGGTAATGTCGGGGTAAATAAATCATGTAGATCGTTATTTATCTTTTCGGATAATCTTTATATATTTTCATTCACCGTATGCTCTCTTTGACGCGGCACGTTCGTGTACCGTTCAAATTGAGAATTTAAATCCGTTGCCGAAGGCAACACCTTGAAATTCCGATATTCTGATATCTGATTTCTGTTTTCTTAATTATGTTTAACCCCCTTACCCTCTTTTGCATTCTAACGAAAAAACGCTCAAAAAGCGGGCTCGGTTTGATCTATTGTGAAAATGTTTGAAAAGCTATTGAAAAATCGGCTTTTTTGGAGTATTATTATTTTAATTGCAATTTGATTGGGAGTGTTTTTTCTTGAAGCGTGCCGTTTCAAAGAGGTCATTGAACACAATGGATATGACCCAGGGACCGATCTTTTCAAACATCGTAAAATTCACGATCCCGCTGATCCTTACGGGTACTTTGCAGCTTCTTTACAATGCCGCGGACATCATCGTCGTCGGCAAATACGGAAGCCCGAACGCACTTGCCGCCGTAAGCTCGACGGGAGCTCTTATAAACCTTATCGTAAACGTATTCATGGGGCTCTCTATCGGCTCCTCGGTTTTGGTTGCGCAGTATTTCGGCGCGGGTCGCCGGCGCGATATGAGCGAGGCTGTTCATACTTCGATCGCGATCGCCCTCATCAGCGGCTTTGTGGTCGGAATATTCGGATTTTTCGCGACCCGGACCATGCTCGAATGGATGAGTTCTCCCGAGGACGTCATCGATCTCTCGGCGCTCTATGTCAAGATTTTCTTCTTGGGTTCGCCGGCAAACATGATCTATAACTTCGGCGCGTCGATACTCCGAGCCGTCGGCGACACCAAAAGACCGCTCTATTACCTGATGTTCTCCGGCGTCATCAACGTCGTCATGAACCTCGTTTTCGTCATCGGCTTCCACCTTGACGTCGCAGGCGTTGCGCTCGCGACGATCATCTCCCAGCTCGTCTCGGCGATATTGATCATCATCTGCCTGCTGCGTTCGGAAGGCGCTGTCAAGTTATATATCAAAAAAATCAAAATCCACTGGAAAAAGCTTGGGAAGATTCTTGCCGTCGGACTTCCCGCGGGCATTCAGGGCTCGGTTTTCTCGATCTCGAACGTCATCATCCAGAGCTCCATCAACGGTTTCGGGGTGCCCGCGATAATGGGCGGAAACGGCGCGGCTGCCAATATCGAAGGGTTCATCTACAACGCGATGAACTCGGTATATCAGGCGGCTATCACATTCACCGGACAAAACTACGGCGCCGAGAAATTCAAGAGGATCAAGGCGGTGATGTTTGAGTGCGTCGCGATCGTCTTTACGGTCGGCTTCGGGCTCGGCGCGCTGGCAAAGATTTTCTCGACGCAGCTTCTGGGGCTTTACACCGACAACCCGCAAGAAGTCGCGTTCGGGATTGTGAGAATGAACGTTATTTGTCTGACATATTTTACCTGCGGACTTATGGACGTGATGGTGGGAATGCTTCGGGGTATCGGGCGCTCGCTTATCCCGACCATTGATTCGATCCTCTGCGTATGCGGGTTCAGGATCGTCTGGATATTTACATATTTTGCCTCCTTTAAGGCGACCGGAGCCTCGCCGGAGGAGTGTCTGAGGATTTTGTATATCTCCTACCCGATCAGCTGGGTGATGGCGTTTTTGGTCCACCTCGCGTGCTTTATTATCTTCTACCGGATCGCGGTGAAGAAGTCGAAGGAGGGGAAAGCTCCGAATGCGGTGGCTGCCGAGGAGGCGTGATGAAGCGCCTTTTGGATTGCGGGGAAAAGCCGGAAACAAAAGCGTTGCTTTCAGCCGCACGACTTCCCTCGGTGAAAAAGTTAGCCTCGGTCGTCTTGCGGAGAAATAATCGCATATATTTCCGCCAAAAACAAAAAATTCCGCTACTGCGGATTTCGGGGGTCCCCACAAAATCCGTAGATTTTGTGGGGAAAAGCCGGAATCAGAAGCGTTGCTTTCAGCCGCTCGACTTCCCTCGGCAGAAACTATTGCCTCGATCGTCTCGCGGGAAAGCAATCGCATCTGGCGCGGAGTGAATGAGCGGCGGCATTCATCATCTTATAAAAATGCCGTCGCGAACGATACGGAGTCCGCGACGGCGTGGCGGAGCAGGAGAGATTCGAACTCTCGGTCCCGATTAAGGGATTACTCGATTTCGAGAAATGCAGTCAATTCGGAACTTAGAGGAAATTGGGAAAAGTTACCTCCAAATGACAAACCCGCAAAAGCCTTTAGCAAGCCGATTTTATAGACGTCAGTCTTGTAAACTCCCGATAGTAAACCGAAATCGAATCACTCTGAAAATGTGCCGAAGGAGAGAACTTTTGGCACTTTGGAGAGAACTCGGAGAGAATTTAGAGAGAACAAATCACGATTTTTATCACTAAATTATGGAAATTTTGCACAGGATTTTATATATTTTTATTCGGCAGATTCTCCGCGCCTGAT
>CANQYD010000059.1 GCA_947627985.1 uncultured Clostridia bacterium
GATCCTGAAGCGGTTGCCTATGCGAGGAAGATGTTTTCGCAGAAACAGGAGAACCGAAAACAGGCAAAAGAAATTCTATCGGGTCTTTCTGATATTGAAGTATTAAATAAAGCAGGGATTTGCTTTAAGGGAAAGATTACAAGAACGGCACTCCTTCTTCTCGGCAAGAAGGAATCTGCATTCTATTTCGATGGATTTACACCGAGGATTACATGGACGCTTTATAATGCCAATAAGACGGTAAAAGCGTATGAACACTTTGATATGCCATTATTGCTTGCAGTGGACAAAGTGTACGCCAAGATTAGAAATGAAAAGTATAGATATATTGCGGAGCAGCAGACACTATTCCCGGAAGAGGTACAGCAATATGATGCCGATCTTGTCAAAGAGATTATTAACAACTGCATAGCCCATTCAGATTACAGGCGGCATGGAAAAATTAATGTTGAGGAATTTGAGGATCATCTTGTTTTCATAAATGAGGGTTCCTTCATTCCAGAGACTATTGAGAAAGCACTGGAGCCAGGTTATAAGCCTCCGTATTATCGGAATGCTTTTCTCTGTAACGCTATGGTCAACATGTATATGATTGATACGAATTCCATGGGCATCCCGATGATTTATAATATCCAAAAAGCGAGATGCTTCCCCCTGCCGTCATATGATTTGGATGTTGTTAACCGGGTGAGTGTTACCGTTTTTGGAAAGGTTCTCGATAAGAACTATACACGATTACTACATTCTAATGGAAATTTGGATTTGAAGACTGTGTTTTTGCTTGATCAGGTTCAGAAGAGGAAGACCATATCTAAGGACGATTATAAAGCGCTTAGAAAAAGCGGATTGGTTGAAGGCCGATATCCGGCACTTTATGTATCCTATAAGATAGCTGAAGCTGTCGGTGATAAGGCTGGATATGTGAGAAATAAGGGCTTGGATGAAAAAATACTAAAAGAACTAATCATATCTGCATTGAAAAATGGATCTTTAAAGAAGGCTGATATTTATGAGGCGGTGAAGCATGCATTCCCGGATGTTCTCGCTGAAGAGAAGCAATATAAGAAACTTTCAAATCTCCTTCAAAAAATGAAAAAAGAAGGACTAGTAGATGTCCGTGGCAGCACAGTTCATGCAGAATGGTTCTTCATCCAATAGATTTAGTCAAGGAAGTCGGTTTTTAGTCAAGGAATTAGTCAAAGGAAAATGGTTATGAAGTCAAGGGGGATCCGGAAAGCTTGTATTTCTGGGATCCTTCTTGACTAAATCTTGGTATGAATTATTGCTTTTAGTCAAAGCTTAGTTCTTGTATAGAACAATTTAGCCCAATCAGTAATTTGAAGCGACCAACCAAGCTCGGACTTATTCCCGAGCATGGCTGGTCGCGTTGTTGCACACCTGTTTGGCAACTACCCTTTGTCAGTATTTTTCGATACTGTCTTATTGGAAGCTACCTGAAGGGGTGCTTCTTTTTATTCCCCCTCACCCCACCCCAAATATCTCCCCAATCGGTCTATTCCCTGTCCGAGCCGCATATATTATCTCAGCAAGCCTTTAAAAGGGCGTTAATTTGGAGGTATTATGGACTACAAACTCACAAGGGAAAATTTTACGGTTCAGGATCTTGTGCTGAACACCTCTGCGGAGCAGGCTGTGGAGCTCGACTACGTCCTTCCCGACTACTGTCCCGAGATTTTCAGGATTCTGAGCTGCCGGATACTCCCCTCGGTCTCAGGCAGGAACCTTTCCGGCTCAAAGCTCAGCTACGGTCTGAGCGTCCTCATCAGGGTGTGCTACGTCTCCGAATCGGGGGAGATTTCGGCTGTAGAGCAGACCCTGTCCTATGAAAAGACCGCGGACCTTCCTTCCTCCCCGAAAAATCCCGTTTTGCACATCGAACCGACCTGCGTCTCCAAAAGCTGCCGGGTCGTCAATAAGCGCAGGATCGATGTCCGCGGCGCCGTTTCGGTCAGGCTTCGGGTCAGCTCATTATCGGAGGCTCAGGCGGTCTCGGAAGCGCTTGGAGGAGGCATTCAGCTTAAGCGATCCGTCGCGGCGTATCCGTCAAGAAGATTATTTATCACCAAGCGCGTCAGCGTTGTAGATGAAGTCGAGATCATCGGCACCAAGCCGCCTTTGGGGGTGGTTCTGAGCGCCGACGCATATGTCGCAGACCCCGAAAAGAAGGTTCTCTCCGGGAAGCTTCTGACAAAAGGCGAGGCTTCGGTGTCGGTCCTCTATATTCCCGACGGCGGCGGCGAGCCGGAAAAAATCAGCTTCGAGCTGCCTTTTTCGCAGGTCTCGGACGTCGAAGGTCTGGACGAAAGTTATGATATATATGTCGACGCGCAGGTGGTCGGCTGCGATATAAGACCTCTTCCGAAATCCGAGCCTGCGCGGCTTGAATGCGAACTGAAGATCGACATCACCTGCCTCGCCCTGAAATTTGAGAGCGTAAAGCTTGCCGACGACGTCTTTTCGACCGAGTGCGAGGCTGACTGCGACCGCTCCGACTGCTCTTTGCCCTGCATGCCGACCGCGATTTCCGAGGCCCACAGGATAAAGTCGGTCCTGACATACAGCGAAGGCGAGATAAGATCGGTGATAACTGCTTCCGCGGAGGCTTGCCCGTCTTTGGAGATATCTTCCGCTCCCGGCGGGGGAAGCATTATTCGGGGAAAGGCGACCGTCACCGTCTACGCAAGAAACGAAAGCGGCAGACCGATCTGCCTCGAAGCTGAGGTGCCGTTTGAGCATTCCCTTCCCGAGACCGTCTGCGACTGCGGAGTGTCGGACATCAGAGCGTCAGCCGGAAGCGCGGCATACAATCTCAGCGGCACGAACGCCATCGAAGTCACGGCAGAAATCCGGCTCAGGGGATATATCTGCGGCGAGATCAGAAAGAGCTTCATCAGCGACATCAGACTTGACGAATCAAGACCCGTCGAGCGGGACAAAGCATGCTCATTAAAGCTTTACTACGCCGAAGCGGGAGAGAGCCCGTGGGAGATCGCAAAGAGATGCAAAGCGAGCCTTGCCGCTATTTTGGAAGAGAACGAGATCGAGGGCGAGCGCGTCGAAAACGGCGGAATGCTGCTCATACCCATCGACTGAGAGGAGGAAAGATGATGAATCAGGATATCTACAGAAGCATAGCGGAGAGGACCGGAGGGGACGTATATATCGGCGTCGTGGGACCCGTCAGAAGCGGAAAATCCACCTTCATACGCAGGTTTATGGAGGACATCGTGATACCGAATATCCCCGAGCAATACATGCGCGAGAGGGCTGTCGATGAGCTTCCGCAGGCGTCAGCCGGCAGGACCATCATGACGACCGAACCGAAATTTATCCCGGAGGAGGCTGTCAACATCACCCTCGACGGCTCGGCAAACGTCAATGTGCGGCTCATCGATTGCGTGGGCTACATAATTCCCTCGGCGGCGGGATACATCGAGAACGACTCGCCGAGAATGGTGAGAACGCCGTGGTTTGAATCGGAAGTGCCCTTCAACATGGCTGCGGAACTGGGCACGCAGAAGGTCATCACCGAACACTCGACCGTCGGCATTGTCGTGACGACGGACGGCAGCATCACCGGTATCGACCGCGAGGAGTACGAGGAGTGCGAGCAGCGGGTCATCGGCGAGCTCAAAGAACTTGGCAAGCCGTTTGTGGTGCTGATGAACACCGAGGACGAGACCTCGGAGCGCGCCGAAGCCCTCTGCGACGCTCTTCGGGAGAGGTACGCGGTCGAGGTCCTCCCGGTCAACTGCCTGACGATGACCGCAGAGGATATCAGGAAAATTATTACATCTTTGCTCTACGCATTCCCCGTCCGCGAGATCGGGATCACGATGCCGAAGTGGGTGAACGCGCTTTCCAAGGGTCACTGGCTCAAAGAGGAAATTTTTGGGAGCATACGCAGGTCTGCCGAGAAGGTCAGGTACCTTCGTGACATCAGAAATCTCTGCGATGAGATAAGCTGCTGCGACCATGTCGTGAGCTCGTCGATTTCCGAGATCGACCTCGGCACCGGGGCATGCAAGATCAGCGCCGAGCTTGAAGAAAGCCTGTTTTTCAGGATTTTGAGCGAAGAATCGGGGCTTCAGATTTCCGGCGATGACGAACTCATGCCCGCGATCTTGGAGCTTGTGAGGTTCAGAAAGCGGTTCGAGAAATTTTCCGGAGCTCTTGAGCAGGTCGAGAGGACGGGGTACGGGATAGTGATGCCGGAGGAGGGAGAGCTGACGCTCGACGAGCCGGAGATCATCAGGCAAGGCGGGAAGTACGGCGTGAAGCTTCGGGCGAATGCGCCGTCGATACATCTCATTCGCGCGGATATTTCGGCTGAGGTGGAGCCGATCGTGGGCTCCGAGAGGCAAAGCGAGGAGCTGATAAGCTACCTGATGAACGATTTTGACCGCGAGCCGGAGAAGATCTGGGACACGAACATCTTCGGCAAGAGCCTGTCTGAGCTTGTCAGCGAGGGCTTGCAGTCGAAGCTTTCCCGCCTGCCCGAGGAGGCGAGGGAGAAGCTCAGGGAAGCGGTCGAGAGGATCATCAACGAGGGCTGCTCGGGGCTGATTTGCTTGCTCATTTAGAGGGCAGAATTGAGAGGGTAGAGGACAGAGGTGCGGGCTTTTCCTTTCTGCGGTTCGGAGGGCTTGTAGGCTTTAGAGGTTAGAGGGGTAGAGGGTAGAAATCCCGTGACGAGCTTTAGTTGAGACAAGTCAAAAAGGTTTTGCCCCGCTTTTCCTTAAAAAGCGGGCGGGGTCGAGGGGCGGCACCCCTCGTCGCCCGTCGCAACGGGCGAAATCTCCAAGCAAGAGGACGGCGGGAGCCGTCGTCTTGCTTTTTTATCATTCAAAAAGCGCAGGAGGGGGCATGAAAACAGTCCGGTGGACTGTTTTCACGGGGGAACCCTCGCCGGGGGTTCCCCCAACAAAAAAACCGGCGACGAAGTCGCCCGAAGCCGAGCGAAGCGAGGCTCGAAAAGCCCCCTCTCCCTTTAGGGAGAGGGGGCTGGGGGAGAGGGTGAGCACGGAAAGGGGTTTGGGGAAAACCCGGCACGGGTTGTCCCCACATGTGATTCGAAAAGTGAAAAACAATCGCAGAAACTCGCCTCCAACTTTAGGAGTGAGGGTCTAAGGGTGATAACCCTTTCCTAAAGGGTTATCACCCCCTGAGGTTTTCATGAAAAAATAATCCCAGCCCGCCAGACCCTTAGTTAAAAGGTATTCGTTCATTTTCCCACCGGAAAATGAACTCATGCTATTTAAAGCATACCCCCACCCCCCGGTTTACTTTAGCACAGACTTGTAGTAAAGCGTAGCCCCCTCCCCCCTGAAAGGGGGAGGGGGGCTGGGGCTGGGGGATAAGCCGGAGGAGCGTGAGCAACTTCGCAGGAGTGCCAAGCAGACGGAAAGGGACTTGTGGGTGACGCCCCTACTTTCTCCTCACCGTCAGCTCATAGCTCATCCCCAGAATGCTCTTAATCTCCTCCGCCGGCACGCTTCCGTCGAGCCGCACCGTCAGCCAGTGCGCCTTCGACATGTGATACGCCGGGTGGCAGCCATCCCGCTTCAAGAGCGAGCCGAGCGCGGGCTCATCGCACTTCACGTTCAGAACGTCCACCGGCTCATCGTCCTCAAACCCGATCCGGCTCCGGGGTATACGCATGATCAGCCCGTACCACTTTTTGTTTTTGGCATGCCGAAGCACCGCATAATCCGGCTCGTCGTCCCAAGGATAGTCGGGCTGAGTGCCGTAAAAATCAAGACAGTATTTTAAAATTTCGTCGCGAAGCGTAAACATTTTTGCCACCTACAGCCCGAATTTTTCTTTGATGATCTTTGCCGCCTCTTCTGCTGGCAGGTTGGTATTGTCAATTCTGAGATAATTTTCAAATTCCGTTTCCCCCGGGAGACTTTCAACGCGACAGGTCTTTTCGTCCATGATAAGGGCTTCCGAGAATGCGATATCCCGTTTCCCGGGTTTATGCGTGAGGCGGTTTTCCGTGCGGTTTCGCATGAGACGCTCATCAAGATCGGCTATCAGCTCAACAAGATATACATCTGCTCCCTCATCTTCAAAAATCTTCCTGACGCTATTGATATATTCTCCGTCCTTTGGTGCAGAAAAATCCCATATATAGGTAAAAACGAGCCCATAGCAGTCGCTTTTGGCGAAATTTTCAAAGATGACTTTGCGCACATCGTTGATGGTTCCGCCGTCATACCGACCGAAAACGCGGGTCACGAGGTCAATGCTCATGTGGTTGTGAAAGAGCCGCAGATCGGTGATCTTGCAGAGCTCCTGCCCGACCGTCATCTTTCCCGAGGCGCCTCCGCCGATGATGATGACGAGTTTCATTACCTGATCTTCGCGCCCGCGGGAACGCCGTCGTCGAGCATGACGACCTTAGCCGAACCGTCCGGCATGTCTGCGGCGCAGATCATTCCCTGACTCATCTCTCCCGCAAGCTTTGCGGGCTTGAGATTCGCGACGAAGAGAACGGTCTTTCCGATCAGATCCTCCGGCTGATACCATTTCGCGATACCCGAGAGCACCTGTCTGCCGCCCATGCCGTCGTCGAGTCTGATTCTGAGGAGTTTTTTGGACTTCTCGACCTTCTCGCAGGCGACGACTTTGCCGGCTCGCAGGTCGGCTTTGAAGAATTCGTCGATATCTATCTCCGGCGCGATCGGCATGATATCGGCGCTTTCCGAGGCTTCCCGAGCGGCTTTTTCCGCGGCGGCTTTTGCCTTCATCGCCTCCATCTCGGCGATAAGCTCATTAAGCATTTTCTCGCTGTCGATCCTTGCAAAGAGAGGCTTCGGCTCGCCGACTTCGGTTCCGGCGACGTATCCTCCGAACGCCGAAAGGGTCGCGAAATCGGTGATGTCGGTGTTGATCTGCTTAAATATTTCCTCCGAGGTCGTCGGCATAACGGGACCTACAAGCACCCCGATAAAGCGGATCGCCTCGATCAGCTCATACATGACCGTCTCCAGCCTCGACTTGTCCTCATCTTTCGCAAGTACCCACGGCGAAGTCTCGTCGATATATTTGTTCGCCCTTCTTGCGAGCGCGATGACGTCCTCGGTCGCGTCGGCGAGGCGGAAAGCGTCAACATGCTTAATAAATTTCTCAGCGGCTTCAACGCATTTTGCCTCTAGGTCGAGATCGGTCTCGGTCTTGTCATGAGGAGCCTTCACGACCCCTCCGAAGTATTTTTTCACCATCGCGACCGTGCGGTTGACGAGGTTTCCGAGGGTATTCGCAAGGTCGGTGTTATAGCGATCGATAAACGCTTCGTAGCTCATCGAGCCGTCTGCCGCAAACGGCATTTCCGACAGCATGTAGTACCTTGTCGCGTCGGCGCCGAAGCGGTCGGTCATCTCGGAGGCGTAGATGACGTTGCCCTTTGATTTTGACATTTTATCCTCGCCGAAGAGGAGCCACGGGTGGGCGAAAATCTTCTGCGGAAGCTTGGCGCCAAGTGCCATCAGCTCGATGATCCAGTAAATCGAGTGGAATCTTAAAATGTCCTTGCCGATGATGTGAGTACAGTTTTCCCAGTATTTACTGTAGGTCTCGGACGGATTTTCGGTATCGTAGCCGAGGGCTGTGATATAGTTTGAGAGCGCGTCTATCCATACATAGATGACATGCTTCGGATCAAACTCGACGGGAATCCCCCACTTGAAGCTCGAACGGGACACGCAGAGGTCCTGAAGACCGGGCTTGATGAAGTTGTTGATCATTTCCTTCTTGCGGCTCTCGGGCTGAATGAAGTCGGGGTGGGCGTCCAAAAAATCCTCAAGCTGCTTCTGATATTTGGAAAGTCTCAGGAAATATGCCTCTTCCTTGGTCTTTTTGACCTCGGCTCCGCAGTCGGGGCACCTGCCGTCTTTGAGCTGGATTTCCGTAAAGAAGCTCTCGCAGGGGGTGCAGTACCAGCCCTCGTATTCGCTCTTGTAGATATCGCCCTGATCGTAAAGCTTTTTAAATATTTTCTGGACGGTTTTCTCGTGCTCGGGGTCGGTGGTGCGGATAAATTTATTGTAGCTGACGTTTAAGCTGTCAATATCGTTTCTGATGATCGATGAGATGTTGTCGACGTGCTGTTTCGGGGTAATTCCCTGTTTTCCGGCTTCCTCCTCGATCTTAAGACCGTGTTCGTCCGTACCTGTCAGGAAAAAGACGTCGAAGCCCTGCATTCGCTTGGTCCTCGCGACCATGTCGGCACAGACGTGGTCGTACATGTTGCCGATGTGCGGGCGCTTCGAGGCGTAAGCGATGGCTGTTGTGATTAAATAGGGCTTTTTGTTCATTGTTATCTTCCTTTCATTTTCCGGTTAGCCGGTGGTAAGATATATTATACTCTTTTTTTGAGAGATGTCAAGGAAGCGGGGATTATATTTGCTATTAACAATCGTATTTTTTACTTGAAATATTACTAACAGTATATAATTTGGGAGTGTCCCATCCGCCCACATTATAAAATTTTTTTGCCGGACGATTCGCCGTTACTAAACGCTTTCCATTTTCCACATTTAATTTAAATGTGGTCGAAATGGACACTCCCTGCACCCCGGGAGTGTCCAACCCGCCCACATTAAAGAAAATCCACCAGTCCGAAAGGAAACCCACCTTTCGGATAGTGCTCACGATATATCAATTTTGCGATTACGAATTTGTTGTAGGCTTCAACAAAAACTTCAACGACAGCTCTCAGGGTTTCAATGCTCCTCGCAAAGCACCTGCTTCTGCGCCTGAGCAGCGGTA
>CANQYD010000060.1 GCA_947627985.1 uncultured Clostridia bacterium
GGTAAAAGCCGGAGGGGCGTGGGGAACCCCGCAGGGGTGCCCCACAGCCGGAAAGGGGCTTGGGGAAAACCCGCACGGGTTGTCCCCAACAAAAAGGCGACGCAGTCGCACGGAGCCGAGCGAAGCGAGGCTCAAATGCCCCCTCTCCCAAGGGAGAGGGGGTTGGGGGCGAGGGCATAAAGCCCCTCCCCGCCGGGGAGGGGTTGGGGAGGGGGAAATTTAGGAGTGGGGGATAGGGGAGAACCCTTTGAGAAAGGGTTCTCCCCTCGAACTTGCCGAGCGAAGCGAGGCAAAACAGCAGTGCAAGAGGAAAAAGTGCTTTGTGCCTCATAACAAGGGAAATAAAGGAGCTCATGATAATTATGAATAGCACCCCACACCCGCCGCTCCCTTTGCCAAAAGGTATTCGTTCATTTTCCAAAAGGAAAATGAACTCATGCTATTTAAAGCAGACCCCCACCCCCGTCGAAGTGTGTACAGACCTTATAGCCATGCGCAGCCCCCTCCCCCTAAAAGGGGGAGGGGGCATGACTTGCACAAAAAATTACTCTTCGAGCGTCACCTCTCCCGCCCAAAAGTCCCTTCAAAATTCCCATATAATGCCATAATGGATAGTTTTTACCCCCCCCCCAGATTTTTTAAATTTTTTTGGAAAAGCCCTTGACACCGCAGTTTTTATGTGCTACAATAAAACTCGCAGACATCTGCAATAGTTTGATTTCTTCACTCTCATTTCCAAAAGAGCAGAGCCCCGGGATTTCCCCGGGGTTTTGCTGATTTATGCCGCAGTCATCTTCCAAAAAACACAAAAAAAGCAGACCCTCTCGGGTCTGCTCGTTTTTTAAATCAATTACTCTACAACTTCCTCAACGGGAACGGCATAGTAAGTGGTGTTGGCGCCGCCGATAGGATCGACGTCGGCATACTGGGCGACAACATTCTGGTGAGGATCATAAATCATGAAGCCCTCGATCAGAGAACCGCCGTCGGGAGTGAAGTCGATGAAGTAGGTGCCCGCGTCGGGATCGTTGACCGCAACGGAGTAGGTGCCGGAAACAACTTCGGGAGTCTCCATAACGGTGAAGGTGATGACCGCGCTGCCGGAGTTGGCGTCGGCGTCATAGTTGCTGAAAGTTACGGAATAGGTGCCGGACTCGCTGGCAAAGGTGCCGTCGGGAGCAACAAGAGTCTCTCCGCAGGCGGTGAGAAGAGCCATCGCCATAACGAGAACGAGTGCTAATGAAATAATTTTCTTCATGGTAGATTATCCCCCAATAGAAATATAAAGTCGATTTTGCTAATCGCAATTCTTATTATAGCCCTTTGACAATAACTTGTCAATAAAATATTCCCAACATTGTGATAATTGCATAGTTTTTTCTTAATTATTTGTTAGTTTTTCCAACACTTTACCGCCCCCGAAGAGCCTCATGATGTGGAAAAATAATGCAAAAACTCAATTTTTAAGGGTTATTCCCCATCGCCCTCTTCCGACGGCTTTTTCACCCCGGACGTGCTATCATTCTCGGAAAGGATACCTCCCGCGGCTGTGAGATATTTCAAAATGTTCCGCCTCGTGACGATTCCGATGTAGCTTCCGTCGTCGTCGGTGACGGGAACGAAGTTCTGATTCATCGCGACCCTGACGACCTCCGCTCTTGTCGCGGCTATCCTCACCGGCTTATACTCCCGGGTAGTGCGAAGCGGGAAGATATCCCGAAGCTTCAAGCCCTCAGCCCTCGCCATCGACACCCCCTCGGGTCCGTTTAAATCAATAAGATACCAAAGAAAATCTCCCTCGCCGATCACGCAGACATAGGCGCCTTCGCGGTTTATGACGGGTATTCTTGTATATCCGTGGGCGCGCATCTTTTCAAGTGCCTGCCTGACGGTGTAGTCGTCGTAGAGATATGCCGTGTCCTGCTTCGGCGTCAAAAAATATGCTATATTCATTCGCTTATTCTCCGATTCTCAGTTTGCCATGTATTCTTCAAGACAAAGTCCCGAATCCATGACCTTTTTTGCGCTCTCGAGCCCGACGTAGCGATAATGCCACGGCTCGTAGATGTAGCCGGTGAAGTCCTCCTTGCCCTTGGGGTATCTTAAAATAAACCCGTAGTCGGTGCAGTGGGAGATCAGCCAGTCAAATTCCTTTGTATTCTCAAATTCCTCGTAGGTGTCCCAGTGATCCCGATCGATGATGTCCACCGCAAGACCTGCGTTGTGCTCGCTTCCGCCGGGAGGCGCGATGTTTATCGAGACGTCGTACACAGCCTCGTCATAGCTCATTCCCATCTCGTCCATGCGCTGCTTAACATTCCGATTAAAAAGATTAGTCTGATAATCCACCGTCCTGTACGCCGACAGCACTTTAAGATCGATCCCGTCCTTCTTAGCGTCCTCGATCATCTGACGGCAGTGGGAAGCCGCTACGGTCTCGAGCTCGTAGCTTCCCTGTACGAAATCCGTCTCGATGGAATAATCTTCCGGCAGATATATCTCCTTATTCACGACAAAGAGGTAGTCGCTGTCATTTTTAAAATAGTAATTCTCCGGCAGGGTGACCTCCTCCTTTTTGACCTCGGGCTTCTCAGCCGACAAATACTCGGCATATACGCATGCCCTCGAGCCGTTGTAGTTTACGACGTACCATTCCCCGCTCGGGATTCTGCCGACAACCTCGGCTTCGTCCCCGGGATTAAGCTGCCCCACGACCTTTGACTCGGTGCTCGGAAGTTCCCTCACGTTCAAGGTATCGGTGGCGTACATAGCTGCCGCAAAGGGTTCAAATTCAAAGTCAAGGGGGTCGGTCGTGACCTCGGCTTCGGTGACGTCGGGCGATGTTTTAATCTCGCCCGTAGTTATCTCCGACGTTTCCTCAGTCGTCGTCTCGGGGGATTCGGTGACCTCGGGAGCCGTGATCTCGGGGATCGTCGCCGTCTCGGGAGGCTCGGTCAGAACGTCTTTTGCGGGATTTTCCCCGATCCTGCCGCAGCCTGACATAATCATCGCAAGCGCGGCTGCAAGCAGTATTTTTTCTGTCATCTTCATTATTTATACTTCCTTCGGTGCTTCGTTATGATAATATATATTAGCATATCCCGAAAAAAATTTCAATAGAAATCATCTTAAGATTTGGTAAAAAAATATTAAGACCGTGAAAGGAGAGGCTATGAAAAATTCCGAGGACAAAAATCTGACATACGGCGCGCTTGCCGCGGCTGCCGTATTTTCGGCTCTCACGCTCATTTCCGGGATATTGTCGTCGCTCCCGGGTTCGCACTATGCAAGGGGTCTTGCGGTGATGTCGGCGAGGCTGAATTTTCTTTTTTATGATGACAAACCTGAACCCGACGAGCCTCTGCCCGAAGCAGTGGAGATAAGCCCAAGGCTCGCAAGAGGGCTGATATCTTTAAGCGGCTTCGGCGGCTGGGATATCGAAGCGGCTCCCGAAGAGACGGAACCCAAGGAGGGTGAAGATGAAAACGAGGACCGGGGAGAGGATACATCGGGGAAAGACACATCGGGCAAAATCATCAGGAAAACTTATACATACAGGACCTCCGATACATATCTCGAACTTCCGGGCGGAGGGCTTATCAGAAACTGCACCGACATCGACCCGGAGTATCTTTTGGATCAGGCTTCCCGCAGACCCGATTTTTCTGCGGATACCTCCGGCGAGCCGTTTGTCCTTATCATGCACACCCACACGACGGAGTGCTATGAAGACGATATCAGCGATAAATACGGCGACGAGCCCTCCCGCACGCAGGACCTTGAGAAGAGCGTATGCGCCGTCGGCGACGCCATCGAAAATGAGCTGAAAAAAGCCGGGATAGGGGTTATCCACGACAAGACCGTCCACGACTACCCGCGATACACCGGAGCATATGATAGAAGCGCCGAGACGGTGGAAGATATTCTTGAAAAATATCCGAGCATAAAGATCGTGATCGACGTCCACCGCGACGCCATCGAGGAGGACGGGGTGAGGTATGCGCCCGCGGTCGCAATCGACGGGAAAAGCGCCGCGCAGGTGATGATCATCTCGGGGTGCAAGAATGTGCCGCAGTATAGGTATAATCTGAGGATCGCCTCCCGCCTGCAAAGCCGCATGGAGAGGGACTTTCCGGGACTTACAAGACCGATTCTGTTCGATGAGAGGAATTATAATCAGGAGCTGACCCACGGGAGCTTTCTTATCGAGATGGGCTCGAGCGCAAACTCGCTGGGAGAGGCGGTTTACAGCGGGGAATTGGTGGGGAAGGCTCTGGCGGGGGTGATTGAAGAAGGGTGGTGAGATAGAGGGTAGAAGGTAGAAGGTAGAAGATAGAAATTAGAGACGTATTTGAGTGCAAAGACCTCCGCTTTAAAAGGTATATCAAATCTCCGAGGGGTTTGATATACCTTTTATATTATATCCCCCCTTGCCCCAAAACGGAGTGTACAACCCCCTTATTATCCTCACTAATTAAATCTGTCACCAACGGTGACACCTTGAAATTCTGACAATCTGACTTCTGTCCTCTGTCCTCTTGATGCGGTCGCTTCGACCGCATCTCCCCCAAAATTTACCCTTGATTTTTTCCCGCGGCTGTGCTATACTTATATTCAGCTGTTACCGTTTTGTAACTTTTGATCGGAGGTGATCGCATGGCTGATGTGGAAGCGGAGCTGCTTGAAAAGGCGCCCGAAGAGGTTTCGGGTGCCGATATTGATACTGCCGGAGAGGCTCCTCATGACGGTCTTCAAGCCTCGGCGGTCCTACCGGAAAATTCCGAAAATGATATAAATGAGCCCGAGCCCGACTCGCCCCTTCCCGAGGCTTCTTCGGACGCCCCGGCTCCCGAGCCGAAAAAACCGGCGCTGCCTAAAAAAATCACGCTGCCCGAAAAGCCCGAATTCGACTTCAAAGCCGCATTTAACCGCGGCACGGCTTCCTTTAAACACTATTTTAAGATCATCTCGGCGGCGGTCATCGCGTTCCTAAGCTATGTCGGCTCGGGGTGTGCAAATATCATTAAAAAATGCGGCATATCGACCGCAAAATTCATAAAATCCGCCTCCGTCAACACCGTTCGCGTGCTTAAAACCGACGGCGTTCGGGTGATGGGTTCCGCATTCGGAGCTCTGAGATTCGCCGGGAAGAGCGCGTGGGACGTTTTCAGCTACGCCTTCGGGATCGTCTTCGGGGTGATAAAATCCTTCCTCGGCTCGATCTTCGGAGCCGTGTTCGGTTGGATTTCCAAAAAATTCCGTCAGCCGCTTCTTGAGATATGGTGCTTCATCGCGACCCCCTTCGCGCACGCATGGGGTGGCGTCGCCGGAGCATGCATACGCTTCAAAAACGCCTGCAAACGCGGTTTCCTGCCGGCAGTCGGGGTGATCTTCAATTCGATATGGAGATTTTTGGGATCGCTTGTGCGCCTGTTCAGGTTCGCCTTCAATTACATAGCTCCCGCGGTCTGCGTGGTCTTTCTGATCGGGCTTATACGCTACGCTTCGACGCTTCAGTACGCCATCTCCGTCACCTATAACGGAAGCGACATCGGCACCATCGAAAACGAGGCGACCTACAACGAGGCTCAGACGCTGATTCAGGACAAGGTCACATTCACCTCCGACGAACAGCCGCTTTTGGTCACACCGAAGTTCTCGGTGACGGTCATCAACCTCGACGAATCGGAAAAACAGCCGACCGCCGACATCGACGCCCTCTCGGAGACGATGATCGAGCAGGGCGACGTGCAGATCGTCTATGCATACGGACTTTCAATAAACGGCGAGCTCTTTGGGGTCTACTCCGAGGAGGATATGCAGAAGATAAGAAATGCCCTTGAAACAAAGCTAAACAGCTACTCCACCGTCAACGCCGTCAACGTATCGTTTGAGGACGATATCGTGATCGAGGAGGGAAGATATGTTCAGGATATCCTGACCGACCCCGCGGACGCCTTGGAGCTGATAAACGGCGGCACCGACGTCGAGGCGTATTATGTGGTCGAGAGGGGGGACACCATCTCGGGAATATGCGAGAAACTCGGCATCACAAGGGAAGATTTCGATAAATACAACCCCGGCGTGGAAAAAGTCCGCCACGACGACATCATCACATATCACTACACCGAGCCGCATCTGAACGTACTCACGACCTACTACGAGGCGTATGAGCAGGTCATCGAGAGGACGACGGAATATGTCGAGACCTCCCGCAGAGAACAATATTGCGAGATTCTTTTGCAACACGGCTCGGACGGTCTTGAAAACGTCACGGCGCTCGTCACCCTCAAAAACGGCGTCGAGAGCGATCGGACGATCGTATCAAGAACGGTGCTCGAGGAAATGGTCCCGAGGAAATTCAGGGTCGGCACCAAGCCGAATACATATTTAAAAAATACCGATATCATCGACAAACTCGGCACCTTCTGCTGGCCCTTGGGGGACGAGGACTGCTATATCTCGACGATGCCGGGGTGGAGAAGCTGGGACAGCTCGAACCACATGGCGCTCGACATCGCGGGGATCCCGAGGGGCACCGACATCTATGCCGCATGCGACGGAAAGGTCACATATTCCGGCTGGTACGCGGCTTACGGCGAGCTTGTCATCGTCGATTGCGGAAGCGGATATGAATGTTATTACGCGCACTGCTCCAAGAGGCTTGTCGAGGAAGGCGACCGTGTGGAGAAGGGCGACACCATCGCGGAGGTGGGCATGACCGGCTCGGCTTCGGGCAACCATCTGCATTTTGAGATGCGGCATTACGGAGACAGGATCAATCCGCTCGATGCGCTCGGCGGAACCGGGGGGCACGAGATTCGCGAATAAATTCGCGAACAGAGGACAGAAAACAGAGGTCAGAGGTCAGAGGTCGGATTCTGTGATCTGTCCAAAATGGGATAAGTCAAAAAGGTTTTGCCCCGCTTTTCCTCAAAAAGCGGGCGGGTTCCAAGGGCGGAGCCCTTGGTCGCTCGTCGCAACGAGCGAAATCTCCGCAAAAAGGACAGCGAGAGCTGTCCTTTTTGCTTTTATCGTTCATAAGAGCTCGGCGAAGCCGAGCGACAGCCCGGAGGGGTGTGGGGAACCCCGCAGGGGTGCCCCACATTCGGAGGGAGTTTGGGGGAACCCTCGCCGGGGGTTCCCCCAACAAAAAACCGGCGACGAAGTCGCCCGAAGCCGAGCGAAGCGAGGCTCACATGCCCCCTCTCCCTTCAGGGAGAGGGGGTTGGGGGTGAGGGTAAACCCCTCCCTATGGGGAGGGGTTGTGGAGGGGGAAGCACGGAAAGGGGCAGCAGAAGCCGGTTTTGTTGACAATCGCACTTCGCAATCAAAAACGCATGATTGCTCGTGCTCTTGGACAAAATCCCGCGTCTGCGGGGGGAGACCCTTTTACAAAAAGGGTTCTCCCCTCGGATTCACAGAGCAAAGCGAGGCAAAACAGCAGCACAGTCGTAAAAATCGCTTTGTGTCTCATAATAAGGGAAATAAAAGAATCCATGATAATATGAGTAGCACCCCATGCCCGCCGCTCCCTTGAGCAAAAGATATATCAAATATCCGATTTAAAGAAAGCCCTCCCTGCCCAACCCTTGGCTAAAAGGTATTCGTTCATTTTCCCGCCGGAAAATGAACTCATGCTATTTAAAATAGACCCCCTCCCCCGGAATACCTTGTGCAAAGCTATAAGCGGAGCGGAGCCCTGTAGTGCTATCCTAAAATCGTACACAAAGGGGGTAGATTTTGTACAGAAGATGGTATAATATAAGACATGATAAAATCATCTTCCGCACAAGCAATCCCCAAGTGTGAGCAGGAGGTTTA
>CANQYD010000061.1 GCA_947627985.1 uncultured Clostridia bacterium
GGGGGAACCCTCGCCGGGGGTTCCCCCAACAAAAAACCGGCGACGAAGTCGCCCGGGAGCCGAGCGAAGCGAGGCTCGAAAAGCCCCTCCCGCCGGGGAGGGGTTGGGGTGGGGGAGAGCACGGAGGGGAGTGGGGAACCATGCAATGGTGCCCCACATTAGGAGGGGGTATGGGGGAACCCTTGCAAAGGGTTCCCCCAACAAAAAACCGGCGACGAAGTCGCCCGAGAGCCGAGCGAAGCGAGGCTCGAAAAGCCCCTCCCCGCCGGGGAGGGGCTGGGGAGGGGGAAAGATTTTGGGAGAGGGGTTTAAGGGGAGAACCCTTTTTATAAAAGGGTTCTCCCCTATGGTGGCGGCTGTTTCAAAATTTGACCCAAAGATTTGAGGGTGCCGATTTAAAGCGCTAAACCGTCCATTTTCTCCCCTCACCCCACACCACCCACAAAAAAGAGCACCCCACAGGGCGCCCTTTTTATTTACATATCCATCCTCACTCAATCGCCTCAAAATCCGCAGCCCCATGCTTGCACAGCGGGCAGACGAAATCCTCCGGCAGCTCGTCGCCCTCGTAGACATACCCGCAGATCTTGCAGACCCAACCCTTCTTGCCCTCGGTTTTAGGCTTCGGCTTGACGTTCTGATGATAGTACGCATAGGTCATCGACTCGGCGTCGCTGATGACCCTCGCCTCGGTGACGGAGCAGATGAACATTCCGTGGGTGCCGAGGTCGGTGTACTGCTCGACCTTGAGGGACATAAATGCGTTGATGTACCTCGGCAGGAAGATCAAGCCGTTGTCGGAGCGCATGATCTCCCAATCCTTGAACTTGTCAGCCGATCTTCCGCTTTGGAATCCGAAATTCTCAAAGACCTTGAAGGGCGCGTCGGTCGAGAGGCAGCAGACGTTCATCTTCCCGGTCTGTTTGATGACGTGGTGGGAGTAGTTTTCTTTATTGATGCTGACCGCGACTCTCAGCGGGTTGTCGGTCAGCTGGGTGACGGTGTTGACGATGAGCCCGTTGTCCTTTGTGCCGTCGTTTGATGTCACGACATAGAGCCCGTAGCCGATCTTTGTGAGAGCATTCATGTCCTGCTTATTTGCGGTCTCCCCGCTTTGGGCGATGTAGTCCATGCAGAGCTCGTCCGAAAGTTCGTCTATCTGCTTCCTGCTGTCGTCGGAAAGGGCTGAGAGTATCTTGACGGTGGTTTTTGCATAATTGATGTTCTTGCAGGGCTCTAACATTGAGAGCATCGTCTTCGCCGCAAGGGGTGCCCAGGAGCCGTTCTCCATCAGAGCGACGGTGCGGTCACGGTATCCTCTTTCGGTGAGATGATTGATAAATTCTCTCATAAACGGGAAAATTTCGGCGTTGTAGGTGGTGGTGGCAAGAACAAGTTTATTATATCTGAACGCGTCCTCGACGGCTTCAGCCATGTCCTCGCGAGCAAGATCGGTGACGACCACCTTCGGACAGCCTTTTGCGCGAAGCTTCGAGGCGAGCAGCTCCACCGCCTCTTTGGTGTGACCGTAGACGGAGGTGTAGGCGATCATGATGCCCTCCGATTCCGGGCGATAGCTCGACCAGATATCGTAGAGACCGATATAGTGCTCTAAATTTTCATTCAGAACGGGACCGTGGGTGGGACAGATGATCTTAATGTCAAGCCCCGCAGCCTTTTGCAGAAGCTTTTGGACCTGCGCGCCGTATTTTCCGACGATGCCGATATAATATCTCCTTGCCTCGCAGTCCCACTCGTCCTCAACGTCGTTTGCGCCGAATCTGCCGAAGCCGTCGGCGGAGAAGAGGACTTTGTCTTTAGAATCATATGTCACGATGACCTCGGGCCAGTGGACCATCGGAGCTGTGACGAAGGTCAGGGTGTGCTCGCCCAAAGTGAGGGTATCGCCTTCGCCGACGACGATTTTGCGCTCGGGATAATCGGTCCCGAAGAACTGCTTCATCATCGCGAAAGCCTTGGCGCTCGAGACGATTTTCGCCTCGGGGTAGGTCTTCATGAAGCTGACGATGCTGCCGGCGTGGTCGGGCTCCATGTGCTGGATTATGAGGTAATCGGGCTTGCGAGCCGAGAGCGCCTTGGAGACGTTGTCAAGCCACTCGTGGGAGAAGCGGATATCGACGGTGTCCATGACGGCGGTCTGGGCGTCGATGATCGCGTAGGAGTTGTACGCCATGCCGTTCGGGACGACGTACTGACCCTCGAAGAGGTCGATTTCATGGTCGTTGACGCCGATGTATTTAATGTCATTTGAAACTGCAGTGTTCATTTCATGCCTCCTGAGATTTGATAAAGGTAAGTATAGCACTTTTTGGGGAAGTTGTAAAGGGATTTTTGGAGGGTGGGGTAAATTTTTTGGTGGAGGAGATTTGCGATCGAGATGCAATTGAGGCAAGGTGAAAAGTTCGCCAGCCTTTCAAGGCTGCGGAATCCAAGGGCGGAGCCCTTGGTCGCCCGTCGCAACGGGCGAAATCCCTGCAAAAAGGACAGCGAGAGCTGTACTTTTTGCTTTTATCGTTCAAAAGAGGGCGACGAAGTCGCCCGAAGCCGGAGGCGTGTCAGCAGAAGCTGGTTTTGTTCCTGCTCAACTGCCCTCGGCAACAATGATTGCCTCGGTTGTTTTGCAGACAAAACCCCGCATCTGCGGGAAAACCCCGCACGGGTTGTCCCCATCAAAACCGGCGACGAAGTCGCCCGGAGCCGAGCGAAGCGAGGCAAAATAGCGACTCAAGCAGAAAAGTGCTTTGTGCCTCATAACAATGGAAATAAAGGAATCCATGACAATATGAATAGCACACCCGCGCCCGCAACCTCCCCTTGTTAAAAGGTATTCGTTCATTTTCCCGCCGGAAAATGAACTCATGCTATTTTAAGCATACCCCCACCCCCGGTTTACTTTTGTGCAGACTTATAGTAAAGCGTAGCCCCCTCCCCCTAAAAGGGGGAGGGGGTGGGGGAGAGGGTGAAGCCCCTGTAAAGCTTATCAAGCAATCTCCAAGGTCGTTAAGAGCGTATAAAAGTCAGCCGCAACCCCGTGAGAGCTTAATCGGGGTCCCCACAAAGTCCGTGGACTTTGTGGGGCAGAGGCGGAGCGGCGGAATGAGTGAGAGACGGCATTGAGCGCGCAAGCGTGATAATGCCGTCTTGAGCGATATGAAGCGCGACGCCGAGCGACGGGAATCGTAACCCCATCAGATGCGTTATTTCTTGCTGTTCGCTCTCGCTCGCCATGAAGGCTCGGCTCGCGGAGCTCACAGAGAAATAATCGCATCTGTGCTCCCAAAGCGGCTTCTCATTTGTGCTGCTTGCTTAGTTTAGCGTGACAAAGTGCCTCGTTTTCACCTATCGTGCGCTTTGGCGCAAATTCTCAGCCCCAACCCTCATTCCAAAAATAACGGCACCCTTTAGGGTGCCGTTATTTTTGGAGCAAGCGACGGGAATCGAACCCGCACGGTCAGCTTGGGAAGCTGAAGTTCTGCCACTAAACTACGCCTGCTTATAGATGTTAGATGAATAGAGGGTAGAGACGAATCAGGCGGGGCGAGATGATCATTTGGAGCCGGAAACGTGACTCGAACACGCGACCTGCGCATTACGAATGCGCTGCTCTACCAACTGAGCTATTCCGGCTTCATTCCCCGACGGATTATTATTATACACCCAAAGTTGTGTTTTGTCAACAAAATCGGGAGAAAAATTTTGTATGAAAATTTCAAATAATTTTTTATAAACTATTTACTTTTCGCTCTTATTTATGGTATAATACAAAAGTATGGTTTATACTGCCGAAAAAGTTTTCTTTTTGGAAAGGATTGAAGCTAATGTTTCAGGAAAACAGGGCGAAGCGCTCGCCTATGCAGATCGTCGGGATCGTGATCATCTTCATTTTAGCGATTCTGATCATTCTGACTTTCGTCATCTTCGGTATGTTCAAGGACTCCGGCTCGGCGCCGAAGCTCTTCGGCTACAGGGTCTATGTCGTGGATAACGACCGAATGGAGCCGAGAATACCCAAAGGCTCCGCAGTTTTTGTCGAGGAGGGAACATTACCCGACCCGACCAAGAAAAGCGTGATTTTGTGCCGCATCGACGATCAGCTCTGGGTGATCGGCTTTGTGGGCACGCAGGTCACCGAAAGCGGCGAGACGAGTTATCTTGTAAAATATGACAACGCGACCGACGACAAGACATGGGGAATCGGCGCGGAGGACATCATCGGCGTCGCAACGACAAAGGACCGCTTCATCGGCGGGGTGATCCGTTTTGCCTCCTCAAAGCTCGGTATGATGGTCATCGTCATCGTCCCCTGCCTTCTTGTCGTGATATATGAGGTCGTGATGCTGATCATCGGCAGCCGCCGCAACGCGTCCGTACACGAAGGCGGATCAAGAAGTTCAAAGAAGCCGAAGAAGATCAAGGACAAGACCAAGCCCGAGAGCGTCGCCGAGAACGTCATCCGAAAGATCGGCGGAGGTCCCGATCCCGAAGATATCCCGCCCGAGAGGGAGGATATCCAGATCCCGATCGACACGGTCAAAGAGGAGAAGTACGTCGAAAAGCAGCTCAGGAAGGCTAACGACAAGCTTGCCGACACCGTGAGGGAGGAGACCGGGGTCATCGAGACCGAGGAGATCACCCTCGGGGAGATCAGGGTCGAGCCCGAGTCGGTCATCAGGCGGACGGAGTTTCTGCGGGAAGCCGCGCACGATCTCGAACCGCTCAAGACCGAGGCGGAGATCATGTCGCAAAACATTCAGACGGTGCCGGTCCCGGAGGAGCTGAGCGGCAATCCCGAGACCGAAAAGCCCGTGCAGAAGCCGTCGGAGGCTGAAAAATCGGTGCTCAACGACCTCTCAGCCGCGAGGATCGACGAGCTCATCAGGCTGCTCGAAGAGGAAAAGAAGAGGCTGGAAGGAAAATAATGTAAGCAACGACCCTGCGAATTTGCGGGGTCGTTTTGGGAGGGGCAGGGTGCAGGGCGAAGCCCGTGCGGCGGAGCCGCACCGCCGACGCGAAGCGTCGGCGCGCTGCCTGCGGCAGCGGGGCTTCGCCCCGAGCCCTCTGCTCATATCAAGGTTCGGTAGGGGCGACATACCCTGTGACAAGGCTTTCCTCTATCTCTGACCGTTGATAGATGCAGAAGGTTGATGCTAATTTGCATCGCTTTGCTCAGCATTGTGGGTGTCCCTGTGAGCTATGGCGTTTTAAAGTGGTTGTGCTTGGCTCTTATTTTCCCGCCCGCCGCTGCCTTTGTTAAAAGGTATATCAAATTCCCGCGGGGCTGGAATTTGATATGCTGTTTGAAGTCCCCACACCCCGGAGGAGGTTGTGCAGACTTATTAGGGAGTACAGCCCCTCCCCGAGGAGGGGTCGGGGCTTAGCTCCGGGCTTGGCGGAACCATAAGGGTTGGGTGGAAGGCGTGGAGGAGTGCAGGGCGAAGCCCGTGCGGCGGAGCCGCACCGCCGACGCGAAGCGTCGGCGCGCTGCCTGCGGCAGCGGGGCTTCGCCCGGTGCTCCCGCTGGTTGCACAGAGGATAGATGGTAGATGGAAGAGGGTAGAATTTTATCTTTTACCTTGTGCTGTTATCAGGGGCGCGGGAGGAATTCCAAGCCTTGCGACAAGGGTTGTATATAGCTTAAGCCTATGATAGAAACGGAATGCTTACTGCTAATTTGCCTCGCTTCGCTCGGCTCTGTGGGGACAACCCGTGCCGGGTTTTCCCCAAACCCCTTTCCGGCTTCACCCTCTCCCCCAACCCCCTCTCCCTTGGGAGAGGGGGCATTTGAGCCTCGCTTCGCTCGGCTCCCGGGCGACTTCGTCGCCGGTTTTTGTTGGGGGAACCATTTGCAAGGGCTCCCCCACCCCCTCCGAATGTGGGGAACCGTTGCACGGTTCCCCACACCCCTCCGGCTTCGGGCGACTTCGTCGCCCTCTTTGATGGCGATTAAGCCTCAAGATTATGCCCTGTCGGTCATAATCTTGAGGTAAGGAGATTTCGCCCGTTGCGACGGGCGACGAGGGGCTCTGCCCCTCGACCCCGCGAGCCTTTTGAAAAAGGCTCGATCGAAAACTTTTGACTTGCCTCTTACATGGTAAAGCACTAAACCGAAACCCGATTTTTACACATAAACCTTAAGCTAATTCTATCCACCATCAAGCCTCTAACGCCTAAAAGGAGTAAAAAATGTCAAATTATTGGTCAACACTCGTGCAGCTGCCGGATACCCTCATGACGAGCAGGCGGCTGCGGTTCTCAGATCGCTTAAAAGCCTTCTACACCGGGTTTTTCGGGATTCCCGGCGGCTCAAAAATCCTCGAAATCGGCTGCGGTCCCGGCGCCCTTTGCGAGTCGCTGAGGCGCTGGTACCCCGATTGCGACATCACAGGGCTTGACCTCGACGAGGACTTCATCTCCTACGCAAAAAGCCGCGTGCCGGGCGTGAATTTCATCGTCGGAAATGCCGAAAAACTGCCGTTTCCCAACCACAGCTTCGACGTCACCATCTCAAACACCGTCGCGGAGCACATCGACCACGGCTCATTTTTCGGCGAGCAGCTCAGGGTGCTGAGACCCGGCGGGGTCTGCATCGTCCTCTCGACGAGGGGCAGCACCCATCTTCCCGCGCCATGCATCGCCGAGGAAAGCGATTTTGAGAGGGATATTTGGCGCCGCGTTGAGAGACATTTTCTTGAAACTAAGGATAATTTCGGGATAGGAAAGTTCGCGATGAATGAACAGGAATTGCCGCAGATTATGGAAAAAATGGGGCTTATGAACATCGAGACGGGCTACATTTCGATCGATCTGACGCCCGACTGCACCGACCCCGAGACGGCGAGTGAGATCATCGAATCGTGGCGGGCGAACGATATCGACGCCGTGAAAATGCTGCGAAATCTCGCCGGGGACGAGGTCGGCGAGGGCGAGATCGCGCGGCTGATCGGGCTCACCGAGGAGAAATATCGGCGGCGGCTCGGGCTGCTCGGGCGCGAGCGGCAGTGGGATTGCGAGGTCGTGCAGATGATGGCGGCGAGGGGCACGGCTCGGGGTTAGCAGCGGCTGGTGGCAGATTTTGGGGATTGGCTGCTGCGCCTTGATTTCACTTTTTGGGATATGCCGGCGGCTTCGTGGGTACTTCGGAGGCAAATGGTGGGAGGGATATGAGGGGCTATCGGGGTGCGGTGCTGTATGAGGGTCGGGCTCAGGACTTTGTACCCCTACCGAGCCCTGATAGGAGTGGAAGGCTCGGGGCGAAGCCCACGCAGCCGAAGGCTGCGGCTGCCGCCACTTCGTGGCGGCAGCGCCCGCGCGCTTGCGCGCGGGCGGGCTTCGCCCATACCTTCTGCCCCTATCATGGTATAGTGGTATGCGCAAACCCGGCGGCAGGGTCGGGTGCCGCTGACGGGGAAAAGCAGGAGCAGAAAGCCGGGCGCAAGGTTTGGTGCCCCTATCGAGGCTTGGGAGAAAAGGAGGACCGGACTCAGGGCTTTGTGCCCCTACCGAGCCCTGATAGGAGCAGCAGGCTCGGGGCGAAGCCCCGCTGCCGCAGGCAGCGCGCCGACGCGAAGCGTCGGCGGTGCGACTTCGTCGCACGGGC
>CANQYD010000062.1 GCA_947627985.1 uncultured Clostridia bacterium
CGCTGTCCTTTTTGCGGGGATTTCGCGCTCTGCGGAGCGCGACCAAGGGCTCCGCCCTTGGAACCCGCCCGCTTTTTGAGGAAAAGCGGGGCAAAACCTTTTTGACTTGTCTCAACTAACGCTCGTCGCAAGATTTCTCCCCCTCAATCCCGTTTTCTAACATAATGCTCCCACGCCCGCCAGGGGATAACTGACAGGCGTGAGAGCTGTTAAGGTATAAATTTAAGTAAGGGATCAGGCGTTGATTTTGATTTCGTCGTTCGGGTCCTCGTCGATGACCTCGACCTTTCCGGATCGGCTGCCGTACGCAAGCCCTTCCCCGGTCCTCATGTCAAACTTGAGGTGGTTCTGATCGAGTATGACATCGCCCTCGCCGAACATATCTCCGATCGCGGAAACCGAGCCGCTTTCGCTGTAAAACGTGATGAAATTCTTCACAAGATGGCAGTTCAGTGCGCCTCTTCTTGTGCCGATGAAGTTGACGGTCCTGCCCTTGATCGTCGCGTTGATGATGCCGTTTCTGAGGATCGCTTTTCCGAGCCCGCCTTCGACCGAGCCGATTCCCGCGATGGATATCCCCGCCAGCTCGAGATCGAGAGTGAAGTTTTTAAATTCAAGATCGGTGTTGCCCTTAAACGATCCCACGCCGACATTGTCCGGCGAGTTGATATTTATCGAGACTATCGTATTATGTATGTCAACTATCGCGTTGCCGTCAGCCGAGCCGATTCCGATGCATGACCCTCCCGAAGCGCCGACCTTTACTGTGCCGCCGAGCAGCTGAATCGGTCTTGAAGAATTGTTCTTGCCACCGCCGATTCCCGAGACGGTGTCGCCGTTTGCCTGAACATTCAGCTCGCCGGTCATATCGACGACGATCTCGCCGTGCGAATTGTCTCTGCCCGCGCCGATTCCGTAGCAGTCGTCGTTATTTGAGACGACGTTCAGATTTCCGGAGCCGGTGATCCTGATCGAGGACATCGCCGGGACATATACTCCCCTGCCGTCCAAAGTGCAGTCCCCGGTGCAGCAGAGTTCAAGTGCGGCTCCGTCGCTCACCGAGATGACGGGCGACTCCTTATCCGTCTTGAAGCAGACGCCGTCGAGCTCTATCCTCGTACTGATTCCCGGTTTGATGATGATATTGACGTCGTATTCGATATCTTTTCTGCCTTTGATTGTAAGGCTCTCGCCTTCGACAAAGAGCGCGTTGTACCCTTCGGCGACGCAGGCGTCAAGATCCAGCTCTTCCCCGTCCTTCGGGTGATAAGGTCTTGTGACGGCGGACGTCGTGTACAGCAGCATGCTCTTGATCTCACGGCTGACGCTGTCGGCGACCTCGTCCAAAAGCACCGGTCTCGGCTTGGAGACGTAAAATCCTTGGATAAGATCGACGCCGAGCTGAATCATCGTCTTGAGCTCCTCAAATGTCTCGACTCCCTCTGCAAGCGCCTGATAGCCGTTTTCGTGGATAAACTCTATGATCCCCGAGACAAGCTTGCGAAGCGTCGGCTTGGTGTTGATTCCGGTGATGAGCGATCGGTCGATCTTTACGACGTCCGGGCTGTATTTAATAAGGTTCGAGGTATTTGAATATCCCGTGCCGTAGTCGTCGATGGCGATCTTGATGTTTGAATCCGCAAGTCTGCGGTGTATCTCATCGACCGTCGAGTCGGTGATCTCGGTCTGCTCGGTGAATTCGATGACCATCTTCTGCATCAGCTCGCCGTAGTGATCTACAAGTTCCTGCCAATCGGCGTCGGTGAGCATGTATGATGTGATGGAGTTGACAAAGAGCCTCTTTTTTGTGAATCTTCCCTGATTCTTGTCGATGAAGTCGAGAGCGTTTCTCATCGTCGCCTTCTCGATGTCATAAAGTCTGTCTGTCGAAGCCGCGCAGTCCAAAATTTCAAGAGGATTCATGCCTATCTCCGGCTCCGAGCGCATCAGCATCTCATAGGCGATGATCTCGCCGTCCTTGGCGGATACGATGGGCTGGAAGTGATATATAAAGAGGTTTTCGTTGATGAGCTTTAAGAATCGGCTCATCTTCTCGTATTCGGTCTTATTGGCTTCAAACTGCTCGGAGGAGTAGTTTAAGATCGTCCCCTTGCCGGCAAGATTTGCTTCATACAGCGCAAATTCCGCGGTGGACATTCTCCGCTCGGGTCTGCCGCCGTTCTCGCCGATTCCGACGGTCATGGTGATATAGTGCTCCTCCACACCGCCTAATTTTGCCGACTGTCCGCTCTCCTCGATGAGCTTTTTTATGCGTGAGAAGAGCTCTACGGCGTCGCCTTCATATGTCGGGATAAACACCCAGTAGCACATCGGATAGTTTGCGCAGACCGAAATGCCGTCGGGAAGCTCCTCGTTTATCATCGCAAGCGCGCCGAACACCTGAGCGTCGTTGAGCGACCTTTTATCGGACATGCAAAATTCGACAAGAGCCAAAACGCTCTTATCGCCGGCTTGCATTATAGCCGAAGCAAGCTGAGGTTTTTCCACGATGGGAACGACGCTTTTTGCCTGTTCTCCGGAAAAATCGTAGTGCCAGCGCAGAATGCCGGCGGTGTAATCGTCGCCGTCGTAAAAGACCATGGGCGCAAGCGTGGCGAACTTTCTCGAATCGTTTTTTAAGATGTCGAGATAGTCCGTCATCGTGTCATAGTCCGGGACGACGTCCGTCTCGGCAAGCTTTAATGCGTTGTCGTCCATAATAACGGAGCGGTTTTTGTGGTCGAGCATGAACCCGCCCATCTCGGGGCTGTTTTTCATGATCAGGCTCCACATGCTGCCGAACAGCTCTTCCCACTTCTTTTTTTGGTCGCACTGCATCACTTTTTCATCTCTTTTCAGGTGGATATTATAAGCTCTCCAAGGTAGGGCAGGATATGTTACCCCCCCCCGCCTGAATTTTCTATATCAAATTTCGCTATTTTCACTTATAAGTAGTATACAATAATTTCTTGAAAAAGTCAATAGTTTTTGTCACCCTTGATTTTTCGCAAAATCGGGGCTTATCCGCATTTTGAAAAATCCGCAAACGCCTTTATATAGGGCTTTTGCGGGGTTTCGGCATATCAAAATCGGGCTTTGAATCAATAATCCGCGAAATCAACAGAGTTTTGCCCCCGCTTTTTTGCATATTTCACAAAAACCCGATTTTAAGGCGTTTACAGCCGTATTTTGACAGATTTTGCTTTTTCATGATAAATCGGCAAATCCGAATCTTAAAATTCCTCAAAACGCTTGCATTTATAAAAAAAGTATGATATATTTGTTATGATGAAATTATTATGCCCGGGTGGGCAAATCTTTGAAAAAGGAGACGTCGCAAATGCAGGAGTCGGGTGAAATGTATCTCGAAACGATACTCATACTCTCACAGAAGGGAAGCGTGCGAAGCATCGACGTCTGCGAGGAGATGGGCTACTCAAAGCCCTCGGTGTCAAGAGCCGTCGGGATCTTAAAAAACGGCGGGTACATCTCGGTGGACCGCGACGGATTCATCACCCTCACCGACGAGGGAAAATACGTCGCCGAGAGGACCTATGAGCGCCACAGGGTCCTGTCAGCGTTCTTTGAGGAGATAGGCGTGTCGAAGGAAGCGGCAGCCGAGGACGCCTGCAAGATCGAGCACGACATCTCCGACGAGACCTTTGAATGCCTGAAAAAATACATCGCGAATACCAAAAAATAAATTCGGAAGGAAAATTTTATGAAGCTTAAATGCTTAGTATTTGCAGTAACCGCCGCCGTCATGCTGATATTTACCTGCGCGCAGGCTTTTGCGATCGACAGCTCCGACGACCCCTGCGTCGTCACGCTCTATAACGAGTCAAACGGCTTGCCGACGGGCGAAGCCAACGAGGTCATTCAGACCTCGGACGGCTACATCTGGATCGGAAGCTACGGCGGGCTTATCCGCTACGACGGCACCGTTTTCCGGAATTTCAGCCTTGAGGGCGCTATCCCCTCCTCATCGGTAAGAGCGCTCATTGAGGATAAAGAGGACCGCCTCTGGATCGGCACCAACGACGCCGGCGTTTTCGTGATGCAGGAGGGAAAGATTTCACATATCCCCTCCGACGACGAGACATCTTTTCTGTGTATCCGCGACTTCGCCTTAGGGGCTGACGGGTCGGTCTACGCGGCTTCAAACTCGGGCGTTGCGGTGATAAGAGACGGCAAACTCAAACCCTGCGAAGGCGAACATGCCGTCGGCGGCACGGTATATTCCGTGGACGTCGATAAATCGGGAAGAGTATGGGGCTCCTTAAACGGCGGAGTTTGCGTGATGATCGAAAACGACCGCGAGACAAAGATCTTTCCCTCCTCGGAATTTTTCCCGGGCGGGGAGACGGTATACTGCACCGGCTCCGATGATCTCGGGAATATCTACCTCGGAACATCGGGCTCGACCGTTTTAAAGCTTGAAAGCGGCTGGGAAAACGATGATTCAAAGCGTACATACATCGAGACCCCCGGGGTCACGACGCACAACATGATCAAAACGGGTCCCGACGGCTCGGTGATCGTCTGCGGAAACGTCGGGGCGTGCGTTATCTTAAAATCGGGCGAGCAGATCATCTTCTCGGATGACGATCACGCAGCGTCTTTAAATTCGGGCTACATGGACTACGAGGGGAACGTCTGGTTTGCGTCTACAAGCTACGGCGTCGTGAAATTCACCGAGGGCTGCTTCGAGAGTCCCAACCGTGAAGCCGGGCTGGACGGCATACCTTTAAACGCCGTGATTCGGGAAAGCGGATATTTCTTTGCCGCGACGGATTCCGGGATTTTGGTATATGATTCGGACTGGAACCCCGTGCAGAACCGCCTGACAGAGCTCTATAACGACGTTCGTGTGAGGTGCTTAACTTCCGATAATAACGGCAATATCTGGCTTGCGAGCTATGCCACGCATGATTCGGTGGCATGTTATAACCCCCTCACCGACGAGATTTCGACATTCGGAACCGCCGAGGGTCTCCTTTCAAACGGCGCAAGGACGGTTTATATGCTCTCTGACGGCTCGGTTGCGGTCGGCACTCAGGAGGGCTTGAACATCATTAAAAACGGCGAAGTCACCGCTTCATACGGCTCTTCGGAGGGTTTGACGACGACGTCGGTCTTATGCACCGTCGAGACCCCGGACGGAGGCATACTCGTCGGTTCGGACGGCGGAGGAATATATGAAATAAAGGACGGAAAAGTCACAAATCACGGCTTCGACGAAGGTCTTGCGGACGGCGTCGTCTTAAGAATTTTGAGAGACGATACAGGCGGCGGGTACTTCATCTCCGCCGGCTCGAGCCTTTATTATTGGGACTCGGAGGGCTTTAAAAAGCTCGCTATCCAAAAAGGAGCCGGCTCGGTCTTTGATTTTTATCTGAGAGACGGTAAGCTGTGGATACTCCAAAACAACGGCATTTTGTCATATGACCGAAAGGCACTTTTGGACGGCGAAGACCTAAGACCGAAGGAATACGGCTCAAGGCACGGATTATCCGGCTCCTTAAATGCCAACACATGGAACTGGGTTGACCCGGAGGACGGAAGTTTGTACCTCGCGACGAGAAGCGGAGTATCGATCTTTAAATTCGGAGGCGTGGAGAACGTGCCCCCGAAGGCGGTCATCAACAGCCTCTACATCGACGGGGAAGAGATCATCAACCCGCTGTCGATAGGTCTTGGGAGCGACGTCAACAGGATCACCGTAGACTTCTCGGCGCTGACCTATACCGGCACCTCGGACGTCGTTATGGAATACATCTTGGAGGGCTTCGACGAGGAGCCGACGGTAGTTACCGATGGCAGCACCGCGTCGGTCAGCTACACAAATCTTCCCGGCGGGGACTACGTCTTCTCCCTCTCTGTATATGACCCCGAAAACGCCGATAATCCGGCGGTTTGCAAAATAGATATCACAAAAGAAAAGAAGATCTACGAGCATACCCTCTTCTTCGTGATCTTAGGGATCGCGGGCATCGGGATCATCGTCGGCGGCATTCTGATCGTCGAGAGAGCGAAGGTCAGTTCAGCCGAAAAGCGGCAGAAGGAGTACCGCAAGATCGTCACCCAGTCGCTCCAGACGTTCGCGCGCGCGATCGACGCGAAGGATAAATATACAAACGGTCACAGCCTGCGCGTCGCCGAGTATTCTGCGGAGCTTGCAAAGAGGCTCGGCATGTCGGCAAGGGAGCAGGAAAATGTCTATTATATCGCGCTTTTGCATGATATCGGGAAGATCGGAATCCCCGACTCCATCTTAAATAAACCCGGCAAGCTGACCGACGAGGAGAGGCAGATGATCCAGAATCACCCGCTTATCGGAGGAGAAATTTTGCGCGATTTCACCGCGATCGAGGGTATCGCGGACGGCGCTAAATATCATCACGAGCGCATCGACGGCAAGGGCTACAACGAAGGCAGAAAGGGCGGGGAGATACCGCTGATAGCCCGCATTATCGGCGTTGCGGACACCTACGACGCCATGAGTTCCACGAGATGTTACCGTCCCGCGCTGACCGAGGAATTCATCGTCGAGGAGCTCAAGCGGGTCGCCGGCACGCAGCTTGATGAGAATATCGTCCCGCACATGCTCGACATGATCGCCGACGGCACCGCGCCGCTCGCCGAGGACGCGCATAAGGAAGCGAAGGACATAGGGTCGCACTACAAGACGTGATGATAGAGGGTAGAGGGTTAGATGGTAGAGAATAGAAAGCCCGTCCGTGCTTTGGGAGCAGGACGGGGTAGGAGTTCTCGCATGAGGTGTGGGAGAGATGAGGCAAGTTTAGGGTCAAGCCCTTTTTAAAGGGCTTGCGGGGGTCTCGGGGACAGCGTCCCCGAGTCGCTCACCGCAGTGAGCGAAATCTCTAAGCAAGAGGACGGCGTGAGCCGTCCTCTTGCTTTTT
>CANQYD010000063.1 GCA_947627985.1 uncultured Clostridia bacterium
GCTCCCAAAGCAGTATAATATCCTTAACCTCATCTTCACCGAAAGGAATGCAAAATATGGAAATTCACGGCTTTCAGAAAATGACCCTGCTCGACTACCCCGGAAAGGTCGCCGCGACGGTCTTCACCGCCGGGTGCAACATCCGCTGCCCGTTCTGCCACAACGCGCCGCTCGTCACAAAGATTAACTTGGCTGACTATATCGACCCCTCGGAGGTCCTCGGCTACCTCAAAAAGCGCCGCGGGGTGCTCGACGGCGTCTGCGTGACCGGCGGGGAGCCGCTTCTGTCGGACGACGTCTTCGACCTCCTCAGCGAGATCAAAGACCTCGGCTACGCCGTCAAGCTCGACACCAACGGCACCTTCCCCGAGCGCCTGCGGAGAGCCGTCTTCGGCGGGCTCTGCGATTCCGTCGCGATGGACATCAAAAACTCCCCCGAGAAGTACCCGATGACCGTCGGGATCGAGCGTTTCGACATCTCCCCGGTCCTTGAGAGCGTCGAATTTTTGAAGTCCGGCTCGATCGACTGCGAGTTTCGGACGACCGTGGCGCCTGAGCTTCATACTGTGGAAGATATTGACAAAATCGGTCAGTGGCTCCGGGGTGCCGACAGATATTATTTGCAGGCTTTCAAGGATTCGGGCGATCTTATATCCGGCGTGTTCACCACCCCTTCCGCCGAGTTTATGAAAAATCTACAAAAAACTGCGGCTAAATATATTGAAAAAGTAGAAGTTCGCGGAATCGATCTATAAGACACAATATATTGTGGTCAGCCTCTTGACAATTAACAAAATATGCTGTATAATAGGAAACATGCGGCGGGTATTCGCCGGAAAAATCTTAAAGAAATGCCGCAGAATGCGGAAAAATAAGCAAAAACAATGAAACCGGAGGAAGAGAAAAATGTATAACGTAATCAAGCGCGACGGCAAAGTCGTGGACTTCAACATCTCAAAGATTGCGAACGCGATCACCCTCGCCTTCAACGCCTGCGAGAAGCAGTACAACCAGGACGTCATCGATTTTCTGGCGCTCAAGGTCACTGCCGACTTCGAGCCCAAGGTCAAGGACGGAAAGATCGCCGTCGAGGACATTCAGGACAGCGTTGAAAGCGTTCTCATAAAGGCGGGCTACGACAGCGTCGCCAAGTCCTACATTTTGTACAGAAAACAGCGCGAGAAGATCAGAAATCTCAATCAGACCGTCGTCAACTACAAGCAGGTGGTCGATGATTATCTTCAGATCAACGATTGGCGCGTCAAGGAAAATTCCACCGTCACCTACTCCGTCGGCGGGCTTATCCTCTCTAACTCCGGCGCCGTCACCGCAAACTACTGGCTCTCGGAAATCTATGATCCCGAGATTGCAAACGCTCACCGCGACTGCGATATCCACCTCCACGACCTTTCGATGCTGACAGGCTACTGCGCGGGCTGGAGCTTAAAACAGCTCATCAAGGAAGGTCTCGGCGGCATTCAGGGAAAGATCACATCTTCCCCGGCGAGCCACCTCTCCACCCTCTGCAACCAGATGGTCAACTTCTTAGGCATCATGCAGAACGAGTGGGCGGGAGCTCAGGCATTTTCAAGTTTTGATACCTACCTTGCGCCCTTTGTTAAGGTCGATAATCTATCCTACAAAGAGGTCAAGCAGTGCATTCAGAGCTTTGTCTACGGCGTGAACACTCCGTCAAGATGGGGCACGCAGGCTCCCTTCTCGAATATCACGCTTGACTGGACCGTCCCGAACGATCTGGCTGATCAGCCCTGCATCGTCGGCGGCAAGGAGCTCGACTTCTGCTATAAGGACTGCAAGAAGGAGATGGACATGGTCAACAAGGCGTTCATCGAGATCATGATCGAGGGCGACGCCAACGGCAGGGGATTCCAGTATCCGATCCCGACCTACTCCATCACCAGAGATTTCGACTGGTCCGAGACCGAGAACAACAAGCTCCTCTTCGAGATGACCGCGAAGTACGGCACCCCCTATTTCTCCAACTACATCAACTCCGACATGGAGCCTTCCGACGTGAGGAGCATGTGCTGCCGCTTAAGGCTTGATCTCAGGGAATTGAGAAAGAAATCCGGAGGATTCTTCGGCTCCGGCGAATCCACCGGTTCGATCGGCGTCGTCACCATCAATATGCCGAGAATCGCATATCTCTCGAAAGACGAGACCGAGTTCTATCAAAGGCTCGATAAGCTGATGGACCTCTCCGCGCGCTCTCTCAAGGTCAAGAGGACCGTCATCACCAAGCTTTTGGACGCGGGGCTCTATCCCTACACCAAGAGATATCTCGGCAACCTCGACAATCACTTCTCGACCATCGGTCTTGTCGGCATGAACGAGGCTTGCCTCAACGCGAAGTGGATCCGCGAGGACCTCACCCATGAGAACGCGCAGAAGTTCACCAAGGCTGTTTTAAATCACATGCGCGAGCGCCTTTCCGATTATCAGGAGCTCTACGGCGATCTCTACAATCTTGAAGCCACTCCTGCGGAATCCACCGCATACAGGCTTGCGAAGCACGATGTTGAGAAATATCCCGACATCATCACCGCCTCCGACGGCACGCCGTATTACACCAACTCTTCTCATCTGCCCGTCGGCTACACCGAGGACATCTTCTCGGCTTTAGACATTCAGGACGATCTCCAGACGCTCTACACCTCCGGAACGGTCTTCCACGCCTTCTTGGGCGAGAAGCTCCCCGACTGGAAGAGCGCTGCGAGCCTTGTCAGAAAGATCGCCGAGAACTACAGACTGCCTTACTACACGATGAGTCCGACGTATTCCGTCTGCAAAAATCACGGCTATCTTGCCGGCGAGCAGCACACCTGCCCGCACTGCGGTGAAGCCACCGAGACCTACAGCCGCATCACCGGCTACTACCGTCCTGTTCAGGCATGGAACGACGGCAAGGCTCAGGAATTCAAGGACAGAAAGACCTACAACATCGCGAATTCCGTTCTTCGCAGAAACGGCGTCGAGTCGAAGGTCGATGAAGCATGCGGGCATGAGAGCACCTCGATGAAGGACGGGGCATATCTCTTCACGACCGCCACCTGCCCGAACTGCAAGGTCATCAAGGGCATTTTGGACAAGCAGGGCTTTGCCTATGAGACGCTTTTGGCGAATGAGAACCGCGAACTCTGCGAGGCTTTCGATATCCGCCAGGCGCCGACGCTGGTCGTCGTGAGAAACGGTGAAGCGGAGAAGTTTGCGGGTGTGTCGGAGATCAAGAAGCACACCGTCGCGAGCGCGTGATATAAGTATGATAGGGGAGTGGGAGGATTTCCCGCTCCCCAAGGCAGTTTGGGGGATTTTGGGATTATTGATAGGGCGCTAAAATCTTTCCCGGCTGTATAAAATAAAGGGTATGATGGGGTATAGAGGTTCAGTAGCTGATGATAGGGGTATCTGCTTTTGCCGGGGGTTGGTTTAGATGAGGGGGCGGCGGTGTTTTAGGAGGTTGGGTGGGACAGTGGGAGGTTTTCCGGGGAGAGGCGGGGTCGCCTCGCTTCGCTCGGCTCCGTGGGGCACCCCTGCGGGGTGACCGCAGATGCGGGGTTTTGTCCAAGAGCACGAGCAATCTTTCGTTTTTGATTGCGAAGTGCGATTGGGTACAAAACCAGCTTCTGCTTGCTCCTTTCCGGGCTTCACCCACCCCAACCCCTCCCCGAGGGGGGAGGGGCTTTACCCTCACCCCGACTTGCGACAAAAGCTCTCAGAGCACGAGCAATCCCACGTTTTTGATTGCAAAGTGCGATGAGCAAGTTTTTGCGCAAGTCATCCCCCCATCTCCCAAGGGAGAGGGGGCATGAGCCTCGCTTCGCTCGGCTCCGGGCGACTTCGTCGCCGGTTTTTTGTTGGGGGGAACCCCCGGCGAGGGTTCCCCCCCGATGAAAACAGTCCACCGGACTGTTTTCATTCCCCCCTCCGGCTGTGGGGCACCCCTGCGGGGTTCCCCACGCCCCTCCGGCTTCGGGCGACTTCGTCGCCCTCTTTGAAGGCAATAAAGGCAAGAAGATGTCCGCTCGCGTCCATCTTCTTGCATGGAGATTTCGCCCGTTGCGACGGGCGACCAAGGGCTCTGCCCTTGGAACCCGCAAGCCCTTTAAAAAGGGCTTGATCCTAAACTTGACTTGTCTCGACTAAGAGTCTGGCAAAAAACTTCCCCCAACCCATCTTCTGAAAGGAAACTCATGAACTACGACATTATCATCATCGGCGCAGGTCCTGCCGGGCTTACAGCCGCTCTCTATGCCCGCCGTGCGGGAAAAACCGTACTCCTCCTCGAAAAAGCCGCATTCGGTGGGCAGATAACATTCTCCCCAAAAGTGGAAAATATTCCCGGAGCTCAGGAAATCTCCGGCAACGACTTCGCAGCGGCTTTGGTCGATCAGGTCATCGCCCTCGGAGCCGACCTTGAGCCCGCGGAAGCACTCGGGATCGACATCTCGGACGGCGTCAAAACAGTCCGCACCGACAGCGGCGACTACACCGCAAAAGCCGTGATCATCGCTTCCGGAGCCCGCCACCGCACGCTCGGTCTTCCAGGCGAGGACGACCTCATCGGGCACGGCGTATCATTCTGTGCGGTCTGCGACGGTGCTTTCTACAAGGATCGGGTCGTCGGCGTCGTCGGCGGCGGAAATTCCGCACTCCAAGAGGCGATACTCCTATCTGAAACTTCTAAAAAAGTATATATAATCCAGAATTTAGATTTTTTGACAGGTGAAGAGGCACTTAAGGAGCAAGTCAGCGAGCGGCAAAATATCGAAATCATCACGGGAAGCACGGTGGCGCGGCTTTTGGGCGACGGTGAGCTGCGCGGAATCGCGATTGAGACGGGCGGAACCGAGCGGAAAATCGCGCTGGACGGGCTTTTTGTAGCGATCGGGCTGCTGCCTCAGAACGGTATTTTCGAGAATGTGATCGACCTCGACGCGGGCGGCTACGCCGATTCGGGTGAGGATTGCGGGACGCGGACCGAGGGGATTTTCGTCGCGGGGGACTGCCGCAGGAAGGCGGTTCGGCAGGTCACGACGGCGTGCTCGGACGGTGCCGCCGCGGCGATTGCCGCCTGCCGCTATTGCGATAAATGACCTCTCCGACCTCACGGTTCATTTACTATATTGGAAAATCACTTGCCCCGGCAGGTGATTTTTCATGTTTGGGAGATGCAGTATCTGCGAGCTTTTTTGGTGATTTTCAATATGCAAGTTAATTAAAGCTTGACAAAATATCTGGAAATTAAATCGGACAGTATTCGTGTCGCAGAGGGCTTATAGATTGATGAGGACAAATAATCATAGGGAAGATTCAGCACTTTACCATCTAAAAGATAAGTCAAAAAGGTTTTGCCCCGCTTTTCCTCAAAAAGCGGGCGGAATCCAAGGGCGGAGCCCTTGGTCGCGCTCCGCAGAGCGCGAAATCCCCGAAAAAAGGACAGCGAGAGCTGTCTTTTGCTTTTAGCGTTTAAAAGAGGGCGACGAAGTCGCCCGAAGCCGGAAGGGCGTGAGCAGAAGCCGGTTTTGTAGCCAATCGCACTTCACAATCGAAAACGTGAGATTGCTCGTGCTCTTGGACAAAACCCCGCGTCTGCGGGACCCCCGCAGGGGGTGCCCCACAGAGTCGAGCGAAGCGAGGCAAAAAAGCCCCTCCCCGCCGGGGAGAGTTTGGGGAGGGGAGTTTCACATAGTTAAGGATACCACACCAACAATCCACGCTTACAGTAAACTACAAATAGCGGAGCATAGGCATTTCATTTTGCCCAGCTCCGTTATTTACTGTCCGTTTTTCTTGCCTTGTCACTTCATCAGCTCGTCGGACAGCCGCATGATTTCCGGCGCAAGTTTTTTCCTCTTGCACTTTACCATGTGGTTGTAGATCGGATAGGCCGCGATCACGCCGACGATGCCGACCACACCGACTGCAATGCCCGGAATGAAATAGGCTTCCCAGCCGGGTAGCATCGTGCAGCACATCCCAACGCCCAGCAACAGTGCGCCGATGATTCCGACAATCAGCGAGACGACGGTTGCTCCCTTTGTGGCGCTTTCGTCCAGACGGCGAAGCTGCTCCATCGAGGTTTCTTCTTTTGTCGGTGGTGCATATTTGCCACGAATTTTCTTGATTTCCTCCTGCTCCTTTGCGGAATAGGTATAAGTGAAGGTTTCTTTCTTTTCTTCCATGATCCATTACTCCTTTCAGGATTCTGCGGATATTGTAGCA
>CANQYD010000064.1 GCA_947627985.1 uncultured Clostridia bacterium
GCGAAGCCCCGCTGCCGCAGGCAGCGCGCCGACGCTTCGCGTCGGCGGTGCGACTTCGTCGCACGGGCTTCGCCCTGTGCACCCTCCGGCTGCACAGAGGTCGGAAATCAGAAGTCAGAGGTCAGATTCTCATATTTCGCCCTCAGCGCCTACCAAGGTTAGGTAGGAGCACCCAAGTTTCGAAATAGGGAATGCCTCTCCCTCTGCAACGCCCTTTACTTTTGAGGTATAGGCAGCCTTTTCACCTGCCTTCTGCGCCCCATTTTACCTTTGCAAAATGTGGGGTACGCGGGCGAAGCCCCGCTGCCGCAGGCAGCGCGCCGACGCTTCGCGTCGGCGGTGCGACTTTGTCGCACGGGCTTCGCCCTGTGCACCCTCCGGCTGCACAGAGGTCGGAAATCAGAAGTCAGAGATCAGAATTTCATCTTTCACCCTCAGCGCCTATCAAGGCTCGGCAGGTGCACCCATATTCCTAACTAATGAACGTCCTTCTCACATTAAACAGCCAACCCCCACCTCAATCTTCCCATATCTTCTATCTTCTATCTTCTAAACCCCTAACCTCTCCAAAAGCCTGTCCTTCTCCATATACCCCACCGCCGTCGCGACCGCCTTCCCGTCCCTGAACATCATGACCGTCGGGATCGCGGACACAGAATACTCCGCAGCCAAACCGTCGCACTCGTCGACATTTACCTTGCAGACCTTGATATCTTCCCTCTCCTCCGAGATTTCCTCAATGACGGGAGCCATCATGCGGCAGGGTCCGCACCATTCAGCCCAAAAGTCCACGATGACGGGCTTTTCGGACCGTAATACCTCTTCCTCAAAATTATTTTCGTTCACTTCGGTATACATCTTAAACTTCCTTTCTATTTCGACTTGTAGTAGAGCATACAGTGGCAGTATCCCTCAAAATCGGGGTCGGCGATCTGCTCGCGGAATTCCCGGCACATGCAGTAGGTATCCTCGGTCATCTCGCGGCGGCAGGGGCAGTGCCCCTCTTTTTTGATAATCCCCTTGCGGATCGCTTCCACAAGCTCTTTGTTTTCGTTGTATTCTATCTTCATGACTATCATCCCCTTCAGTTACAATATAATACATTTTGCGATGATTGTCAAGAAAATATCCTTTATTTATCTCGCCGCCCGTTTCACATCAGCAAATAGCACAGCGCCAGAATGAGCTTCATATCCGCCTTGTTTTTATATAAAATCATCAGCATCAAAAGCAGCATCGCCTTCTCGGGATCGATTTTAAGATCGCTTAAAAAAGACGTCTGCTGCCTTTCCGCGGGCTTGGGATTTATCTTTTGCTCGGTTTTTTCATGATCTTCCCCGCGAACATGTTCCGCGCCCGGGTTTACGCTGGTCTTGGAGCGCTTTTGCATCTCCCGCATGCGCCTGAGCGCTTCCTCCTGCATGGTGTTGAAATCACGGCTCTGCGGCAAAGAAATCTCCTCCCAGAATTCCCGACTCCCTAAGCGCCGGAAGCATATTCATAAGCCTCAGAATCTTCACAGCCCTGTCCACCCTCGGCTTCTTTTCATCGCTCAGAAGCGGCTTTAAAGCCATCAGAAAATTTATGTTGTCATCGTTTTTATTTGACTGCCCGAGCGCGTTCGCAAGGCTCATAAGCATAGCCGCGTCGGGCTCGTTTCCGGCATTATTTCCCTGATTTTGCGGGATATCGGGAGCAGGGAGCCCGAGCGACTGCGCAAGCTCCCCAAGCTGTTTTATCGATTCCGGATCGCTTAAAATCGAATTTATCCTCTCGGCAAGGTCCTCCATTTGATTATCCTCCTTAACTGTCTGCTCTTCGGGCTATTTACCCTCGAAGAGCTTTTGCATGAGCGATTTTGCCTGCGGGCTTGAAAGCACCGCCTGAGCCGTCGCGGGATTTGAAAGCGCGCCCATCAGCTTCTTCTGATCGGATGCGGGAAGCGTCTTCAAAAGCCGATCGAACGTGCCCGCCGCGAGCTCTTTTTTTAGGTCTTCCTCCTTAACACCCATTTTTTTGGACGTCATCGAGATGAGCATCTCCTGCTGATTCTTACTGAGCTCCATAAACTTTTCCTCCGCTATTGAAATTTTGATTGAAGTGTGCTATACTCATTATTACCGAAGATCAAGGAGAGTTTAAATATGAGAATAATCGCTTTTTCCGACACCCACCGCCACCGCGACAGAGTCCACCGTCTCTTTCAGGAGACGCAGCTCACGACCGATCTCTACATATTCTTGGGCGACGTTTTGCCGGACATCGAGAACATGAATTCATTATATCCCGGAAAGGAGATACTCTCCGTCCCCGGCAACTGCGATTTCGGATCATATGATCCCGACACCGTGACGACGGAAGTCATGGGGAAGATCATCGTTTGCACCCACGGGCACCGCTACGGCGTAAGGTTCGGGATATCGGGGCTTAAGAATCTCGCAGCCGAAAAATCCGCGGACCTCGTACTCTTCGGGCATTCGCACATCAGGTACTGCAACTACGTCGACGGCGTCTACTACGTCAACCCCGGCAGCCTCGGCGAGCCGAGGGACGGGCTCAAGCCCTCCTATGCCGTCATCGACGTCATCCCCGAGGGGATTTTAGTCAGCCATGCCGAGCTTTTGTGATTCAAAGCTCTTTGGAATATTATATGTCACCCCGGGCGAAATGTTGCCGGCAGGGGTAAGAAAGGTTTGGTTCAAATGCTGGAAAAACTGAAAAAAGAAGTCTATGAGGCGAACATGATGCTCCCAAAGTATCATCTCATCACCTTCACCTGGGGAAACGTCTCGGGAATCGACCGCGAGAAGGGGCTGATCGTCATCAAGCCCTCGGGAGTTGAGTATGACGAGATGAAGCCGGAGGACATGGTCGTCGTCGATCTAAACGGCAAAGTGGTCGAGGGGGATTTAAGACCCTCTTCCGATACGCCCACGCATATCGAATTTTACAAGGCTTTTAAGGACATCGGAGGGGTCACGCACACCCATTCCACCTTCGCGACAAGCTTTGCGCAAGCCGGCAAGCCCATTCCCGCGCTCGGCACCACCCACGGCGATTATTTCTACGGCTCGGTTCCCTGCACAAGAAAGATGACCCCCGAGGAGATCGCGACGGAGTATGAAAAGAACACCGGGCTTGTCATCGTCGAGACGTTTAAGGATATCGACCCGAACGGGATTCCCTGCGTTTTGGTCCACTCCCACGGACCCTTCACATGGGGCAAAGACGCCGTCGATTCCGTTCATCACTCGGTGATTTTGGAAGAATGCGCGAAGATGGCGATGTATTCAAAGATCATCTACGGCGGCGACGTGCCCTCGATGCAGCAGGAGCTTTTAGATAAGCACTACTTAAGAAAGCACGGAGCCAACGCCTACTACGGGCAAGTCAAAAAGTGATACCCAAAAAAAGAGCCGCGATAATTTTTGCGGCAGCGGTTCTTTTGATAATTTTCGCGATATTTTTCGCGGGCTTTAATAGAAGCTTCAGCTCGGGACTTGACAGCCTGACCGTAATGTGGGAGGGCTTTGAGCCGAAAGACGAGAGCGCCGAGGAGATAGACGCAGAGATATCGGGCGCGGCGATTATATCAAAAATATATCTTGTAAAATCCGGCGGAGCCGAGCAGATAAAGTTTCGGTTTTCATCACCCGGCAGAAGCGCCGACGGGCTGAGAGTCTTTTGCGACGGAAAGGCGGTGCAGGGCAGGGTCATCGCCGTAAAAAACAGGGTATATATGCTTGAATGCTTCGACGTCGCCGTGACCTTAAAAAAGCCGGGTGAAGCGGGTTTATCGGGAGATATCGAGATAAAGGCATATGATCAGAGCGGAGAAGTTTTCGGGATTTTTTGCGAAGGAGTGACATCATGAATTATCGCAGGGACAAAAACGGCAGAGAGCTTTCGATACTCGGCTACGGCTGCATGAGATTCAAGCGTTCGGGCGGCAGGATCGATCTCGACCGAGCCGAAAAGCAGGTGATGACGGCATATAAAGGCGGCGTGAACTATTTCGACACGGCGTACATTTACCCCGGAAGCGAAGCGGCTCTCGGACAGATAGTCGAGAAAAACGACATCAGGGAGAAGATCAACATCGCAACAAAGCTCCCACATTACCTGATCCACAGCGAAGGCGATTTCGACCGCTACTTCGACGAGCAGCTGTCCCGCCTTCGGACCGATTATATCGACTATTATCTCATGCACATGCTGACCGACGCGGCGACTTGGGAGCGTCTGAAAGCGCTGGGGGCGGAGAGATGGATCGAGGAAAAGAAGCGCACGGGGCAAATCAGGCAGGTAGGATTTTCCTATCACGGCGGCACCGAGAACTTCATGAAGCTCGTAGACGCCTATGATTGGGACTTTTGCATGATCCAGTACAACTACATGGACGAAAACTCTCAGGCGGGTGTGAGAGGACTTAAATATGCAAACCTGCGGGGGCTGCCGGTCATGATCATGGAACCGCTAAGAGGCGGAAGGCTCGCAAATCTGCCGGGAAGCGCCGAGAAGATCATCAAAAATTACGATAAGAAGATGACCCCGGTCCAGTGGGCTCTCAAGTGGCTCTGGAACCAGCCGGAGGTCACCTGCGTCCTCTCGGGAATGAACACCGACGACGCCGTCGAGGAGAATGTAAAGACCGCCTCGGGCTCCTTTGCGGGCGAGCTTTCGGAAGATGATCTGAACATGCTTAAAGACGTCGTCAAGGAGATAAACTCGAAGATGAAGGTCGGCTGCACGGGCTGCGGATATTGTCAGCCCTGCCCAAAAAATGTGGATATTCCGGGCTGCTTTGCGGCATATAACCGCAGATTTTCGGACGGTTGGTTTACTTCATTAAAGGAATATTTCATGTGCACGGCTTTGCGGCACGACTCCTCGGCAGCCTCAAACTGCGTCGCCTGCGGCAAATGCGCCCAGCACTGCCCGCAGGGGATCGATATCCCAAGCGAGCTTAAGAATGTCAAATCCAAGCTCGAAGGACCGGCGTATAAGCTTGCGGCGAAGGCGGTGAAGCTGTTTAGGACGTACTGATGGGTGAATAGAGGGTAGAGGGGTAGGGGATAGAAGATAGAAATCACGGACCCGACCTTAGTTGAGACAAGTCAAAAGTTTTCGATCGAGCCTTTTTCAAAAGGCTCGCGAGAGTCCAGAGGCGAGCAGCCTCTGGTCGCGCTCCGCAGAGCGCGAAATCCCCGAAAAAAGGACAGCTAGAGCTGTCCTTTTTGCTTTTAATTGCCTTCAAAGCGGGCGACGAAGCCGCCCGGAGCCGGAGGGGTGTGGGGAACCGTGCAACGGTGCCCCACAGCAGGAAAGGGGTATGGGGAAAACCCCGCAGGGGTTGTTCCCAACATAGTAGAAGCAACAAACGGTAATTCCCTCCCTGCCCGACTCATAGTTAAAAGGTATTCGTTCATTTTCCCGCCGGAAAATGAACTCATGCTGTTTAAAGCAGACCCCCTCCCCCGGTTTACTTTTGTACAAACTTACAGGAAAGCAAAGCCCCCTCCCCCTAAAGGGGGGTGTTCCCCCCACTTAAAGCCCCGCAACAATTCCCACGCTCACACTACATCAAAATTACGCAGATCGGCTCTTGCTCTAAAATGGACAAGAGCCGATTTACTGCCGTAATATGTGTTGAAAATCGGCAAAAATCTGCGCTGTGGGACGTTTTAAGCTTGTGGGTAGGAAATTTCATTTTCAGGCTGAAAGGCGGCTTTCTGTAAGAAAAAAGTCAAAAACGCCGCTTTTATTGCCTATTGGTATTATAAAATCGAAATGCTTACGGCGATGCGTGAAGCAAAAATCCCGTCGCAAATATTAAATATGATCAGAAATTTACAGAAAGTCTGCCATTTTGCAGCAGACTTTTTTACAACAAAGTGTA
>CANQYD010000065.1 GCA_947627985.1 uncultured Clostridia bacterium
GGGAGCCGTCGTCTTGCTTTTTTATCATTCAAAAAGCGCAGGAGGGGGCATGAAAACAGTCCGGTGGACTGTTTTCATCGGGGGGGAACCCTCGCCGGGGGTTCCCCCGAACGGGTGCACAGCACCCGAGAGCTTGCGGAGCAAGCTCTGACCCGGGAGGGTAGATAAAAATCCGAAGGATTTTTATCGTAGGGGACCCACTGTAAGGGGGTCCCCTGTGCCGCGACGGCTATGCCGGAGCGGCACTTCCGGAAGGGGTTTGGGGGAACCGCAGGTTCCCCAAAAGAGGGCGACGAAGTCGCCCAAACTCCACTCTCCCTGCAAGGGAGAGTGGTCGGGTGGAGAGGGCGGAGCCCCTCCCCTCGGGGAGGGTTGGGGTGGGGGAAAACAGGAAAAGCGGCTTGGGGAAAACCCCGCAGGGGTTGTCCCCAATACGCCGAAAATAGGGAGTCAGCAGAAATTTAGAAAGGGGGTCATAGTGGAGTACCCTTTTCCTAAAAGGGTTCTCCCATACGGGCTTTACCTCGCGCAGCGAGGCTTACACCCCTCACCCATAGGGAGAGTGGTCGAGGTGTGATGGCAAAAGCTCAGAAGATTGCCCCACATTATCCTCCCTTTGCAAACCAAATCAGCATACCCCCATAAACCCATCTCATCCCCGCCACCCCCGGCAGAACCGCATACCCCATCATCCGAATCTCACACCGAAATTCCTGAAATTTCCACCAAAATATCTCATTTTACGGGTTTATTTTTTGAATTACCGTGCAAGATATAATTACAATATTTTGAAAGGTCGGATCAATATGTCAATGAACATCTCGTCGTTAGCCAAGGGAGTAGCGGTAGGAATGACCGCCGGGGTCGTCACCTATGCCCTCACAAACGCCACCAGCTCCGAAAAACGCCGCTTTAAATCCAACACCATGAAAGCCGTTCGTTCGGTCGGCTCGATGATGGATATCCTCGGTGGAATGTTCATGTAAAACGGGAAAGGGCGCCGGCTTCGGCGCCTCGTTTTTTTATCTGATCTTCCGCTTTTTCTGCTTCTTCGGCGGCTCCTGCGGCACTTCCGTCTCGGGGGTATCGGTAAATACCGCCTCCCCTTCCTCTTCGTCGGGTTGGGTATATGTCAGCTCCGGCATCTTCTCTCCCCTCGCATCATAATACGGCTTGATGACGTGATTTCTGATCGCCGGGAAGCAGTTGAATGCATACAACAGTCCCAAAAATGACGGAATTATGAACAAAAGTATCAGCGACCACGGAAACAGCACGATGAACGATAACGCCAAAACCACCGTCGTCAGCAGGTTTACGATGCTCGTCTTGATCTCGATGGCGGTCAGGAAAAGGGAATCTTTGAGAATTTCCCAGAGATTTAATGTCGTCGAGACTATCAGCAGATAAATGTAAAAGTGCATCATGATGAAGATAAACGACGTCACCACGCAGATTATAAAGGGAATGTTGAACGCCGAATTCGTCGATGCCATACTCCAGTACATCGGAAGCGCAAAGCTCATCGCGACAATGTAGAACATGTCGATGATCCCCATTATCGCGCCCTGCTTGAAGTTTGAGCGAAACGCACGCCAGAAGTCGGTCCAGATAAAGACGGGTCTGCGGCAGGATATATTCCTCAAAACCTTCATGAATCCGCAGACAGCGGGACCTACAAATATCCCCATCAATACAAAAATAATGTAAAACGCAAGGTTCCCGAGACCGAAATACTCGACAAGCGTTATCCCGGCAAAGGGAAGGAGCGCCAGCATGAATATAAAATTCAGAAGCAAAAGCTTCGACATGTGCGAAATGTAGATGTCAAAGAACCGAAACAGCGCGATTTTGTTGTCGGGGTCCTTTGAGACGCCTTTGCCCACCTTTTCATAATTTGAAAAAAGTCCCATTGTTAAACATCCTTTCCTTTTACCGATCTCAGACGATACCCGCAAGATATGCGTCCGCGGCTGAAAACGCCGCTAAAATCGCCGTATATATCATAAATCTAAGAATATATTCCCTGACCTCGTTTTTAACGCCGAGACCGTTGCCGTTCGTAGCCGATAATCTTAAATACCTAAGGCTCATCGCGCAGGACTGCCGAAGCATCAAAAACAAAACTCCCGTCGAGAGCACCGCATAGGGCAAAAACGCGCACATCGATCCGAGGACGTTTTGCGACAGATATACCCCTCTTACGCACAGCCCGAGCCCCATTCCCCGAAATGCCGGGAGGAGCAGCTCAAACGGGTGCCCGAGAGCCGAAAATCCGAGGAAAAACGCAGCCGCAAGAAGTATCCATACCCCGAAAAAGGAGCGCAGGAACACCCCTAAGCGGTCCCCCGAAGCGGCAAGCCCGAGCTTTTGATCAATCCCACAGGCAAGAGCGAGTTCCGCGTTTCCCATGCCGAGGCTTAAGATCACCCCGGCAGTCACTCCGACCGCCGCCGAGACCCCGAGCATTGTGTCAAGCCTTGTCCAGTCCTTCATAATATCAACCTCCGATTGATTATATTCGGGAGGAGGCGGAATTAGAAGGATAGAATATTATAACATAAAGCCGAAGGCTTTATGTTATAATTCGCCAACTTTTGCGGTTCTCGGCGAAGCCGAGGAGCAAAAGGGCGACTAAAAATAAATATAATAATCGCTTGCGATTATTATATCATAATTTGCCGGGCATGTCAACATGACAAAACCCCTGCCGAATCAGGGGTTGACAAAATAAACATTGGGTGATATAATAATGACAGAGAGCCGAACGGCTCAGCAAATTGTAGTTACAAAAAAGAAGTAACCGCAGCTTTGGCGAGCACGGCGGTTACTTTTTTATTTCACGAATGATTTCTAAAACGATGAGAAGGATTATCAAATATATGTATAAGTTCTCATTCATCACACGCATACCCCCTTTCGGGGCTGATATGCGACAAAAGCTCTCAGAGCACGAGCGATCCTTCGTCACTGATTGCGAAGTGCGATGAGCAAGCTTTTGCGCTTATCATGACGCCCTCGGCTCTCTGCGTAAGCATTATAGCATAATTTTCAAAACATGTCAACATGACAAAACCCCTGCTGAATCAGGGGTTGAAAAAGAAAAATAAAGCAGACGGTGTCGTCTGCTTTTTTTGATCGGGATCATTCCTCCCCTGCCGGCTTTCTTTCAAGACCGAGTGCCTTATATACCTCGTCGAGCTCGCTGTCAAGTCGCTCCAACGTCTCCTGCTGATCGGAAATCTGCGATTTCAGCTCTTTCTGCTGATCGGAAAGATACTGTGCGGAATAGGCAAGGCTGCACACGATCACCATCACGAGAGCTGTCATCACGATCATCGCCTTACCGACGTTTTCATCGCAAAAGAGCAGTTTTTCGTCGGTCACGCGGTGATTTCCCGGGACGGACTGCCATGCCTTTAAGATCAGGGGAAGCAAAAGGGTCAGGATAATGATGTCGATCGGGAGCTGCACCAAGTTTTTGATCGCTCTTGCCGGGAACATCGCCAAAAAGCCCTTGCCGGCTAAAGAAGCCACCGCCCACGTCGTCAGCCAGAGATTGCAGACCGCGACCACCGTCGTCTTTGCGGCGATGACCCTTGGGAGCAGCCAGCGGTCGTTTTTGGCATTGTATAAAAAGATCCCGTAGATGAGCGCGCCCAAGCCTTCTATCAGCGTGAAGCGAATGTCGAACGCGCCCGACGGCTTGAGTAAAAAGCCCAATAGATCGGTGATGATCCCTGCCGCGAATCCCACCGTCGGACCGAAGAGCATCGCAATCGAAGACAGCGCCACAAACGCAAAGGATATGTGCAGGGTGTCGCTCGTATGCACGTCGACCGTCAGTTTTATGACGAGGTCAAGGGCGATAAGCATCGCCGTGACGGCAAGCGTGCGGACATTTTTCAGCTCCTTGGCTGAGCGTTTAAAGAGATTAAAAAAGCCTTTCAATGACATTTCCTCCCATAAAGTACCTGCTTAACATGCGGGAAAATGCCAAAAAAGGCGTTTTTAATGGCAGATTAAGCGGGATGCGAAGACCGAACCGCAGCGCTTTTTGCGCATTCGTTCAGGCGGCAACTCCCCGTCCGCCCGACACTAAACGCTCGGTCTTCTACTCTTATCTTTTTTTAATATAGTATGCGAAATCAGATCGAGAGTATCCTCGATACCGAATGGAGCTTCTCGTCGTAGCCCTTCTGCATCTTGAGGGCTTCCTCGATGTCGAAATCCACAAGCTTATCGTTTCTTGTGGCGACGATCCTGTTGGAGTAGCCGTTTGCCAAAAGTTCGACGGCGTAGTAGCCCATCTTCAAAGCCATCACGCGGTCATAGCAGGTGGGCGATCCGCCTCTCTGGACGTGACCTAAAACGGTGGCGCGGGAGGTAACTCCCGTCTTTTTCTCTATGTACTTTGCGATGTCGGCAGAGGTGAATTCATCATCAACTGCTCCCTCGCAGACCACGAGTTCAAAGTGGCTCTTGCCCTTTGAGCGCTGCTCGATGATCTTCCGGCAGATTTCGTCAAGCCTCGCGGTAATGTTAGGCTTGTCGGTGCCGATGATGCAGTCGATAGCACCCGTTGCAGCGGCAACTCTTACGCCGATGTGGGGCGCGTTTCTTCCCATCACCTCGACGACGGAGCAGCGGTCATGAGACATTTCGGTGTCCTTGATCTTGTCGAGCATCTCGATACAGGTGTTCTGAGCCGTATCGAAGCCGATGGTGTATTCGGTACAGACGATGTCGTTGTCGATGGTACCCGGCAGACCGATACACTTAACGCCCTCTCTTGAAAGGTCGAGGGCACCCCTGTAGGTACCGTCTCCGCCGATCACGATAAGAGCCTCAATTCCGGCGCTGTCAAGAATCTTCTTAGCCTTGACGACCCCTTCGGGCGTTGCGAATTCCTTGCTTCTTGCGGTTCTGAGCATTGTACCGCCGCGGTGCAGGATATCCGAGACGTCTCTTGCGCCGAGTTCATACATATCGCCCTCAAGAAGACCCTGATAGCCTCTGCGGATTCCGATGACCTTAAAGCCTCTTGCTATTGCGGACCTTGTTACGGATCGGATAGCCGCGTTCATACCCGGGGCATCTCCACCGCTTGTCAATAAGCCGATTGTCATTTCCATTCCTCCATACTCTATACAAAAATGCGTGCGTCAACCAAGCAGGCGCTATCCCGCTTTTTATCTTAGAATAGCACAGTCGGTTGATAAAGTCAAGAAAAACAGGCGATAATCGGGTGCCGAAAATCGACAGCACTTTTGCGGATTATATGTGCGTTTTGACCTATTGTGAGGGTAGGAGGGGGTGCGGGGGTGTGCGAAAGGCGGGTCTTGGCACAAGGGTGAGTGGGGGGTGACGGGGTTGGGTGCGGGAGGTGGGGAAAGTGCGGGGGCGAAGCCCCCGGCGCCGAAGGCGCCGGCTTCCTCCGCAAAGCGGAGGAAGCGACCGCGCGCTCGCGCGCGGTCGGGCTTCGCCCGTGGGTGCTGACTTGCAGAAAGGTGCGTAAGAGGCACCGTGGCGCAGGGTCGGGGTGTGGCACCACGGGTGTGCGGGAGGAAGATAGGGCGGGCAAAGGTGGGGCGGAGCAGGAGGAATGGGAGGAGGCGTATGCTGGGTGGACGGGGCTTGCTGCAAGGTGCGGGTAGGTTCAGGTCCGGGTGTGGGTGACGGGGTTGAGCGCAGGAGGCGGGGCGGGTGCGGGGCGAAGCCCGTGCGACGGAGTCGCACCGCCGACGCTTCGCGTCGGCGCGCTGCCTGCGGCAGCGGGGCTTCGCCCCCTCCCCCTGCTCCCATCAGAGCCCGGCAGTCTCCCCCACCCCCGCCCCTTCTCTCCCTTCCTTCCCCCCAAA
>CANQYD010000066.1 GCA_947627985.1 uncultured Clostridia bacterium
GCTGCCGCAGGCAGCGCGCCGACGCTTCGCGTCGGCGGTGCGACTTCGTCGCACGGGCTTCGCCCTGCACCCCCCACACCTTCCACCCAGCCCACCCATGCCCGCCAACCCCGGAGCACAAACCCCGACCCCTCCTCGGGGAGGGGCTGCACTCCCCTATAAGTCTGCACAAACTCTTCCGGGGAGGGGACTTAAAACAGCATATCAAATTTTCGCCCCTGCGGGAATTTGATATACCTTTTACCTAAGGACGCGGCGGGTAAGGGAAAGCAAAATCAACACTCACCAACGCCTTCATGAGCGGATAGCGAGGGGGAATTCATATTGCCAAGGCTTGCCCGATTTCCCATGCTTGCAGCATAAAGCATTTTTTCGGTTGCGTTGCTGTTTTGCCTCGCTTCGCTCGGCAAGTGTGGGGCACCCCTGCGGGGTTCCCGCAGACGCGGGTTTTGTCCAAGAGCACGAGCAATCATGCGTTTTTGATTGCGAAGTGCGATTGGCAACAAAACCAGCTTCTGCTGACACCCCTCCGGCTCCGCTCTCACCCCCGACTTGCGGCAAAAACTCTCAGAGCACGAGCAATCCCACGTTTTCGATTGCAAAGCGCGATGAGCAAGTTTTTGCGCAAGTCATACCCCTCCCCCTAAAGGGGAAGGGGGCTCCGCTTAACCACAACCCTGTACAAAAGTAAACCGGGGGAGAGGGTCTGCTTAAAATAGCATGAGCTCATTTTCCAGCAGGAAAATGAGCGAATACCTTTTACCAAAGGGTCGGGCAGGGCGGGTGACAAATAATCTCATCATATAAACTCGACCCATTTCACAAAGTGCAGTGTACAGCAGGAATAACCGGCACTAAGCCACCATCCGCACACATTTTCGCCCTATGGAAATTTGACACACATTTCGCCAAAGCACAGGGGCGCAGGGGTATTAAAGAACTCCATGACGCCGTCTAATGCCACGCCTTACACCTACCTTCTTTCACACAGAAAGCACAAAATAATCCTCTAACATCTACCCCCTAACCTCTAACTTTTACAGCTCGCCTCCCCCAGCGCCCGATAATACGCCGACAGAATCTCCCCCTCCATCTTCTCCCTCGCCTCGCTCGAAATGGGGTGGGCGATGTCCCGAAAAGCCCCCGCCTCGTCCCGGCGCGACGGCATCGCGACAAAGAGCCGGTCGTCTCCCTGCACAACTTTAATGTCATGCACCGCAAAAGCGTCGTCGAAGGTGACGCTGATGATCCCCCTCAGTCTTCCCTCCGGCATGATCTTCCTGACTTTGATACTCGTGATGTTCATAAATGTCTTCCTTTCGCATGTTGTTTTGTATATATTCTTGACAGCCCGGAAAATATTATTCAGCGGCGGCATATTCAGACTGAAAAATCCTTTATGCGACCCGCCCTTTTCTCTTTGCGATATTGACTTTGCCGCCCTGCTTTGGTAAAATATAAACCGACAGCGATTTTTTACGGAGGTATTTTTTATGAGTAAACTCGGAATTTTAGAGGGCAGAAAACATATACATTTCATCGGCATCGGCGGAAGCGGCATGTTCCCGCTCGCGCAGATACTCCATCAAAAAGGCTTTTATTTAACGGGCTCCGACAACAACGAGACCGAGACCCTTCAGGCTGTTCGGGATATGGGTATCCCGGTCATGATGGGTCAGCGAGCCGAAAATATCGAGGGCGCAGACCTCATAGTCCACACGTCGGCGATCATGTCTGACAATCCCGAACTGATAGCCGCCAAAGCCTCGGGGGTGCCGGTCCTTGAGAGAAAGGACCTCTTAGGGCTCGTCACGACTTGGTATGACAACGCCGTCTGCTTCTGCGGGACCCACGGCAAGACCACCTCCACCGCTATGGGCGCTCAGATTCTGTATGAATGGGGAGACGACTTCGGCTGCGTGATAGGCGGCAAACTGCCTGTCATCGGGGGTTCGGGCAGATCGGGATCAAGCGGAAATATGGTCTGCGAGGCTGATGAATATGTAGATACGTTTTTAAAACTCAGCCCCGACATCGCCGTGATTTTAAATATCGACGCCGACCATATGGAGTATTTCAAGACCCTTGAAAATCTCAAAAACTCCTTCACAAAATTCGCCCAAAACGCCACAAAATGCGTCATCTACAACGCAGGCGACCAAAATACCCGCGACGCCGTACAAAATGTCGCGGGAAAAGACAGGATCAGCTTCGGCTGGGACAAATCCTGCGACTACTATCCCGTAGTCACCGCTCAGCAGGGTATCGTCACGAATTTTGACATATTTTACAAGGGTGCGAATCTCTTTTCGACCGAGATACACGTCCCCGGTCGTCACAACGTCCTGAACGCCGTCGCGGCGACGGCTGCCATGAGATACACCGGGGTCCCCGACGACATCATTCAAAAGGGGCTTAAGAATTTCACCGGCGCTCTCAGGCGGTTTGAAAAGATCGCGATGATAGACGGCGTGACCATCTGCGACGACTACGCCCATCACCCCGCCGAGATCGCCGCTACCCTAAAAACTGCGCGCGGTCTGGGGTTTGAGAGGATAATCGCGGTCCACCAGCCCTTCACGTTTTCCCGCACGTTTCGGCTGATGGACGACTTCGCCGCGGCTCTTGAGATCGCGGACGAGGTCGTAGTCACCGACATCATGGGCTCCCGCGAGAAGAACACCTACGGGGTCAGCGCCGACCAGCTCGTCGCCAAAATCCCGGGAGCCGTCCTCATGCCGACCTTTGACGAGTGCGTGGATTACCTTGCCGCGCATGTGAAGAAAGGCGATCTCGTCATCACCCTCGGCTGCGGCGACGTGTATAAGGTGGCGAAGAGGCTGAGGGACAGAATGAACGGCGCAGATTAAATATCCCGAACTATCGCTTCAAAATCCGTCGCTGCCGGGGAAGTGTACAAATCGCCCTCATTATCCTCACTAAATTAAATCTGTCGCCACCGGCGACCCCTTGAAATTCTGACAATCCGATATCTGACTTCTGTCCTCTTGATGTGGTCGCTTCGACCACACCTCGCTGCCGGCGATATCTTGACAATCCTCCCAAAAAATTGTATAATATAATCATCTGTACGAAGGGGGCTTTGAAAATGGCATACACGGTTTTTACCGACACGGCTTGCGACATTCCGAACGAGCTTTTGGACGCTTGGAACGTCCGGCACATCAGTCTTAAATTTACATATGAGGGAGAAGATGTATCTTACGCCGGCGACGAGGTCGATCCCATCGCGTTTTACGATTCGATGCGGGGCGGCAGGGTCGCCCGGACAGCAGCCGCAAACGTCGAGGAGTTTGTAAACGCATTCAAGGAGGCGCTTTTGAGCACTTCGGGGGATATTTTCTACCTCGCGTTTTCGTCGGGTCTTTCCTCGACGTGCGCCAACGCGGTGGTCGCGGCTGATGATCTTAAAGAGGAATTTCCCGACCGCAGGATCGTCGTTGTGGATTCTCTTGCCGCTTCTTCCGGGTACGGTCTGCTTCTTTACTTTGTCGTGAAAAAGAGAGATCAGGGCGCGGATATCGATGAGCTGAAAGATTATGCGGAAGGAATCCGCCTGAAAATCTGCCACTGGTTCACGGTGGACAACCTCGTCTATTTAAAGCGCGGAGGACGTATCAGCGCCGCTACGGCTCTGGCGGGCACGGTTTTGGGCATAAAGCCGATTCTGCACGTCGACGACGAGGGGCACCTCATAAATGTCGGAAAAGCCAAGGGGAGAAAAGCTTCGGTGAGGGCGATCGCGGATAAGTACGGCGAACTCATCGACAAAAATCTTCCCGAATCGGAAACGGTTTACATTTCACATGCCGACTGCAAGGAAGACGCGGAGGAGCTCGCGAAGATCATCAGCGAAAAATTCGGCGCGAAAACGGAGCTGATAACCGGGATAGGTCCCGTTATCGGCGCTCATTCGGGACCGGGAACGCTGGCGGTGTTCTTCGTCGGCACCCACAGGTAAAAGGAGGAAAAAATGTCCGAAACCGACAAAATCGGGGAAAGACCCGTCGTGAAAAGCGATCAGACGTCGAAGAAAAATCAGGAAACGGTGCTGCTGGTACTGCTTGTCGCCGTCGTGATCGGCGTGATTTTCATACTTTACCGCAGCGGTGTGATCGGCGGAAACGCGAGCAGAAAACCGGTCGAAAATTATATCAAAGCGATCTGCGACTGCGATTTTGACGGGTATGTCTCGACGATGCCGAAGAGGATCGCGCAGGACCATATCGACGACCGCGACGAGCTCGGTTTGAGCGGCAGCGAATATCTCAAAAAGCTCTACGCCGACTATTTTGACGAGTTCGGCGAGAATATGACCGCCGAGATCGAGTTCACCGGGAAGTCGCGTCCCGACGCGGTTTACGTCGACAATTTCCGCGAGAGCTATAAGGAGCTGTACGGCGAGGAGATCGAGTTTTCGTCGGTTTTCGAGATCGACGCGACGGTGAGATTTTCCGGGGAAAAGTCGTCGGACGGGATCGATCTGGAATTTTTCGTCATCAAGACCGGGGGAAATTGGTGCGTTGTGGGGGCGGATTATAAGACGGTGGAGGCGGAAGACAGAGGGCAGATGTGAGATGTCAGATGACAGAGGCAGATGCCGGACCTTCTGCGATTCATAGAGCTTTTAGGCTGTAGAGGATAGATGGTTAGAGGTTAGAAATCCCGTGCCGAGCTTTGGCTGAGACAAGGCAAAAAGGTTTTGCCCCGCTTTTCCTGAAAAAGCGGGCGGGGTCGAGGGGCAGCGCCCCTCGTCGCCCGTCGCAACGGGAGAAATCCTTGCAAAAAGGACAGCGAGAGCTGTCCTTTTTGCTTTTATCGTTCAAAAGAGCTCGGCGAAGCCGAGCGACAGCCGGAGGGGTGTCAGCAGAAGCCGGTTTTGTAACCAATCGCACTTTGCAATCGTGAACAATTGATTGCTCGTGCTCTTGGACAAAACCCCGCGTCTGCGGGAAAAGCCGGCACGGGTTGTCCCCAACATAGCAGAAGCGTATGAAGGAAATAAACAACGACTTAAATATAAAATAATAGTCCCCACCCTCTCCTACCCATTGTTAAAAGGTATTCGTTCATTTTCCCGAAGGAAAATGAACTCATGCTGTTTTAAGCATACCCCCACCCCCGGCATACCTTGTGCAAAGCTATAAGTAGAGCGTAGCCCCCTCCCCCTAAAGGGGGGAGGGGGAAAGATTTTGGGAAAGGGGGTCAGCAGAAGCCGGTTTTGTTCCTGCTCAACTGCCCTCGGCAACAAA
>CANQYD010000067.1 GCA_947627985.1 uncultured Clostridia bacterium
TGAGGGGTGCTCTTTTTTTGCAAAATTTATCCGAACCTCTCGACAAAGCCTCGGGGATATGTTATAATATTCCCAACCAATCCCCCCGGAGGTTCGCATGAAAAAATCCCGCCTCGCCCCGCCCATCATCGCCCTCGTCCTCCTCGACCAGCTCTCAAAGCTTCTCGTAAAGGCGTTTGCACGCGCCGATTCGTTAAATAAGCTAATTTATTTTCAGACCCCGCGCGGCTGGTTCATGCTCCACATTCACCCCGAGCTGCACGACCGCTACCCGCTCGGGTTGGACATCGTGATCGCGGGGCTTTCGGTGCTCCTCACCGCGGCGCTGATGATCTACTTCAGATACGAGCGAAGCGCGATTTTACGCGATATTCCGGGCTCGGAGCTCGTGAAAAGCAGCCCCGCGGCGACCAAAATCTTCCTGATTTTTTGGATATCGGGGATCATTTGCAGCACCTTCCTTGACGCGTTTTTGTGGGGCGGTTCGCTCGATTTCATCTGCTTCGAGCGCGCGAAATTTTTCGGCGGCGACGAGCCCTACACGATCACCCGGCGGCTCGACATCGACCTGAAAGACGTCTTTTTGGACATCGGTCTGGCGCTGTTTTTGTGGCGGATGCTGGTCTTTAAAATCACGCAATTTCGGCTTCCGAAGGAGTTTCGGAGGATCATCGCCCGCCGCGAAAATCACATTTTTCGGAGCATAAATGAGGCGCGCTCGGGAGCCGTCTTGGGCGCGCCGAGGCAGGAATTTCGGGTCGCCGACGTGCTCATAATAACGGTCGTCGGGCTGATCTGCGCCGCGGGTTTCGGCTTCGCGATCTACCTCTTTTCGATTTGGGTGATTATCCCGCTCTCCTGCGAGATTTTTCCTGCTCTGGATAAATATTTAAATGAAATCGGCGACAGATACGACCCGGAAATGATTTATCAGGTTATCAAAAACGCATGCATGACGCTCGGGCTTTTCCCGGGAATGTACGCCTCAAACGCCGGTGTTACGCGGCGTCAGCGGGCTTTTTCCCACGACACCGGCGGCATGATCCTGTGGCTCGGCGGGCTGAAATACCACCTCGCGCGGCACCTCCCGAGCGACCTGACGGCGGTCTTTCTGGCGGTCCTCTCGGGCTACGCGCTCTACGCGTTCGGGGTCGGCTCGGTCTCGCCGTTCACGGTCCTGTACGACTTTGCGGGACCCTCGCGCGGGGTTTTCATCTCGATTTTCGTGATGATTTCGGCGCAGATTTTCGGGATTTTTTACGCGCAGAAGACATGGCGCGCGGCATTTTTTTACGGCGAGTGAGGGGGCAAAAATGATAATCTACTACATTATTTATTTTCTCCTTGCAGTCTGGATATTTAAAGGGATTTACAACTTCCTCCGCGCAATAATCATGCGGATAATTTTATACATACGCCTGACGAAAATATGCAAAAAACGCGGATATGAGCTGATCTTCCCGAGATTTATATTTGCGTCTTTTCTGCGGACTTCGCGCAAGCCCGATATCATCATCATGACTCCCGAGACGGACTTTTTCGTGAGGATAATGACCTGCCGGGCGAGGCTGAGGGTGTATCATTTTGTGAATCACGAGTGGTTTGTGCGGGTGGCGAAGACGGCGCTGCTGCTGCCGTTTTTACAGGGCGAGGTGACGCTGCACCGACATGTCGGGCATATGCCGCCGCTTGAGGCTGAGGGCGCGCGGGCGAGGACGGTGCTATTATTCAATCCGGCGCCGCTTTCGGTGACGTTTGCGGCAGGAAACCGGCGTGAACTCGCCTCCAACGGCACTGATTTCGAAGGCTGGACGACGTTCAACGGGAAGGGCTTTGCGGAGTTTTTGGAGGGCGGGGGATAGGGTTACGCCAAAGGTTCAATTGTGACATGGTAAAAAGTTTTCGATCGAGCCATTTTCAAAAGGCTCGCGGGTTCCAAGGGCGGAGCCCTTGGTCGCCCGTCGCAACGGGCGAAATCCCCGCAAAAAGGACAGCGAGAGCTGTCCTTTTTGCTTTTATCGTTCAAAAGAGGGCGACGAAGTCGCCCGGAGCCGGAGGGACGTGGGGAACCATGCAATGGTGCCCCACAGCCGAGCGAAGCGAGGCAAAAGCCCTTCCCCACCGGAGAGGGGTTGGGGTGGGGGAAAGCCGGAGGGGTGTGGGGAACCATGCAATGGTGCCCCACAGCCGGAAATGGGTATGGGGAAAACCCTGCAAGGGTTGTCCCCACATTTGCCGAGCGAAGCGAGGCAAACTTAGCTGCAACTTTCTGTTTCTATCATAGGTTGGAGACAGATGGTAGGCTTGGCACAAGGTCTGGTGCCTCTACCCAACTTCGATAGTGGCTGAAAGCTCAGGGCGAAGCCCCGCTGCCGCAGGCAGCGCGCCGACGCTTCGCGTCGGCGGTGCGACTTCGTCGCACGGGCTTCGCCCGAACCTTCTGCTCCTCCCGGGGTTCGGTATGGAACAGGAAGGCTGGGCACAGGGGTTGGGCGCCACTATCGCCCCATATCAGAAACCGCAGGTAAAAGAACAGAATCTGACCTCTGACTTCTGCCCTCTGCCCTCTGTTCGCCCCTCTACCACACCACCGCGCACGCCGTCGCCAAGCTCTCCTCCGGCTTCTTAGGCAGCCCGAGCCTCCCGGCGGCAAGTTCCTCGTCGGCGACAAAACCGCGGATATGATTGGTTATATTCACCACCCCGGGCAGATATTTCCTGACATATTGATTCCTCTCAGATTTAAGCAGTTTAAGTATATTTTCTGCATTTTTATGCATGATCCCCACGAGCCTTTTATATGATGAATGCTCCTTAATCACCTTAACGATCTTTCCGTACTCGTCGCCGGTCATCATGAGAATATCCGAGACAAGCCTGCCGTCCAAATCAGCATGAACAAGCGCTTTCAGACTGTCAAAGACTGATTTCTCATCTTCGGACAGATCGTTGTAATTCCTGCCGGAGCGGATCATCTTCATCGCCAAAACAAGATTTTTGTCATTGTAATCATGCGGCTCAAAATTCCCGCAGAGGTTATATTTATGCATATTATACACCGAAATGCTGCAACTGTCGGTACCGTTTGTATTATGGCTCACGAAGTTGCAATCGATATGCCGGTCGCCCTCCTCAAAGCCGTAAAACTCCCAATCATCGCCGTTTGCGCGCGGTTCGCGGCTGAAATTCAAGCCGGAATCGCCCTCCGCGGTCGTGACCGTCTCGAAAACCGAGAACCACTTGAGGCTGTTGCCGTCGAGGTCTGAATGATCGGCGCAGCCCGTTTCTTTGATGATTCTGACGACGTCTTCCGCGATTTCGTCGGCATACAGAGCCGCTTCGTGAGCCGATTTTTTGAGGATTTCGACCGCGTCTGCGCGTTTCCCGGCTGAGACGATCGGGAAATCGGTGACGTACTTCTTCCCGTCCAATTTCTTTAACAGGGTTGCGTTTACCAGCTCATCCACCTTCTCCTGCATGTACGGAACGGCTATCCCGAGGGCGATCGCAAGCTCCTCGACTGTAGACGGGTTGTCGGCGGCTTCGATAAGGACGTTTTTGGAAAATAAAGTATTCGCAGCGCCCCAAGGCACCTGCGGGGTGACGTTTCCGCTCTCGATGAATGAAATGTTCTCGGGTTTAAAACTTTTTGTGCCGAATTCTCTTGCCATATCCATTCCTTCTTTCAATATTTTTCTTGCGCGGTAAAGTTTTGACTTCACCGTGTTTTCGGGAAGACCGAGCGCCGAGGAAATATCCCGAATCGAGCGATCCTCGATATAAAAAGCGAGGACGATTTTGCGGTAATCCTCCGAAATAAATGCCAGCTCGCGGCGAAGAATTGAGAGCTGTTCGCTTCTGAGCACCTGCTCCTCGGGGGATTTTTCGGCGCCCGCGATATCGAGCTCATACACGTCTCCGCCGTATCTTTCGCGGGATTTTCGCCGATGTTCGGCATAATCGGCATAGCGGTTGCGCGCCGACCGCCAGACATATGCCGGAAAATCATCGGGAACGGTGCCTTTTGAGAGTGAGGTGATGATCCCGAGGGAGATGTCCTGCGCAAGATCGAACGCGCCATCGGGATTTCCTGTCTTTTTCAGGCAGAAATAGTAGACTTTTTCCATAAATTCCGAGACGTATTCGCGTATGAGCATTTCCGAGCTTTTCATGTCCCAGCCTCCTTTCGCTTATATAGTCGCCCGAGGGGTGAAAAGGTTGCATATTTTTTTGTGAAGTGCAGAGGATTTTGGGGGAGGGGAGACGGAATCAGCTCCTTCTGTACTTTCTGCAAAAACCGACCTTGGAAGGCGGGTGCCCCTTACGGGGTGCTGCATAGAGCCAAGGCTCACGGGGCGAAGCCCCCGGCGCCTTCGGCGCCGGCTTCCACGGCTTCGCCGTGGAAGCGACCGCGCTCGCGCGCGGTCGGGCTTCGCCCTGCACTCCCCCCCAACTCTTCTCACAGACCCTTCTCCCGTACCCACCCCGTGCAGCACCACGCCTCCCGCACCACACCCACCTAACCCCGCATGCCCGGGCTTCAAAGGTTCGTACATCACTAAGGCAAAGCCAGAAGGCACGTTGCAAAATCACCGCTCACCCGTCTGTTCCTCCCATCGAATGTTGAAAGGCTGAAAGCCGCGAAATCCGAGCTGCCCAAGGCTGAGCCCGAAAGGGCGGTGAGGGATTTATGAGCAGGAGCAAGCACTGGAAGTCCAAGTGGGAGATGTTCATCGTTTCGGACGGTCGCAGGAAGTATAACCCCCTTTGCAAGAAATGTGCCCGCGACTGCAAGCAGAGTTTTAAGACTGTTGTTGTAGACTGCCCGAGTTACATCTCAAAGCGCAGGCAAGGCTGATTTTACTGTAGCAATATGTGTTGAAAATCGGCAAAAATCTGCGCTGTGAGGCTTTTTGAAGGTAGGGGTAGGGTAATTTCATTATAAGGCTGAAAAGCGGTTTTGTGTAAGAAAAAGGGTCAAAACAACACTTTTTATCACCGGACGGTATCTTAGGGTATCGGTCGGGGAATTTAAGCTTTATAGCGAAATTGGTTATTGTCAGATTGACTAAAAATCAGCTATAATCAAATGACAAAATCATCAAATTCGACATGAATTTTGCTGGAAAAAGAAAAAATCTTTCGCAAAGTTACTACATTTGCGAA
>CANQYD010000068.1 GCA_947627985.1 uncultured Clostridia bacterium
CATAACGCCGAAACGCTCGAAAACGGCGAAAAGCGCCAGAAAGTAGACATCTATTACAGGTTTATAGGAAAAATCGATTGAGGTTCAAAAATCAAAAAATCGTTACCATAATGAAAGGAAGCAGGCACGGCATACCCGGATATGGAGCTTTTGCCGCCGCTGGCGCAGCTTTTCGGCGTAAGCGTCGACGCGCTTCTCGGCATGCCGGAGGAGGAAAAGCTCGCCCGCTCGAAAAAGATGATTTCGGATTTTTGCAGGGCGACATTCGAGACCCCTACCGACTTTGAAAAGCTTAAATCCATGCTCGCAGAGATCAGGCGCGACGGAATCATCGCGCAGATGTGGCGGATTTGGTTAGAATCAAACACAAACGTCCGCAATTCCAAGGAGATGCTGCCCGAATTCAGGCTTCTGGCTGAAAAAATTCTTGAGGTCGAATCGAAAGACTCCATCACAATCAATACCATGACCGTTATGGAAGACGACGAGCACATCGGGAAGTTCTTGGAGAAATATTCCTATGACATCGACCTTCTGCACGACAACCTGCTTAGGCGCAGATACAGAGCCAAAGGCGAATGGGACAAATATGAGGAGATGAAGCAATACCGGCTCGCGGAGCTTATCGACATGCTTCTCTCCGAGAGCTTCAGCGATACAAGAAAGACAGACCTTGCCGAAAATACCGCGGCAAATAAATTCAAGCTTGATCTTCTGCACAGCTTCTGCGGCGAGACCCCGACCGCGGAGCACCCTATCGCGCCTAAAGGCGAGGTTGACTTCTTCGCGCAGTCAAGGCTGACCTTGGGCGTCGCAAGAGCCTGTTATCTCGGCGCTTCGGGAGACAGGGAGAACGCGCTGATCGCCCTTGAAGATACTGTCGGGTATCTTGAAAAGATCATGGAAATCACAACGCCGCGGAAAATCAGCTTCGGTTCGCCTTGGATAAGGGACATAACCGCCGAAGCGCACGAGGACTGGGACGCTCCCTCAAACAACCCAACCCTGCCCCTTGAACGCGAGATTTATTTTTACTATATCCACGGCGGAGTTACTACCTGCTCGATCGTCTTCCCGTCGAATATTTTGTATCAGCTCACAGCCGAACATGGCTGGGAATGGTTCGATCCGATAAGAAACGAGCCGCGCTATAAGGCGGCTGTCGAGCGGGTCAGAGCGCTGGTCAAAACTAAAGAAGCATAAATAAAAGCCCCTCAAACGAGGGGCTGAATTATTATATTTATCTCTGCACTCTTCCCGAGCCGTCGCCGCCGGCAAGAGCCTCGACCTCGGAGACGGAGCAGAGGTTGAAGTCGTGCTCGATGGAGTGCTTTAAGCAGGACGCCGCGACTGCGAAGTTGATCGCACGATCCGGCTCATACCCCGACAAAAGCGCGTAGATAAGCCCTCCGCCGAAGCTGTCGCCTCCGCCTACGCGATCGACTATATGCATGTGATAGCTCTTTGAGAAGTGCGCCTCGCCGCCGGTGTAGAGCATGCCCGCCCAGTCGTTGTCGTTTGCCGAGATGGAGGAGCGCAGGGTGATCGCGACATATTTACAGCCGAACCTGTCTGAGAGCTGCTTGGCGACGCTGACATACCCCTCGTGATTGAGCTTGCCGGAGTTGATGTCGGTATTCTCAGCCTCGATGCCGAAGACGTCCTTGGCGTCCTCCTCGTTTGCGATGCAAAGATCGACATAGGGGACCAGCTTTGACATCGTCTCCCTCGCCTGATCGCGGGTCCAGAGCTTTTTGCGGTAGTTGAGGTCGCATGATACCGTGACGCCGTGTTCATGCGCTTTTTTGCATGCCTCAAGGCAGATCTCGGGGAGGTTTCCGCCGAGAGCCGGGGTGATCCCGGTGAAGTGGAACCAATCGGCGCCGTCAAATATCTTATCCCAATCAAAATCTTCGGGAACTGCCTGCGAGATCGAGCTTCCCGCGCGGTCGTAGATGACCTTGGAAGGGCGCTGGGAGGCTCCTTTTTCCGCAAAGTAGATGCCGAGGCGATCTCCTCCTCTGACCATATCTGACGTGTCCACGCCGTATCTGCGGAGCTCGTTGACCGCGCACTGACCGATCTCGTGAGCCGGGACTTTTGATACGAAAGCCGCGTTCATGCCGTAGTTTGCAAGCGATACCGCGACGTTTGCCTCGCCTCCGCCGTAGGTCGCCTCGAGTTTATCCGCCTGAACGAAGCGAAGGTAGCCTTCCGGGTTGAGGCGGAGCATGATCTCGCCGAATGTGATGATTTTTTTCATGATGATCCTCCTAAATTTTCAGCGGCGCTAAGCTAAAGTCGGCGCCGGGAATTATCTGCAAAAAGGGCGGGCAGGTGCGGGAACGGGGCTTATGGGGGAGCCTGCCTCTTAGAAGGACTCCTGCAGAATCGGGGTTTACGGGCGAAGCCCCCTCCGATCCTTCGGATCGGAGGACCGGCGGCTCCGCCGCCGGTCGGCACGCTGCCGCGTGCCGGGGCTTCGCCCTGCACCTTCCCTTCCTCCTGCACCTTCCCCCCTACTTCTTCACAACCTTAATCTTATCGCACCTTAAGCCCGCAGCCTTGATGTATCCCTCAGCCCGAGCCACGTTGTTAGCCGCCAGCGTGATCCCGTCGGCGCTGATTTCCCTGACTTCAAAGCCCTGCGCAGCCATTACAGCCTGCCTCGTCAGCTTCTCGATGCCTTCCCAGTCCCCGGCGTCGATCATGTCCTTTTTGACCATCCACGTCCCCCCGCAGGCGATGATCTTGTCAAAGCTTAAGTATGACGAGATGTTTTTCTCATTGACCCCGCCGGTCGGCATGAATCTGAGTTTAGAATAGGGCGCCGAGACGGCTTTTAACTTCGCGACGCCGCCGTTTTGCTCAGCCGGGAAAAACTTCACGATGTCAAGCCCCATGCTCATCGCCTGCTCCATCTCGCCGGGAGTCGCCGTTCCGGGCATGATAATTGCCCCTACCGACAATGCATATCTTACGATCTCGGGATTGAATCCCGGGGTGACGATGAACTGCGAGCCCGCTTCGAGCGCGCCGTCCACCTGTTCTTTTGTAAGCACCGTTCCCGCGCCAACCAGCATCTCGGGGACCTCGCTGCGGATTTTTTTGATGGCTTGCGCGGCGCAATCGGTCCTGAAAGTGATCTCTGCTGCCGGCAGACCGCCTTTGCAGAGGGCTTTTGCGAGCGGCACGGCTTTCTCGGCGTCGTTGATTGCGATGACCGGGACGACCCCGAGCGCTTCTATTCTCTTTACGATTTCTTCTCTTGCTGTCATGGTTTTTCCTCCGTTATTTATATGTGATTCCGCCTTAGCCGGAAATCAGATCGGTATCGCCGCCCCTTAAAGCGCTTCGCCCCTCCTTGCAGCTGTCCGAAGCCTCCAAAAAGGTATTCGCTCGCTGGCTCGCTCATGCTGTCCTGATCCCCCCACCCCGCCGACCTTTCCGCGAAAACGGGGTTCGGTTCCGCCCCTCCCCCCCTTGGGGGAGGGGCTCGCACTCAGCCCTGAGCTTCCCCTCAGCCCCGCGGGGGAGGGGGGAATGAGCCGGCGCTCAGCCCGCCTGATTTAATGCTCATTATACCCCTTTCACGCCCCAAAGTCAACGCCCAAAAGGGGCAGATATTCCAATTTGCAAGAATTTTTTGCAAATAATGCTTGAATAATCTCCCGTTAAGTGTTATTATCTTTATAAGATATTTTACCGAAAGGATGAGAAGTATGAAAATGACTTTCCGCTGGTTCGGCTCGAAGAGCGATTCCGTCACTCTTTCGCAGATCCGGCAAATCCCCGGAATGACCGGCGTCATGGGCTTTTTGGATTATAAAGCCGCAGGCGAAGTCTGGACCGAGGAGGAAATCAAGAGCTATATCGACGAGGTGCATGAAGCAGGGCTTGAGTGCGAGGTGATCGAGAGCGTCAACGTCCATGAGGATATCAAGCTCGGACTCCCGACGAGGGACAAATATATCGAAAATTACCGTATAACTATCCGAAATCTTGCAAAATACGGCGTGAAGGTCATCGTCTACAACTTCATGCCGGTGCTCGACTGGCTGAGGACCGATCTTGCAAGACCCAATCCCGACGGCTCCACCTCGATGTACTACGATGAAGCCGAGCTCGGCACCCTCTCGCCTCTCGACATCGTCAAACGTACAGCCGACAACTGCAACGGCTTCTCGCTTCCCGGTTGGGAACCCGAGCGCCTTGCCGATCTTGAAAAAGTTCTGAAACTCTATGAAAATATCGACGAGGAAAAGCTTCTTGAGAATTACAAATATTTCCTCGACGGGATCATCCCGACCTGCGAAGAATGCGGCGTCGTGATGGCGTGCCACCCCGACGATCCGGGCTGGAAGATTTTCGGTCTGCCGAGGCTTGCCCACGATCAGGAGGGGTATGATAAGATCATCAAACTCCACGACAGCCCGTCGAACGCCATCTGCCTCTGCACCGGCTCGTTCGGCTCCAACGTCAATAACGACGTGCCGTCGGTTATCCGGCACTTCGGCAAGATGGGGAGGATCGGCTGCCTGCACGTCAGAAATCTCAGGCACATTGGGAATGATCGCTGCTTCTGCGAGAGCTCGCACCTCAGTTCCGACGGTGATCTTGACATGTACGAGATCATGAAGGCGATTTATGAAGTCTGTCCCGACACCTATATCCGACCCGACCACGGCAGAATGATCTGGGGCGAGGTCGGAAGACCCGGCTACGGGCTGTATGACCGTGCGCTCGGGGCGTGCTATCTGAACGGGCTGTGGGAAGCCATTGTCAGACAGGCAGAGGACAGATAGGCAGAGGGCAGAGGCAGGCATTAGAGGTTAGAGGGTTAGAGGTTAGATTATTGACCAGCCCTATGAGAGACAAGGCAAGTTTAGGGTCAAGCCCTTTTTAAAGGGCTTGCGGGGGTCTCGGGGGCGGCGCCCCCAAGTCGCCCGTCGCAACGGGCGAAATCCCCGCAAGAGGACGGCGGAGCCGTCGTCTTGCGATATATCGTTCATAAGCGCAGGAAGGGGAAATGAAAACAGTCCTGTGGACTGTTTTCATCGGGGGAACCCTCGCCGGGGGTTCCCCCAACAAAAAACCGGC
>CANQYD010000069.1 GCA_947627985.1 uncultured Clostridia bacterium
AAGCCCCGCTGCCGCAGGCAGCGCGCCGACGCGAAGCGTCGGCGGTGCGACTTCGTCGCACGGGCTTCGCCCGTACCCCCTGCCCCCTCCCCGGGTCGGTAGGGCGCAGAAGCCCGATTGCAGGTTCCCTCCCCTGCCCACCCCCGTCAGAAGCAGCAGGTGAAAGATAAATCTCCCCTCCTCCCCCTCCCAATTAATTTTTCTCCCCAAATTATTGCAAAACTTTCCGCGCTGTGGTATAATTATTAAAATTACTTGGAGGACATTGTTATGAGGAAAATTTTAAGACCCGCTGCCGGACTTTTGGCGGCGGTGATGCTGCTGAGTTCCTGCGGCAGCGAACCCGTTAAAATCAGGGACGACGAGCTCTTTACCCCCGATGTTTCGGACTGCGCCGACGGCGGGTTGATTGAGCTCGACCCGTCCGAGGTTCATCAGACGATCCAAGGCTTCGGCGGGATAAATTATCCCGGGTGGATCGACGATCTCACCGAAGATCAGCGAAAAACCGCATTTTTAAACGGCGACGATCAGCTCGGCTTCACGATTTTAAGGATTCATGTCGACCCCGATCCCAATAACTGGGAGAAGGAGATCCCGACCGCTAAATATGCTCAAAAACAGGGCGCTCTTATATTTGCGTCTCCTTGGAATCCGCCGGACGATATGTGCGAGCGCTTCGACAAGGCTGACGACCCCGACGCCAAGCGTCTTCAGCATGATAAATATGCCGATTATGCCAAGCACTTAAACGATTTTGTTACATTCATGAGGGACAACGGCGTCGAGCTATATGCAATATCGATACAGAACGAGCCCGACTACGCGGCTGAGTGGACATGGTGGACGACCGACGAGATCATGGACTTCATCAAAAATTATTCCGATCAAATCGACTGCAAGATCATGTCTCCCGAGGCGTTTCAGTATAAAAAGAATTTCTATGACGCGATCTTGAACGACCCCGACGCGCTCTCGAAGATCGACATCTTCGGCACCCACTTCTACGGCACTCAGAAGAGCGATATGGCGTACCCCCTCTTCGAGGAAAAGGGCGAGGGCAAGGAGCTCTGGATGACCGAGGTCTACGTCCCGAATTCCGACAGCGACGCCGACACCTATCCCGAGGCTCTTCAGGTCGCGATGAATATCCACAACGCGATGACGACCGGCAACATGCAAGCCTATGTCTGGTGGTATATCAGGCGGTTCTACAGCCCGATGAAGGAGGACGGCACCGTCTCCAAACGCGGATATATGATGGCTCACTACTCCAAATACGTCCGACCGGGAAGCGTCAGGATAGGCGCGACGGAAAGCCCCGCAAGCGGCATTCTCTGCTCGGCTTATTCCGATTCCGGAAATGTCGTCGCCGTGCTGATAAACTCTTCCGATACAAAATATTCCGAGAAGATCAGTCTCAAGGGAGGCTCGGAGATAGGATATATCGAGACTTATCAGACCGACGGCACCAAAAATCTTGAAAGAACGGGTAATATTTCTCATGACGGGAAGGAATTCACCGTCGTGATGGAACCCAAAAGCGCCATGACCGTCGTCATCGAGCTTGCGGAATAAAGGAGGTAACAATATGTCAAAATATTCATCTTTGAGAAACGAAAGCGACGTCAGAGGCATAGCCCTTCCGGGAGTGCCGGGTCAGGAGGTCAACCTCACCGAGCAAGCCTGCCGCGATATCGCAAGGGGATTCGCGCTCTGGCTCATCAGAAGAAGCGGCAGGAAAAATCTGCGCGTGGCAGTGGGTCGCGATTCGAGGCTGTCGGGCGAAACTCTGCTCGGCTGGATGTGCGACACCCTTTCAAAAGAGGGAATTTCCGTCACCGACATGGGTCTTGCCTCAACTCCCGCGATGTTCATGACGACAAAGACCGAGGGATATATGTTCGACGGCTCGGTGATGGTGACCGCCTCCCACCTTCCCTATAACCGAAACGGCTACAAGTTCTTCACACCCGACGGAGGCGTCGAGGCTTCCGATATCAAAGAGATCATCGGATACGCCGAGAGCGATGAGCACACCGGGCTTCCGGCTTCGGATATCAGAAAAGACGCCTTCATGGACGTATACTCAAAGCGCCTTGCCGACATGATAAGATCGGCATGCGGAGGCGCAGATAAGCCTCTTTCCGGGCTTCGGATAGTAGTAGACGCCGGAAACGGCGCAGGGGGATTTTATGCCGAAAAAGTCCTTAAACCCCTCGGTGCAAATACCGACGGTTCGAGATATTTAGACCCCGACGGCAGCTTCCCGAACCATATCCCGAACCCCGAAAACAAGGAGGCGATGGCTTCAATCACCGAAGCCGTCAGAGAGAGCAAGGCAGACTTAGGCATTATTTTTGATACCGATGTTGACCGCGCGGGAGCCGTACTTTCCGACGGTTCCGAGCTAAATCGCAACCGCCTTATCGCTATCCTCTCGGCGATGCTCTTAAGGGATCACCCCGGCACTTCCATCGTCACCGATTCCGTGACGTCGTCTGGGCTTGCCGAATTCATCAAGGAAAAAGGCGGGGTGCATCACCGCTTTAAAAGAGGCTACAGAAACGTCATCAACGAATCAATCCGCTTAAATTCGGAGGGTATCGATTCGCAGCTCGCCATCGAGACCTCGGGGCACGGCGCATTCAAAGAAAATTATTTCTTGGACGACGGCGCATATATCGTCACGAAGCTCATCATCGAGCTCTCCCGCTCCAAAAAAGAGGGCTACACCCTTCACTCCCTGATCGAGACCCTTCGCGAACCCGCCGAGAGCCGGGAGTTCAGAATGAATCTCAATCTTTCCGACTTCAAGCCCTACGGTCAGTCGGTCATCGATCAGCTGACGGAGTATGCAAAAACCGTCCCCGGCTGGACCTTGGCGCCCGACAATCACGAGGGCGTTCGCATAAACGCCGACAAAGATCACGGAAACGGCTGGCTGCTTCTGCGGCTTTCTCTCCACGAGCCGCTTATGCCCTTAAATATTGAATCCGACGCGGAAGGCGGGGTGAAGATCATCGCCCGGGAGCTTGCAAAATTCCTTGAGAAGTTTGATGATCTTGATATCTCGGCTCTTCGGGATTTTGCAAAATGATCGGGGGCTGAAGCATGAATAAAAGCCTTGCAAAAAAATCCGACGCAGTCTTTTCCGTTATCTGCGCCGCCCTGATTCTCCTGCTTCTTATCCTCATCGCCGCCGCGGGAAGGTTCAACGAGAGCCTCTCCGAAAACTTCCCGCACGGTCAGATCATCAGCGGCAGTCAGATCGTGACCTACACCGAAGGCGTGGGGTTTGAGTACGTCGGCGAGGCTCCCAAAGAAGCCGTCTGCCTCCCCTATTGCCTCGGCGGGGTAGCCTGTTTTTTGGTCTCGGCAATCGTTTTCGCGTTCTCGGGATCATTGTCAAAAATCGGCACGAAGGCTGTAAATGCCGTAAAATTCGGGCTTTTCGGCATTGGTGTGATCCTGTCGGTCATAGCAGTGATAAATCTTCTTATAGCGATGTAGGGAGGAAATATCATGAAAATATGTAAAGAATGCGGTAATATCTCGGAGGATAAATCGGTATGTCCCGAGTGCGGAAGTTTGCTCACCGAGATGAGTGAAAAGGAAGAAATTGCCTATAATCAGCGCCTCGGGAAAACCGCAGCCAAATTATCTTCACGATCATACGGGCTCTGTTCCACCGCTTCGGACCGCGTTTTGGGGTCTCTTAGCCTGTTCGGTTCGACCCTGCATGCACTCTGCCTTCTGTGGGCTTCGATGGCTGCGGATCCCGGGTACGTCGGGACTTACTCGGTCGCGGGAATAATCTTTCTGATCTTTGCGGCGGTGGGATTTTTGGCGCCGAAGCTCCTTTGGAAGCTCGTATCGATACGCATTCGCCTGATTTCCGACAATAATGATCCGACGCCGTCGGCGGTGTGGATCACCGGAAAAAATATCGCAAAATATACCGAATTTGCGCTCGGCATGATGTTTTTGCTGCTCGCGCTGATTGAGATACTGTAGGTGATAATATGGAAAAAATAGCAAGTTTTACCGTCAATCACGACCTGCTGACCCCGGGGATTTATATCTCGCGGGTGGACGGCGACTGCGTGACCTACGACGTCAGAATGAAGACCCCGAACGCCGGGGATTATCTGTCGCCCGCCGAAGCGCACACGATCGAGCACCTCTTTGCGACCTACGCCCGGAATTCCGAGGTGTCGGATAAGGTCGTATACGTCGGTCCGATGGGCTGCCGGACGGGGTTTTACATGATTCTTCGGGACAGCGTGAGCTGCGAACGGGCGATCGGGCTGTGCCGGGAAGCGTTTAATTTCATTAAAGATTTTGAAGGCGAGATACCCGGCGCAAGGCGGGAAGAATGCGGCAACTGGCTGGACCACGATCTGCGGGCTGCAAAGAAGTCGGCGGCGGCTTTTGCGGAGGTTATCAAGGATTGGGGAGCAGAGAATGTGAGGTATCCGGGGTAAAAACTCCATGGAAAGTGGAATGGTTTCCTTTACCCTTTCACTCAGCCCCTCCCCCTTTCAGGGGGAGGGGCTTCGCTTTACTACAAGTATGTGCAGACTTCGACGGGGAGGGGGTCTGCTTAAAATAGCATGAGTTCATTTTCCGGCAGGAAAATGAACGAATACCTTTTAACAATGGGTAGGAGAGGGCGGGGACTACTATTTTACATTTAAACCATTGTTTGATTTCTTTAGACGCCAACGGTACTAACTATGTTGTGGAAAACCCCTGTGGGGTTTTCCACATATCCCTTTCCGGCTGTGGGGCACCCCTGCGGGGTTCCCCACACCCCTCCGGCTTTCCCCCCCTCCCCAACCCCTCCCCAGTGGGGAGGGGCTTTTCGAGCCTTGCTTCGCTCGGCTCCCGGGCGACTTTGTAGTGCTATCCTAAAATCGTACACGTAGGGGGTAGATTTTGTACAGAAGGTGGTATAATATAAGACATTAAA
>CANQYD010000070.1 GCA_947627985.1 uncultured Clostridia bacterium
CCGCACTGTCCCCCCCACCCAAGATTATGCAACCCCGCCAACCCCACCCCCAAAAATTTTGTATACCTATCCAAATCCCCCACAAGAAAGGATGACCCCAATGCAAACCCTCAAGGAAGCTTACAAAAACTACTTCACGGTCGGCGCCGCGGTCTCAGCTCACTGTCTCGATGAGGCTGCCGACACCGTCGCAGCTCACTTCAACACTGTAACATGCGAAAACGAGATGAAGTACAACAGCATTCACCCGCACGAGTACAAGCGCCCCGATTTTTGGAAGATGAGGCATGGCGAGACCCCCGAGCCTCCCGAGATCACCCGCCGCGAGCGCTTCATTCACCCGTCGCAGGAGACTGATTTTGCGCCCGCCGACAAGATCTACAACTTTGCAAAAGCCCATGGCATCGCCGTCCGCGGGCACAACCTCATGTGGCACGCAAGCTACCCTTGGGGGATTTTCGAGCAGCTGTCAGCCGACGAGATCAGGAAAAATACCCTCGAGCACTTCGACGTCATGAGCTCGCGATACCCCGACTGCTACTGCTGGGACGTCGTCAACGAGGCGGTGGACGACCACGGCGGCTACCTGCGCCAAACCGTCTTCAAGCAGAAGCTCGGCGATGATTACCTTTTGGATATCTATGCCCTCGCGAGGAAATTTTTCCCTGATACGGAACTCTGCTGCAACGACTATAACGAGTACAATCCGCAGAAGCGTGAGAGCATCATGAAGCTCTTAGAGACGCTTAATGAGCGCCGTTTGGTAGATGTTGTCGGCTGCCAGTGCCACATAAATGCCGCTATGACCGACAAGGATTTCGATGAAATGCGGCGTTCTTACGATATGTACGCCGAGCTCGGGCTCAAGATACATATCACCGAGATGGACGTCAACTGCATCGACTGGAAGAATCCGGAGAAAACAGTCCCCGAAAACGAGCTCGCCGACCGGGTCACGAGGACATACCGGCGGGCGTTCGAGATCTTCCGGGACTACAAGGGGGTCATCGAAAACGTGACGGTTTGGGGAGTTTCGGATCGGCACAGCTGGCTCAACGGCTTCAAGAACGCCGAGGGCAGGAAGAATTATCCGCTTCTCTTTGATGAAAATTACCGGCCGAAGGACGCGCTTAGAGCGATTATTGATTTTTAAGATTTACCCCCGGGCAGGCGCTCGGGGGATTTTTTGAGGGATAGATTGGGATCAGACAGCAGATTCTGTAGCTATGCCGATCTGCGACGCGGGAGCCTATGCGGTGGAGGAGGGTGGCTGCGGGGCGGGAGCTTGCACCGATGTGCGATAAGGAGAGGGGAGCGGGGAGGTGGGCTTGGTGCTGACTTGGGGTAATGTGGGTCTGGGAAGGTTTTGCGGAAGAGGCGGGGGAGGGAAGGGCGAAGCCCGTGCGACGAAGTCGCACCGCCGACGCGAAGCGTCGGCGCGCTGCCTTCGGCAGCGGGGCTTCGCCCCGTGCACCCTCCGGCTGCACAGAGGACAGAAGATAGAAGTCAGAGGTCAGATTTTTATCTTTTACCTTCTGATCCTATCAGAGTCCGGTATGGGCACCAACCCCCGCAGCCCAGCCTTCTGCTTCAATCAAGCCGCTATAGAAACACTAAACCCTGTGCCAAGCCTTCCATCTGTCCGCAACCCATGATAGCAGCAGAAAGCTGCCTGCAAATTTTGTACCACTCCTACCCCCAGCCCCTCCCCCTAAAAGGGGGAGGGGGCTACGCTCTACTATAAGTCTGCACAAAAGTAAACCGGGGGAGGGGGTCTATTTAAAATAGCATTCCCACCATTTTGCCCCTGCAAAATGGTGGGAATACCTTTTAAAAAAGTCGTGGTGGCTTGAAAGCTTCTTTTCTCATTCTCAAAGCTTCCTTACATCTCCACGCTCTTTCCCCCTACCACTCAATCCTCACCCTAATCACATACTCCTCCCCGTCAACAAACCGTACCTCCCGGCGAGCCGCGTCCGGCTTTTCCTCGACGACAAGCCGCTCGATCCCCCTCAGCTCCTTGGATATCTCAAAATCCCGAAAACCGAGCCGCCGACAAATATCCCCGAAAATTCGGCAGAGATACTCCGAAAAATCCGGCTCGGAGCCAAAACTCTCGATCCTGAAATCCTCCCCGGAGCCGTGATAGACGTTGCTGCCGCCGTCGAAATCAAAAATCGCGAGCTCGCAGCTGCCGCCGACCCATCTCGACGAGAGATATCCAAAAACCGACCTTTTGCCGGCAGCCGAGGCTGATCTGCACTCCGAGACGACCGCCGCCTCAAATCGCTGCTCATAGCCGCGGGCAAGCCTCTTGATGGTCTCGGTCCGCTCGTCGCGAATTTTCTTCTGCTCGTTTGCCCGCTGATTTTTTAAACTGTCCGCAAAGCTGATCGCGCTCACCTCCCGCTCACCCGCATTCTCCAAAAGTCATTATATATTATAGTCATAATTATGACTATTGTTAAGAATATAACAACAATTTATTCTTAAAATAGGATTAAGAATATTGAGGGGTTATATTATGATCAGCTACGAGCCGCTTTGGAGGACTATGAAGCAGAGAGGGGTGTCCACCTACGCGCTTATAAACCGCTACGGGATCAGCAGCGCGACTATCGACAGAATAAAAAAGGGCGGAGGGATCACGACGACAAAGATAGACGATCTTTGCGCGATCCTGAACTGCCGCGTTGAGGATATTATTGAGTATGTGGATAAGTAACCGCCCGGGAAAATCAAAATCCCGCCACCCGGCACCCCGGAATGGCGGGAAATTTATATCATAGCCTTGACGCCGTAGCTCAGCAGCGTGACCGCCAGCCCCGCGATCAGCACCCCCGCGCAAATGCAGGGAAACGCGGTCCGCCGGTCCATTCGCAGCACCGTCGCGACCAGAGCGCCGGTCCAAGCGCCGGTCCCGGGAAGCGGGATCGCGACCAGAATGATCAGCCCGAGCGCCTTGTACTTGTCGATCGTCGCCTTGTTTTTGTAGGCTTTTTGTTCCAAAAAATTGGCGAATTTGCCTAAAAATCCTTTCTGCTTCTTGCAAAAATTCATGATTTTATCCAGCAAGAGCAGGATAAAAGGTATCGGCAGGAGGTTCCCGAGCATAGCGGTTATCATCGCGGCAAGCGGGCTCAGACCGAACCCGACGCCGTAGGGAATGCCGCCGCGAAGCTCCACCACCGGCAGCATAGAGATGAAAAACGTCGCGAAAATCTTTCCGACCGTCGTCTTTGTGAGCCATGAAATCATCGGCAAAAGCCCCTTCTTTCAGATATTTTTTGTAAATTTTTCAAAATAATCGGCGATAGGTCTGCGGCAGCTGTCGGTGAGATTTTTGGGGATATTTTCCTCCCCAAACCATTCAAGCTCTGTGACTTCGCCGTCCGGAAGTGAAAACTCCCCGGCGTAGCTTTTGCATAAATATACTATATCTATACATGAGCAGACGTCGCCGTTCGGGTATGTATGCATATACCCGTCTCCCGAGTAGACCCCGAAGAGCTCGTAATCGATAAGCGTTATCCCGAGCTCCTCCGAAATTTCCCGCCTAAGTGCGTCTTCTACCGATTCACCGACCTCTACGGCTCCTCCGTGATATCCCCATTTGCCGTCGTCGGCGCGCTTTTGCAGAAGTATCCGCCCTTTCCCGTCGCCGATAATAAGGCAGGCGCAGGGCATTATCACGATGTCGTGACCTATCTTTTTCCGGATATCGGAAATGTATGACATGTGTATAAATCTCCCCGATTATGCATGATCTAAAAAAGCTTATCTACCTCGCAAATTACGTCGCGTGACACATCGACCGGGGACCGCGCAGCATTTATCACCGAAATTTTATGATCCGGGAGCCGCTTAAATACCTCAAAATACTGCTTCCGAACGCGTTCGATGGTATCCCGATCCTCAAAAATCTCCCGGCTCACCCGACCGCTCTCGATCCGGCTGTCGGCGACGTCGGCAGAAACATCCAGAAAAATACAGATGTCCGGCTTGAGGATCGCCGGGCAGGCGACGTTGGCGTCAAGGAGCCAATCGAGCCCGATGTCGGCGCCCTGATAGGCGAGGCTCGAGTAGTAGTAGCGGTCGCAAACGACGTTGACGCCGCGGTTTATGAGGATTCTGATCCCGTCGGCGGGGTTCTCGCAGTGGGCGATCCTATCTGCCAAAAACAGTCCCGCAAGCTCCGACGGCGTGCGCTTTGTTATTCCCGAAAGAGCGTCGCGAATGAGCCCGCCGGTCGCGTATTTGGTCGGCTCGCAGGTGACGTGGACGGGTCCGCGGGCTGACAGGTGCTCGGCAAGAAGGGAGATTTGGGTGCCCTTTCCAGAGCCGTCGAGACCCTCAATGACGATGAATTTTCCGCGCATGATACCACCTCCGCATGTGATATTATAGCAGGGTTGGGGGAAGATGTCAAGTTAGAGGGTAGAGGGGGGTGTCCATTCCGCCCACATTAAAGGAAATCAACCAGTCCAAAGGGCAATTCTCCTTTTGGATACTTCTCACGATATATCAATTTTGCAATTCCGAATTTATTGTATGCGTCAACAAAAACTTCAACGACAGCTCTCAGGGTTTCAATGCTTCT
>CANQYD010000071.1 GCA_947627985.1 uncultured Clostridia bacterium
GAGTGAGTTCACCGGAATAGAGTTTACGTCCGATGTCTAATCTTTGCTCTTTGGTGTACTTCATTTTAAACCTCCTGTTCACACTTGGGGATTGCTTGTTTGGAAGATGATTTTATCATGTCTTATATTATACTATCTTCTGTACAAAATCTACCCCCCTATGTGTACGATTTTAGGATAGCACTACAGTACAAAGCACTTTTTACAACTGCGCTACTGTTTTGCCGAGCTGAGCTCGGCAAATGTGGGGACAACCCCCGCGGGGTTTTCCCCATACCCCTTTTCCGGCTTCCCCCACCCCAACCCCTCCCCTGAAGGGGAGGGCTTACCCTCACCCCCAACCCCCTCTCCCAAGGGAGAGGGGGCATTTGAGCCTCGCTTCGCTTGGCTTCCGGGCGACCTCGTCGCCGGCTTTTTGTTGGGGGAACCCCCGGCGAGGGTTCCCCCGCGAAAACAGTCCACAGGACTGTTTTCATGCCCCCTCCTGCGCTCTATTAACAATAAACCGCAAGAGGACGGCTTGAGCCGTCCTCTTGCGGGGATTTCGCCCGTTGCGACGGGCGACGAGGGGCTCTGCCCCTCGACCCCGCCCGCTTTTTTAGGAAAAGCGGGGCAAAACCTTTTTGACTTGTCTCTTATAAGGTTGGGCAAAATTCTAACCCTGATATCTCTTTTCCGCCTACCTGCCGTCTGCTCTCCAGCGGAATTTTTCCATGATGACTTTGCCATCGCCGTCAAACTCGACGCCGTCTTTTTCCAAAAGCTCGCGCTGGATATTTATCCCTCCGAATGCGAAGGCTTCGGAAAGTCTGCCGTCCTTGGTGACGACGCGGTAGCAGGGAATATTTTCCGGGTCGGGGTTGACGTGAAGCGCATACCCCACCACCCTCGACCATCTCGGATTCCCGGCAAGCGCCGCAACCTGCCCGTAGCTCGCAACTTTGCCTCTCGGGATCATCTTCACGACCTCGTAAATCATCTCAAATGTGGTCATCTTTGCCTCCGGGTGTTTTTCATATTGTATAAAATCTGCTGAATATTGCCGGGCGTAGTAGGTTGGGAGAAGCTAAGGAGTGCTCATGATATCCCAAAAATATACGTGCAGTTAATATATCCATAAAAATTACTCAATGGCGAGAAATTCGTCCGGGATATTTGAGAGCACCTTGTCGATCGCCGCCTGATCGAACCCGGAACAGCCGTGCGCCGCAAGGTCCTCGGGCGTGTACTCGGCATAGGGGACGATGTGGACCTGATGATACCGCGCGCCGTACTGGTCGATGATCGGGATCGCTTTGACGTTTTCGATCGCGATCTCGCCGGTCCCCGAATTTTTGGTGACGTCGAGGCTGCCCATCATCCCCACCATCGCCTTCGGGTTGTCCATCGACGAGATGAAATTCCCGAGGCAATAGAAGACGAACGCTCGGCTGCCGTCGGGCTTGTCAATATATTCCATCGTCTGGACCGTGTGCGGCTGGGTCCCGATAATGATGTCGGCTCCCCACTCGACAAACTTCCGGGTGAGGTCGCGTTGGCTGTCGGTGACGTCGTTCGAGACCTCGACGCCGTAGTGAGGCGACACTATCACGACGTCGGCAAGATCGTCGGCGCGCCGGATATCGCTCTCGATCTTATCGAGCTCTTTGAGATATGTGACCCTAAGCTCCGAATCCTTCGGCAGGGACAGCCCGTTGGTGTGCTCCATATATCCCAAAAAGGCGAAGGTGATGTTGTTGACCGTCTTTATGCGGATATTCTCCCGATCTTCATCGTTTCTGTACGCGCCGTAGCGGAGCACTTCGGGGTGGGAATCCCAGAAATCGAGAGTATCGACAAGACCCTCTTCGCCGCGGTCGAGGACGTGGTTGTTGGATATCGAAAAGACGTCGAAGCCGATGTCGATCATGTGCTCGCCGAGGTCTTCGGGCGAACAGAAGCGCGGGTAGTCGGACGGCTCAAGGCGGTCGGTGACGATGGTCTCCTGATTCAGGATCGCGAGGTCGGCGGATTTTACATATCTTTCTATTTTTTCATATGGATAGGAGAAATCATAACCCTCCATGCCGTTGGATTTTGCACGTCTGGCTGCCTGATTGTAGATCGAGGAATGGATCAGGTTGTCGCCCGCACAGAGGAGGCTTACGGTGTAAAATTCCGGCTCGGGAGGCTCGGTGACCGGGGGTTCGGTGGTGGTCGGCGGCTCGGTCGGAGGCGGGGGAGTGGTCATCTCGGTCGTCGTGGCAGGGGGTTCCGTCAAAATCGGCTCCGTGGCGGGGGGCGCCGTCTCCGACGGCTCGTGGGGGACGCCGGTGCAGCTTGTGAGCAGTGCCGCGGTGAAAATGAGCGCGGCAAGGCGTTTGAGGTTCATGGTGAGGTCCTCCTATATTGGGTGTGGGGGTGGTGAGGAAGAGGGGAGGGGTGGGTGGAGAGGGGAGGGGTGGGTGGTGGGGTGGGGGAATACAGGGCGAAGCCCGGCACGCGAAGCGTGCCACCCGGCGGCGGAGCCGCCGGGTCCGCCGATCCTTCGGATCGGCGGGGGCTTCGCCCCCCTTCCCCTCCTCCCGCACTCGCCCCCGAAATCCCCACCCCACAGCACCCCCGATTCCCGTCAAAGGTACTTTTTCAGCGTCTTCCGGACGGCTCCCTTCCCGGCGATCAGCTCCTTAAAGTAGCCCTCGATCTTCCCGGAAAGCCCGTTCTCAACGAGGTCTGAGCCGAAAATGTTCGCGTTTTCAAGGATCGGGATAAGCTTATCGCCGACCGTCTCGGGTCTGCCGATCTCAATGCCCCGAAGCTTCGCCTGAAGCTCGTCTTTGAGGGGGTCGCTCGAGACCTCGATGGGCTGAAGATCATCATCAACAGCCAAGAGATAGCGAAGCCAGCCCGCAATCGCAAGCGGTATCGCCGTCAGATCTGCCGCACGACCAGCCGCGGCGTAGCTCTTGATGGTCTCGCCGAACCGAATTCCCACTTTTTGGGAGGTGTCCGTCGCGATCCTCTGCGGCGCGTCGGGCATGAACGGGTTCGGGAGACGCTCGTTCACGACCTCGTCGATAAACGCCTTGGGGCTGATGATCCCGGGGTCCGTGACAACCGGCAAGCCCTCGTCATAGCCTAATTTCTTAATCAATTTAACAAGTTCCGCGTCCTTCATCTCGTCGCAAATCAGCGTGTAGCCGAGCATGCAGCCATAGACCGCGAGCGCGGTGTGAAGCGGGTTGAGGCAGGTCGTGACCTTCATTCGCTCGGTTTTGTTGACGGTGTCGCGGTCGGTGAGATATACTCCGGCTCTCTCAAGCGGCGGGCGCCCGTTTGGGAAGTCGTCCTCGATCACGAGGTACTCCGGCTTCTCGGCATTGACAAACGGCGCGATGTAGGTGCCCTTTGAGGTGATGATCGGCGACATATTCTCGACGCCAATTTTGGATAATTTTTCCTCGACCGGCTTGGCGGGTCTCGGGGTGATCTTGTCGATCATCGACCAGGGGAAGGATACATTATCTTCAATATAATCAAGATATTCCCTGCCAGCAAAGCCTTTTTTGACCCACGCCGAGGCGACCTCGCAGACGGCATTTTTCAGTTTTTCGCCGTTGTGGGAGCAGTTGTCCATCGAGACGACGGCAAGAGGCGACTTGCACGTTTTAAAGCGGTGCAAGAGCATAGCGGCGACGAAACTCATCGCGTGATGAGGCTGCTCGGGACCGTTTTCGATGTCGCTTTTGACGGTCGGCAGCAGCTCGCCCGAGGTATTTCTGATGGCGTAGCCCTTCTCGGTGATGGTAAAGCTTACCATTTGCAGGGAAGGTGCGGCAAAAATCCTCCTGAATTCCGACATCTGGGACTCATCGGTGCAATCGGCTTTCAGCGCGCCGACGACCGATCCCAAAATTTCACAGTCGGTCGAGCCGTCGGGGTTTAGGCTGACATTGAGGGTCAGGTTGTCGAACGGCTTGTAAATTTTGTCAATTATTTCGTAGTCGAAGGTGTCTGCGGCGATGATCCCGCAGTCGGAAAGCCCCTGATTCAGGAGCCTCTGCTGGATCGAGCCTACAAATCCCCGGAAGATATTTCCTGCGCCGAAGTGCAGCCAGATCGGGCTTTCATCGGTCCTTTTCGCGACTTCGGGGACGTCGAACTGCGGCAGCCTGACGCCTGCGGACGCCCATGCGCTTTTGTCGTTCAGCGCGGAGATGTTGAGCTTCATTTTTGGTCCTCCTTTTATTTTGGGTGGGTGGAAACGGGGGTTGTGGGGCGAAGCCCCGCCGGTCCGAAGGACCGGCGCACCCGCGCCTTTGGCGCGGGTGGCACGCGAAGCGTGCGGGCTTCGCCTTGTACCCGGGTGCAGTTCTGTGAAAGGTTCGATAGGAGCAGAGACCCGGCAGGTCGGGGTCGTATTTTTCCCCAAGCGCGGGTACGTTTCCCGCGCCTTTCCATAAA
>CANQYD010000072.1 GCA_947627985.1 uncultured Clostridia bacterium
CGTGAGAAGTATCCAAAAGGCGAATTGCCTTTCGGTCTTGTTAATTTTCTTTAATGTGGGTGGATGGGACACTCCCCTCTTTTTCATCGTCTTGACTTTTCCCGCCGCATGTGCTATAATATTTCCGATAAAATTGCCGGGTTGCGGCATGTTATAATAAAAGGAGTATTTTTTATGTCCGGACATTCAAAGTGGAACAACATCAAGCGCAAAAAAGAGGCTGCCGACGGCGCAAAAGCCAAGATATTCACCCGAATCGGGCGCGAGATCACCGTCTGCGTCAAAGAAGGCGGTCCCGATCCCGCTTCAAACTCTAAACTTCGCGATCTCATCGCAAAAGCCAAAGCCAACAACGTCCCGAACGACAACATTGACCGAGTAATCAAAAAAGCCGCCGGAGACAGCGACAAGAACAGCTACGAGACGATGGTCTACGAGGGCTACGGTCCCGGCGGGGTCGCCGTCATCGTCGAGTGCCTCACCGACAACAAAAACCGCACCGCAGGCGACGTCAGGCACTATTTCGACAAGTTCGGCGGCAACATGGGCACCACCGGCTGCGTCTCCTTCATGTTCACCCGCAAGGGGGTCATCACGATGGAAAACAACGGCTGCGACGAGGATAAGCTGATGGAGGACTGCTTCGAGGCTGGCGCCACCGATTTCAATATCGAAGACGACGCCGTCGAGATCACCGCCGAGCCCAACGACGTCTACCGCGTCGCCGAGGCTCTTAAAGGCATGGGCTACGAGGTCGATTCCGCCGAGGACGCGATGGTTCCCTCGACCTACACCACCCTCACCGATCCCGAACAGATCAGGCTGATGAACCTTCTCCTCGATACCCTTGACGACAACGACGACGTTCAGGAGGTTTATCATAACTGGGAGATGAGCGAATAATCCCCCATACCCCGACGGAATTCCCGCCGGGGTGTGATTTTTTGGATGATTATGGATATCAGCGCGCCCAAATCATCTTCCAAATGTAAATTTTCTGTAAACTTTTTGCCCTTTACTTGCTTTTTGGGGTGAAATATGTTATAATCCTAAAGCCGCATGTTAAGGGCTCAAAGAGGCGTACTATGCCCGCCCGAGTACAGCGAGTTTTATAGAAAAGGCAGGTGCCGCTATAATGTATGCAGTGATTGAAACCGGCGGAAAGCAGTATCAGGTCAAAGAGGGCGATATCCTCTTCATCGAGAAGCTTCCCGTAAACGCCGACGACAGCGTGTCCTTCGACAAGGTCATCGCGGTCTCAAACGACAACGGCGTGACTGTCGGAACCCCCTATGTTTCGGGTGCCGCGGTCGAGGCGAAGGTTCTGAAAAACGGTAAATCCAAGAAGATCACCGTTTTCACCTACAAGCCCAAGAAGGGCTCCACCCACCGCAAGATGGGTCACAGACAGCCCTATACACAGGTCCGCATTGAATCCATCAAGGCGTAATGATCAAAGCGATTTTTGAACGCTCCGGGGAAGATTTTACAGGATTTTCAATATCGGGGCATTCGGGATACTCCGAATCCGGCAGCGACATCGTCTGCGCGAGCGTTTCCTCGGCGGTCATGCTCACATGCAACTTGGCGACGGAGATATTTAAGCTCCGGGCTGATGTAGATGTCAAAGATGACAATATATCAATGAAGCTGAAAAGCGGAAGCGGAGATATAGTCCGCGGATTATACGATCATCTGCGGGTTTTGGAAGAGGAATATCCCAAAAACATATCAGTGAAAATTTCGGAGGTGTGAAAATATGTTAAGAATCAGCATGCAGTTCTTCGCGCACAAGAAGGGCGTCAGCTCGACCAAGAACGGTCGTGAATCCGAGTCGAAGAGGCTCGGCGCCAAGAGAGCGGACGGTCAGGCGGTTTTAGCCGGCAACATTTTGTACCGCCAGCGCGGGACTCACATTCACCCCGGCGTAAACGTCGGGATCGGCTCCGACGACACGCTTTTTGCAAAGGTGGACGGCGTTGTGCGCTATGAGCGCTTCGGACGCGACCGCAAAAAGGTGAGCGTTTATCCTGCCGAGTAAGATATTGGACAGAATCCCGGAACATGAGAGTTTCGGGATTTGCTTTTAGACGGGGATCGAGGGTTTTTGGGGGTAAGAGCGGCGGCAGGTGTTGGGGTGTGTTTGGGAGTTTGTGCGGGTAGAGGTTAGAGGATAGAAGGCAGATATCTTGCGCACAACGTTGTGAGGGACAAGGCAAAAGTTTTCAATCGAGCCCTTTTTCAAAAGGCTCGCGATTTTTTTGACTTTTTTCTTTTCGGACCGAGCGCATAATCTGATATCTCGCCCCTGCCTTCCGCCTACTACGGGAGTGTACAAATCGCCCTCATATCCTCGCTAATTAAATCTGTCGCCAACGGTGACGCCTTGAAATTCTGACAATCCGACTTCTCCCCTTCTGCCGGGAGTGTACAAATCACCCTCATTATTCTCACTAATTAAATCTGTCACCAACGGTGACGCCTTGAAATTCTGACAATCCGACTTCTGCCCTTCTGCCTTCTGTCTTGACATCCCCCGCATTTTATGCTATAATACTCCCGAAGCGGGAGGAGACACTCATCACTAAAAACACGGCTTCACGTCAATAAAAAAGGGGGGTCGGAACCCATCGAAAAGAATGTTTCCGTTATCGACGAAAATGGCAATGAATATGAAGCGACCTACCCGAAAAGGGCGAAAGGTCTTGTTAAAAAAGGCAGGGCACGCTTCGTAGACGATAATACGATTTGCCTTGCGTGTCCGCCGGATATTATGGAGGATACAAAAATGTCTGATAACAACGTAAAAACTAATCTTAATACAACCGCAGAAACCGCCGACGTCTCAAACGAAACCCTTAAACAGTCCGTCACCGAATTCCTTGAAAAGGCTGCGAGTGATAAATCGCCGAAAAATATCGGCGGCGCGGAAAAGGTTTTGGAGCTCTATCAAAAGATCAGCGCTTCCGGGCTTCCCCACAGTGAGAAGGAACCACTCCTGAAGAAACTTCTGAACGAGTGGGGAAAAGCCGTCGAGGATATCTCGGAAACGGCATTAAGCGCTCAGCCCGAGCTTTCTATCGGCTACATTCTTTCGCAGATCGAAAAGATACAGCAGGACAACGAGTACATTTACAAAGCGCTTGAAACTTTGTCGGGAATAGTGTCGGGTCAAGGTCCCGCCGACGTTGCCGGCGAGGGAAAGGCAAACGGAATTGCAACCACCGTAAAGTGCCGCGAGACCACCAATCAGAAGCTCATCGCGTTTTACGAGAAGCTCTACGACGACATCAAGCCGCCGAAGCAGAGGTCAACTAAGGAAATGGCGCTTGACATCATTTCTCAGGCGGTCAACTGCAACTATGGAGACTCGGATCCCGATCAGTTAGCGAATCTTGCGGAAGCGATCTCTTCTATGCTTGACGGTATCCGTCACATCGACCACTAAACACATCCCCCGGGGCATGTGGCAGGTGTCCATAAAGAAGTTTTCAATCAAAAAATCAATTTACGGCACCGTCAAGCGAAATTTAGGGCGAAAATAGGGCAAGGATAATCCTTGCCCTATTTTTTATGCTTTCTTTTACCTCTGCCGTGCTTCCCTAATTTCCCCAGAATCTTTGACTTGGATATTGCGCTCAAAAGTGCAGCTTTCTCGTCCGGCTTCAAAGTATTGTATGGAATTTGCAGTTGATTGCATACAAGAAACAGCTGTTTTTCCCGGTCGCTGCCCTTGAAATTCATAACCTCGTCAATCTTTTTCTGCGCTTCGTCAGCCGTGTAGGGCGCGTCCGCGGTCGTACTATCCGCAAAATGCTTTTCCCTAATATCGTTAAGAATCGAAAGCAAATCTTGTGTCAAAACGCCCTCAATATAATGCTTGTCCACCTCTTTCGCAATTTCCAAAGTCCGTGCGTCTAAGCTGTTTACATCGCCGTTTTTAGCTAAAACCCTAAGCCTGCCGGCATTCATGACGGAGGTAAATTCCTCGGTGTGCATTTCCGCGATTCTATCAACGAAAACTTCGGAATCAACAAGCAACCTCTTGAAACTCCCGTGACAAAGGATCTCTGAAATCAGTCGATTATTTAACTTTCCGCTTTTCAAAACATCTATCGCTTCATCACTCAAATGCAGCTCGCTAAGAGTTGTGTTTGGGTGATTTTTTTTTGTTTCAGTCAGACCGAGGGTAGATACTCCATAAAACTCCGCAAGCGTGACGATTGCGAACGGACTAATGTCCTTATAGTCGTCAGTTTCGTATTTGCCAAGGGCAGATTTTGACAAGCCTGTCTGCTCTGCCAACTCTTCTAAAGTCAAGTGCTTCTGCATTACTCTTAAATCTTTTAATCTTTCGGGAATCGT